>BNUF01000098.1 GCA_025997155.1 Clostridia bacterium
TTTGACGACGACATACAGAACGAAGTTTGTATCAATGAGGCGGTAAATCTTGCCAAAAAATATGGGGACGAAATGTCGCAAAAGTTTGTGAACGGGGTTTTGGCAAGTGTCGTCAAGGGTGACGCGCAAAAAATTGTCTTCGCGGATAAGTTTAAGCATTCTGTGGCCGTCCATTTGCGGCATCTCGATATCGGTTACGACACAGCTCACGTGTTCTAGAATGCTGCCGCCCGCCGCTTTGTAGCTAAGCAGGGTTTCCCACGCCTCTCTGCCGTTGCTTCGGCAGGTTATGTTCGTGAAACCCGCCTTGTCGAGAGATTCGATAATCATTTTCTCAAGAAGGGGAGAATCCTCAACCACAAGGAGCGGTTTCGAGTTCGACTTGCGTTTTCCCATTTTCGCGACGTCGTTAATCTGTATGCCCGATTGCGGGTTGATATCCGTGAGAATCTTCTCGAAATCGACAATCGTAATCAGCTGACCGTTTATGTGGGCGATGCCTGTGGCAAGGCTGTCCGTTCCGCCGTAAATCGTCGGGTCGGGCTTTTCGATAGCCGAC
The DNA here is from genome assembly GCA_025997155.1 of Clostridia bacterium. Classification (GTDB taxonomy): domain Bacteria; phylum Bacillota; class Clostridia; order Lachnospirales; family WQUN01; genus BNUF01. Next base: position 560 of record BNUF01000098.1, read on the forward strand.
CACGAAATGCGGTGGATTGCCGCGACGTCGTGAACGTGGAACGCGGTGCTTACGTTGTTGAAATGCGTGATTATATAAATATCGCGTTCGGGGTTTTCCGACGTGGGCGGAAGCCCCAAATACGCCGCAAGGTTTACAAGCGTCATAACTTCCTCGCGAGGTTTAAAAATCCCCTCTACAAAAGGATTTGAGTTGGGCATAGGGGTAACCGGTTCGTACTTTAGTATTTCGACAACCTTCGATACATTTATCCCAAAATGACGATGAGCCACGGTAAACTCGATGACTTCGAGTTCGTTGGTCCCTGACTCCAGTAAGATTTCCTGTTTGTCATTGCTTTTGCTTTTAGTAATTTTAGCGGCCATAATTACCCTCCCGAATTTCCAAATTAACTATATTTCTCTATTATAACATTTTCAACAATTAAGACAATAGGAAATCCTGAAAATTCAAAAAAATTTTTATCTGTAAGCGTCTTCAATGTTATATCGACATATTCGGCTAAAAGTGTTATAATATTTTTCAAACACAAAGAGGAGAATTTTTATGCTGAGAGAGGAAGCACGAACGGCGGCTTTTACGCTCGTCTACCAAGTACCTTTTCACGCGGATTTTAGCCCCGAGGTCTGTTTCGGTTTCTATCTCCAAGGCTTAGGGAGCCCGATTTCCGAGCGGAACAAAGATTATATAAAAAGCCGTATATACGGCGTTTTTGAAAATTTGCCAAAAATAGACACGCTCATTGAAGAAAATTTGCGCGGCTGGGAAATGGACAGGCTTAACAGCGTGGATTTGGCGGTGATTCGTCTGGCGATATATGAGATTTTGTTTGACGACGACATACAGAACGAAGTTTGTATCAATGAGGCGGTAAATCTTGCCAAAAAATATGGGGACGAAATGTCGCAAAAGTTTGTGAACGGGGTTTTGGCAAGTGTCGTCAAGGGTGACGCGCTATGAATGTTTTTACGGTATACCAATTAAATTCTTACGTGAAGTCCGTTTTTGAGCGTGACGCACTCTTGTCAAATATTTGCGTTATGGGGGAAATTTCCAATTATAAGAATCACATCTCGGGGCATTTGTATTTTACGATAAAGGACGAGAACGCGGCGGTTAAGTGCGTCTGTTTTCGGCATAACGCGGGCGGGATTTCCTTTTTTCCGGAAAACGGAGCGAAAGTCGCCGTGACAGGGAATATCTCGTTGTATGAAAAAACAGGCGACTACCAGTTGTATGTCACAAAAATGGAACGTTCTGGCAAGGGACGGCTTTTTGAAGACTTTGAGGCGCTTAAGGAGAAGCTGCTTAAAGAAGGTTTGTTTGACGAGGGACGCAAACGCTTGATTCCGCAGTTCCCAAAGGTCGTCGGGGTCGTCACCTCAAAGAGCGGCGCGGCTTTTTGGGATATTGTAAAGGTGATTAAACGGCGCAACCCGTCGATAACGGTTCTGCTGTATGACGCGCAAGTTCAGGGGGTCGGCGCGGGGGGACGGATAGCCGAGGCAATCTACGCCCACAACGAGTACGGAAGGGCCGATTGCCTTATTGTAGGGCGCGGCGGAGGCTCGTATGAGGATTTGTCCGCCTTTAATGAGGAAATCGTGGCGCGGGCGGTCGCCGCGTCGAAAGTGCCTGTAATTTCGGCGGTCGGACACGAAACGGATTTTACGATTGCGGATTTCGCGGCGGATTTACGCGCCCCGACTCCTTCGGCGGCGGCGGAAATCGTCTCGTTCCACGCCCTCGACTTGTCGGCAAGGATAAACGCCTTGTCGCGCAAGGCGGAAAACGCCCTGAAGTCGCGGGTAAGTCTGCGGCGGCAGCAAACGCAATCCCTGACTAACCGTTGTATTATAGCGGCGACTAACAGGCTCGAATACACCAGAAACACCTTAAGGTTTCAAATGACGATACTAGAAAACCTTTCGCCGATAAAGACTATGGAAAGAGGGTTCGCCGCCGTGACGCGGGGCGGCGTTTCGGTAAAAAGTATATCAGGCGTTCAAAACGGCGACAATATAGATATCGCCCTGAAAGACGGGGTTTTATCGGCGAATGTGACGGGAGTTAGAGAAAATGCCGCGAAAAAAACAGACATTTGAGGACGCGCTAAGCGGACTTGAGGAAATCACAAGGCGAATGGAACAGCCCGACTTGCCCCTTGACGCCCTTGTGGCGCATTATAAAGACGCGATTGACCTGTCGCGGTTCCTTAATAAAAATTTGAACGAGTATGACGGGATAATATCGGAATTGACAAAAACCGCGCGGGGATTTGAAGAAAAAGTAATAGAAAGCGAGTATTAATATGCCGATAGATAGTATAAATAAAATAGATATAGAAAGGCATCTCAAAAGCCGTTTGAAGAACGGCGCGAACCAGTACCCCCAGCAGATTTTTGACGCGATGCACTACAGCCTTACGGCGGGAGGGAAACGTTTGCGTCCTCGGCTTATGCTGAACACCTTTGGGACTTTCGCAAAGGATAAAATCTATCTGAACACGTGCATAGACTTCGCGGTTGCGCTTGAAATGATACACACCTATTCGCTTATACACGACGACCTCCCTTGTATGGACGACGATGATTTGCGGCGGGGACTGCCCACCGCGCATATAAAATTCGGCGAGGGTATGGCGGTTTTGGCGGGGGACGCGCTGCTTAACCGCGCCTATGAGGTAATCGCGAACGCGTCTGTTGAAAAGCCGTTTATGCCCGTGGCAAAGGCGGCGCAAGTCGTGTCTAGAAACGCGGGCGTGTACGGTATGGTTGGCGGGCAGGTTTTGGATATTTTGTCAAATACTTCAAATGACGACAAAAAGTTACTGCGCGATATTCACAGAATGAAAACGGGAGCGTTGTTTGCCGCCGCAATCGGAGCGGGGGCGTACCTTGCCGAGCTCCCCGACAAAAAATGCCTTGAGCTGATAAACTTTGCCGAAAATATGGGGATTTTATTTCAGATGAAAGATGATATAATAGACGTGACGGCGACCGCCGAGGAAATCGGCAAACCTCCGAAAAGCGACGCGAAAAACGGTAAACTGACGTATGTCGCCTTGTACGGGCTTGAGGGCGCGGAGGAGGAGTATATGCGGGCGCGGTTTGAGTTTCTTACGAAAGCGGGCGAAATCATACCGAACGAGAGCGAACTATACCAAATAATACAAAAAATCGTAGACTAGGTGTGTATATGACGTTTGTTCAGGAAATATCAAAGAACGCGCCGCTTTGGACGGCTGTTTTGTCATTTTTTTCGGCACAGTGTATCAAAATTATCATTGAGTTCTTTCGGGTTAAAAAATTCGACGTCAAATTGATAATCGGGTCGGGCGGTATGCCGTCTAGCCACGCCTCTTTTGTGACGGCTCTCTCGACTGCCGCGGGGCTTCAGGAGGGCTTTGACTCGCCCGTTTTCGCTGTCGCCGCCGTGATTACCCTTGTGGTAATGTATGACGCGGCGGGGGTTCGCCGTGCCGCGGGGAAACAAGCCGCCGTGATTAACCAGATGGTTGAGAACATTGAGAACACGGGCATTGTGCTTGACAAGAAACTAAAAGAATTGTTGGGACACAGCCCTGTTGAAGTCTGCGCGGGAGCTATTTTGGGCATTGTTATCGGTATCTTGAGGGGTTAGAACGTGCTTGAGAATGTAAATTCCGTGTCTGATTTGAAAAAATTAACGATAAAGGAACTTCCTGTACTCGCGGGCGAAATTCGCGATTTTTTGATAACCTCAATTTCAGAAACGGGCGGGCATCTCGCGTCGAATTTGGGCGTTGTCGAACTCACGATTGCGCTGCATTACTGCTTTGATTCGCCTGTTGATAAAATCGTTTGGGACGTGGGACACCAGAGTTATGTCCACAAAATATTGACAGGGCGGCGGGATAAGTTCGATACTTTGCGGAAGTATAAGGGGCTTAGCGGATTCCCGAAAACTTCCGAAAGTCCCCACGACATTGTGGACACAGGGCATAGTTCGACCTCAATCTCCGCCGCCCTCGGGCTTGCGACAGCACGCGACTTGTCGGGGGAAAAACATAGCGTGCTCGCGGTAATCGGCGACGGCTCGATGACGGGCGGGCTTGCTTTTGAGGGGATAAACCACGCGGGGCGGCTTGACACAAACCTTATAGTAATATTAAACGACAACCAAATGTCGATATCAGAAAATGTCGGCGCGTTGTCGAAGCATTTGAACCGTTTGCGTACCGCTCCGTCCTACTCTGTCGCTAAAGAAAACGTACACAGATTCCTTAAAAGACTGCCGATATTCGGCGAAGCCCTCGGCGAAATGACACTGCGTACAAAAGACGCGATAAAATACCTTTTGATACCTAACACAATGTTCGACGAGTATGGGTTTAACTATATCGGACCCTTTGACGGTCACAATTTGCCCCAGCTTATCGACGTTCTAAAACGTGTCAAGAAGATGAAAGGGCCTATACTTCTTCACGTCTACACCAAAAAGGGCAAGGGGTATCCGTTAGCCGAACGCTCGCCCGAAAATTACCACGGAATCGAACCCTACGACATTGAGAGCGGGCGGCCTATAAAAGTCAAGGTATGGAACACCTATTCAGACGTTTTTGGAAAAACGCTGCTGCAAATGGCGCGGGATAACGACAAAATCGTCGCGATTACCGCCGCGATGCCGTCGGGCGTGGGGCTTACGCCCTTCGCGGCGGAGTTTCCGTCTCGGGTTTTCGACGTCGGGATTGCGGAGGGACACGCCGTGACTTTCGCGGCGGGGCTTGCACGAGCGGGCTATGTGCCTGTTTTCGCGGTGTACTCGACTTTTTTGCAGCGGGGGTACGACCAGATTTTGCACGACATAGCGCTGCCGAAACTGCACGCGGTGTTCGCGGTGGACCGCGCTGGGATAGTCGGCGGGGACGGCGAGACGCACCAAGGTTTGTACGATGTGTCGTTTTTGTGCGGTATACCGAATATGACGGTTCTCGCCCCGAAGAATAAAAACGAACTGATTGATATGATGAAATTCGCGGCGGATTTTGACGCTCCGATTGCGATAAGATACCCGAAAGGCGCGGTGTCAAGCGTTTATAAGGAAGTCCGCTCGCCGATAGTTTTTGGAAAATCTGAAACGCTTGAGCAAGGGCGGGACATTTTGATAATTTTCGCGGGGGATATGGGGGAAACGGCGGCGTATGTGTACGAACAGCTGAGCCGCGGGGGGTACGAACCGACACTTGTTAACGCGCGGTTTATGAAGCCGATTGACACCGATTTGGTTGATTCGCTTGCGGACTATAAGTACGTTTTTGTTTTGGAAAGCGTCGTGGAAACAGGAGGGCTTGCGAACAGTATTTTGTTTCAGGCGAACAAACGGAACACCCTTAACAAAGAGGTTGTTTTTATGGCGTTTAACTTCCCCGATACCTTTGTGGCGCAGGGCGGCCGCCCAGAGATTCTTAGAGAATACGGACTTGACGAAAAGGCAATCTTAGGAAAAATCTTGAAGGCGGTCGGTGACGAAAAATGACAAAAATTGGGATAATCGTCAATTACACAAAAGACCCTCTGTTCGTTCATTTGCGCGAAATTATAGACTGGCTGTTACATCACGATTGTATACCGCTTATACCAGACGATACCTCGGCGTTAATGGGCGACAATACCTATGCCGCCGATATGAACGAAATGTTTTCTGTGGAAACGCGCTTTATTATCGTTTTGGGCGGAGACGGCACGATTTTACAAATTGCGGGGAAAGCGGCAATTTTTGGGATACCGATTTTGGGGATAAACCTTGGGACTCTCGGCTATCTCACGGACGCGGGGTATGACGAGGGTTTTGCGTCTCTCGAAAAGGTTCTCGCGGGGGATTACTACACAGAGCGGCGTATGCTTTTGTCGGCGGAGTCGCCGTCGATTCCCGCCCCCACCGAGCCGCTTGCGCTGAACGAGTTTTGCGTGTCAAAGGGGGCAATCTCCCGAATGATTGTGTTTGATATCTATCTGAACAATCTGTACATAAACACTTACCGCGCCGACGGGGTAATCATCGCGACTCCGACGGGGTCGAGTGCCTACAACCTTTCGGCGGGCGGGCCGATACTCAAATCTGACGGCGATATGGTCGCGATTACGCCAATCTGCCCGCACGATATCTTTACGCGTTCGTGCATTGTTTCGGGGGAGGACGTGATACGCGTACAGATTGTTTCTGGTGAAAACATTCTTTTCAGCGTTGACGGTCGCCCGCTTATTTGTATCGAGGCGCGGGAATATGTGGATATAAAGGCGTCTAAACATTATTTGAATATAATCAAAACAAACGGATTGAGTTTTTTTGACATATTGCGGCGGAAGATGTCGAGATAAGGTGTATTTATGAAACAGAAACGTTGGGATACAATTTTAAATCTAATATCAAGCCAGCAGATAGAAACGCAGGAGGAGCTGCTCAGAGCTCTTTCGGGCGAAGGGTTTGAGGTGACGCAAAGTACGGTTTCGCGGGATATACGCGAATTGCGTCTTGTAAAACTACCTTTGAACGGAAAATTTGTGTACGGAATGTCGAGTTCGCGCGGGGAAAAGAAAACGCCCGTCGATATAAAAATGTTCGCGGAGGGGATTGTGTCCGTCGACATTTCGGCGAATATCCTTGTGATAAAGACAAGGGCGGGTATGGCTATGGCTCTTGCGGCGACGATAGACGACACGGAAAACGCGGGCGTACTCGGCACAATCGCGGGGGACGACACGATTTTCTGCGTACTTAGAAATAAAACGGACGGAACGGAAATTTTACAAAAATTCCGTGAGATGCTTAAAGAAGGTGTTTTGAAATGATTGTATCGCTATGCATACAAAATGTCGCGCTGATAGAACAAACAGAGATTTCTTTTTGCGCGGGGCTTAATATAATTTCGGGCGAGACGGGCGCGGGGAAATCAATGGTGCTGGACGCGCTTGATTTTATTTTAGGCGGACGAGCCTCAAAGGATTTTGTGCGTATCGGAGAGGAAAGCGCGGAGGTGGAGTGCGTTCTCGAAGTCACGGACGAAAACAAACAGACGCTTGGGGAAAACGGTATCGAAATCGACTATGACAATTTGATTGTTATAAAACGTACAATGTCGGAGTCGGGGAAAAGCTCCTGCAAGATAAACGGGAAAACCGTGAGTGTGTCCGCGCTTAAAGAAATCTCTAGGTTGATTTTTGATATACACAGCCAGCACGAACACCAGAGTTTGCTTAACCAATCTAAGCATATAAACGTGCTTGATAAATTTTGCGAGTTGTCCGCGCAAAAGGAAAACCTTGAAACTAAAATAAGCAAACTTAGAGATATAGCGTCACAGATTGAGGAAATCGGGGGGGACGCGGCGGACAGAACCGAGCGAATCGAATTGTACCGATTCCAAATTGAGGAAATCGAAGCCGCCGCCCCAAAAGCGGGCGAAGAAACAGAGTTGTTGGGACGCAAAAAATTCCTTGACAACGCGCAAGGGATTATCGAAAAGACGGCGAACGCAATCGAAGTTTTGAGCGAAGAAACGTCCGCCCTTGACCTTTTGCGCGACGGGCGAAACTATTTGCGCCAGTTGTCGAATCTTGACGAAAACGCCGAGCCTTTTTTGGAGACGATAGAAACTATTTGTATACAACTTGACGAACTTATAGGCGACCTCGGGTCATATTCCGACAATCTCGAAATCGACGAGAACGAACTTGAAGAAATCGAAAATCGGCTTAATTTGCTTTATAAACTAAAGCGAAAATACGGCAAGACGACGGAAGAAATCTTGCAATTCCTTGAGAACGCCAAGGTGAAGTACGATAAGCTGATAAACAGTGACGCACTCCTTGAAACTCTTAGAAAAGAGATGGAATCGACAAGGCTCTTG
>BNUF01000099.1 GCA_025997155.1 Clostridia bacterium
ACCTTGCGTGAGAGATATTTCAAGAAGCGTTTTGATTATTGATAATGCTTCATTTCACAATAAAGAAAGAATTTTCGATATTGCTGATGAGTACGGCTTTAAAGTTATATTTTTACCACCTTATTCATCTGACCTTAATCCGATTGAAAAATTGTGGGCAAATGTTAAAAGAAGATTGAGATTTCATATGCACAAATTTGATTCTTTTTGGGATGCGTTGGCTAACGCTTTTAAATAGCCTCGACTATACAATTCCTTTGCAAATAACGGTTTCTGGAGAATTATATAAAACCCTCTCATACGCATCCATAGTTATGAATGTACTCAAACTAATGCCGTAATTTTCTGAAATAGTCTCAAAATAACCAAACTCTTCGGTAGAAAAAAGTTCTCCGTCAACTAAATTGTCAAAACTTTTTATATGCCAATCCAGTTTAACTAATAAACCTTTTTTTCCATATTTCCGATTTGAGATAGTAGGGTATTTTTATCCAATAATAAATTGCTAAGACTTTCATTGGGGTTTCTTAGCATCATTTCGTATAAGTCTTATTGAAAAACCCTAAAGTATGCAATGTTGTCCAACAATAAAATATCTTTCATAGAGAGTACGTTAGTTCCTTCTTTTGTTAAATCTTTCCATACTCCTGAAGCAATATTAGTTCCCATATATTATACCTCCGGAATTTGGTACAGCTTCGCCATCAACGATATCCTTTAAGTCAGATATACTCCAACGCTGAAACTCTCGCTCCATCCTAATATCTCCGCTCCATTCTTGTGATTCGCGCCAGATAACAAAGTTGTTATTTCCTGTGTCAATTTGCTCGTAGCCGTTTTCAGCGTTATTTCGTACGCCTATTATATATATTGAAGCACCAAAATCACTGTTGTCATATATATGTTTTGCTATCTTTTGAGCTATTTCTTGTTTTTCACTTCCACTACCTTCAGTATGAATACAAATATTAAATTTTATAGCGTTCTTTAATTCTTTATTGTGGTCTCGAACTACATCTTCGAAAGTAGAATTTTTATCGTACCCATCCCAAAAGCTATAATACGACGCATGTTGCATAATTACCTTGTTTTCAGGGTAGACCTCGGAAACAATATCAGACATATATTTTTCGTAATCTTCTTTTATAACATATTGAAAATAACTATCTCTAAAGTTCAAAGTACCGTCATTGTAAAATGCCGCCCAAAAGCTAAAAGAATTTCTATCATCTATAGATGTCCCTATTCCTCTATACTCACAGTATCTATCATTCATTGAACTTATATCCGATATTTCAAAATGTTTGTCATATTTTTCAAACAATCCAGCAACCAAACGTTCCTTAAAATCTTCTTCAGTAATTGTACCATATGACTGCGATAAAGATTTGTTGTCGGCGAAACCTTGGGAAGTGCACCCTGACAACAAAACTAAAATACATATTAGAATAACTGTTGAAATTTTATATAAGTGCATATACATAGTCAAGTATCACCCCAAAGCACCTACAATAAAATCAGTTTCCTTGCAATGCTAGCATTGGTTGACAAATCCGGTAAAATTAAGGTGCAAATTTTTAACAACAGGGTTTTTTAGAGGTGACCTTATTTTGTAAAATATTTTACACGAAATAATCCATTTAGTCAATACAATTATCCGTAATTCCCGAAAAAGTTTTTACCACCGTATTCAGTTGCCTATAGTTTCAAAGGAAGTTCCAGATGCAAATGTTCCACAATCTTGATTTGATACTGTTCTGTCAAGTGGTATAAAAAAAATTTAAGTTATAAGGAAAAGAAACTAAAAGAATAAAATTGAAAAGAAAACCGGCGGAGCTCGAAGACTGTGAGTTATTCCAAGAAACCAAACATTTTGATAAAAGGCTTGTCTGAGACTTGCCCTTCAAAAGATATATCCATAAAAATAGCACCGCACAGTCTTATGGCGGAATCACGATTTGGGAAAATCATAGCAATATCAGAACGGCGTTTAACTTCGCGGTTAAGTCGTTCTATGGGATTTGACGTATAGATGTGTTTACGGGCTTCGGCGCGAGCCTCGACTGAGAGCTTTTCGTTCGTGAAAAAATCATAGAAGGTGAGGATTTCAGTTTCCGCGTCTTTAAGAATCTTCATGGCTTTTGGGAAGTCGTGGCTTAACAACCCGGTTCAGCTCTTCGAACGCGGATTTTTTATAGGGGTGCAGGAAAATAGGCTTGATTTTAGCGGCGACAAATCCTTTGTCTTTCTTTTTGACTTCCGCCAAGATGTTTCGCTCGCAATGAACCACGCAAGCCTGTTTTCGTTAGTTGTTTGTTCGTGTTTATTTAAAGTGTTGGCGGTAACTGTTTCTATATAAAGTGTCAGTTGCAAAAGATAGTACGGCGGCGATATTTACCATATCTAACTTTGCCCAAAAATCCTGATAAACGGTAACAACGCGCCTGCCCGAAAAGTTTTACTGTTCGAGCTTATTCTTCAAACTGTTAAACTTCGTTTCTATACGGAATATGCGGACCTGATAGGTTTTATCGCTATATAAGAAATTAACTTTTTCTTTCTTCTGAACCATATCGAAGTCCGCGTTAAAATTACGGCGGCAACGCATAAGAAAAAAGCGCTTTTCATCAATCATTTCCGCAAACAGTTTTCTAGAAGGATAGCCGCGGTCTAGTATATACAGCACCATAAGCAAGAACATTACCGCCAATATAGACAAGCTATTCAACGAAGAACCAGTGATACCGGCGACATTATGCCTAAAGGCAGAACTTAGGGATTATTTGGCGGCAGTGAGTTGGCAAACCCACAAAAGCATTAATTCGGTATATAAGCGATTTAATACAAGCCGATAAGGACGCGAAAAACTTGTAAACAGAGAAAGGAGCGGCGGATATTTAAGGCGCGTTCGCTCATCGGCGCGGGTATCCGCAAACTAGGGATACCCTTGCATTAGGCGGGAATAAAGACAATCAAGGAGGTAAAAAATGGGTAAAAAAATGAAAGCATAGAAATAACGTCCAAGGAAAAGTCAGTAAGACATTTTGCTCAAATAAAGTACAATATGTAAACCAAAACATAATTTAAGGGTAAATAAAAATATCATATTATTTTCCATAGTCACGTACCATTGTTTTTAGATAACCGAAACGGTAAGTTACTAAGTGTTGAAATGCTTCGAGGTCATTTGGATATCTTGAAACAATAAGCCCATTAAGTAATTTCATTTCTTTATAAGTAAATTCACTATTACAAGCTTCCATTAGAAATTCGATTCGTTCAACATAACGTGGGGCTTCACTGCACTTAACTTCTTCCTTCTCAATTAAACTTGCGCCTCGCGTGCGTCCAACACTCCACGAGCGTCACGCCGAGTTTTTCAAGGTGTTTGCAGCCCGCCTAGCCGTCGACGCGCAGGTATCCCGCAAACCCTTTAAAAAAGGCGCTTACGGACTCTTTCTCCCGCGTCGGATGATATTCCGACGTGTCGTTCGGCGTGTTTACGATATAGCCGCATATACGAATTTTGCGACGCCTTGCACCCGTGCTCCTTAACGACTTGCATAGTCGTTTCATCGGCGTGGAGTATATCATTTTTGATGATTTCAATTTTCATCAGTAAAGCTCGTCGCGCTTGCCTTTGCGCTTCTTGCGCGTATGAGCCGCAACCTGTTCAAGTGTCGGCTCGGGAACTTTGGCGTTGGCGAAAACCTCAGCCTCGTTGAACAGACCCAAAGCCAGTTGCTAGTGTGTAGAAGTTTTTTCAGACAATGCGCCGAATTTGCGGTGTTTTGACAGACTAATTAAGAGACGTTGAAACTGCATTGCATATTCGCCGCCCCGCAGGCAAGGTAAATGGCTTTGCCTTCAAAGTTCAGCACGGCGGCTCACCGCCCAGCCCGCGCAGCAATTCGGCCAGTTTGTCAGCTATGAAATTTCCGTCGGCTTCAAACTCATGCACACCGACTTTCGCCCGAATCCCGCCAGCCAAACTTTTTCGGACGGGAATGTCTATTTTAGGGCGTTCTCCGTCGTTATTGCCACCAACGACAACCGCCGCCGCCAAGTCGTCCGATATTTGTCCGCACCCAAATGTCGCCGGAGGCTGGCGTGCCTTATGCTCAGCGTTTGCGCGGCACATATCCCTGTCCTTGATTTTCTCCGCAATACCGGGATAGACATAAACCAGCCCTTGCCGCCGCCTTGACTTTAAGCGCTTTCCTCGCACGCTCAAGCGTTTTTATGATTATGAACCTCGGCGGACGGCTTCTCACCCTCCTCGAATATAGCAAGAAGAAAATCTTTCGCTTCTTCTTGCTTCTCGCACCTTGTTCTTATATAGAATAAATTTAACAAATCGGCGTGGTCGGCGTTCGTTAGTTCGTTTTTGTAGGATTTCGTATTTCCGCTAACTTCATTAAATATAGCAACTTCGGTTTTTGTAGACTATATGTCCAAAACGTAAACGAAGCAACAATCACAGTATTTAGCGTAAAATATAGCCTGCTGTTAATTAAATTGCTATATATAAGGCGGGTTGCGGTAGAATTTAGCGGAAATTTGCCACCGAAACACTGCTTATTGACGATATAAACATTGGCGGCGCAGGAGACGTGGCTGCCGTTGTTTAGGATAGTATTTGCCGCTGACGCGGTTTATCGGGCTTTTCGGTGTCATAGTTCTGCCCCTTTCGATTATTAATAACGTTCGCGTGTATCTCTTTCGGGTGTTCGTAAATCAATCGTACAAAACAAGTCTGGGCAAGCCGCGAGTACCGCTTACGTATTCCTGTTCACCAAAGTCAACCGTGAAGTTCCGCGGGATAAAGCAGTCTAACGATGGCGGACACGCCTCTATCACTGCGTTCGTATTGTGTTTAGTTACTTCTCCGTTTTTCGCCTGCCCTATGTCGGCGCAGAATATGAGTATTCGGAGAATATACTCATGGTAATAAAATCATAACACGCGCAACGAGGGCGCAGAGGACGCACCCGACAGCGGTGGGAATCAGAAACGCCGCACAGGCGACCCTCCAGTTAGTTTCTTTTTTTATCGTCCAAAGTGTCGTCGCGCATGGGAAATGATTAAGCGAAAACAGGATTACGCAAACCGCCGTGACCGCGTTCCAACCGTTTGCGCGAAGTATCCCGCTTAGCGCGTCTAGTCCGCCGATATCCGTGAGCGCGGAACTCCGGAGGTAGCACATAAGCATAATCGGGATAACGATTTCGTTCGCGGGAAGTCCCAATATAAACGCCGCAAGGATTACGCCGTCCATACCGAGAAAACGCCCGAAGGGGTCAAGCAACCCCGTGATTTTCGGGAGAAGCCCCGTGTTTTGGAGAATCCAGACGAACGCTCCGGCGGGCGCGCTGAACGTCACGGCACGCAACAGTATAGTAAGCGTCTTGTCACGCAGCGACCGAAGTATCACCCTCCCGAACAGAGGTTTGCGGTAGGGCGGGAGTTCAAGCGCGAACACCGATTTTTCGCCGCCCCGCAAAATTTTTGACAGCAAAAAAGTCACGCCTAGCCCGATACATAGACTAGCCCCCATAAGCGCGAAAAGCGATGGCGCGAAAGCGCCCGCACCGAAAAATATAGCCGACAGCGTGAAAAGAAGAGGAAAACGCCCGTTGCAAGGCGTGAAATTATTTGTCAAAATGGCGATAAGCCGTTCGCGTTCGTTTTCGATGATTCTGCAGCAGGAGACGCCCGCGCAGTTACAGCCGAGCCCCATACACATTGTGAGTGCCTGTTTTCCGCTAGTCCCCGCCTTGCGAAAATACGGGTCGAGGTTGAACGCGAAACGCGGCAAAAGCCCGTAATCCTCCAAGAGCGCGAATAACGGAAAAAATATGGCTATCCCGGGGAGCATTACCGATACAACCCAAAACGTCGTGTTAAAAACCCCGTCCGACAGGAATTCGCGGACTACCTCCGACACCCCCGCGTATAGCAAAAGCACATATATTTGAGATTTAACGACATAGAAAAATTTCAGCAAAATGTCCGACAAAAACCCCGCGCCCACAAGCGTGAGCCAAAGTACGCAAAGAAACGCCGCAATCGTGACAGGAATACCGAAACGCCCCCCGAGGAGAGCGTTGTCGCCTCGCCTGTCGGTTTTGTCCGAACAGGGCGGCGTTTTACATACCCTTTCGCATATCTCCTCAGCCGAAAACTCCGCGGGCATTCGCGTTTTCTGGAATTTACAGTTTCTTTCGATGGCTTGTTTCAGTTCGCCTATTCCTATATTTTCGCGGGCGTTCGCGGATATTACCTCAGTGTCAAATATTTCGGATAGTTTCTCCGTATCAATCTCTATTCCGCGTTTTTTTGCCTCGTCAATCAGATTCACGCATATGATTATTTTATGGCGGCACAGCTCGAGCGCAAGCGGCAACCCCCGCGAAAGTGCCGTCGCGTCGAGCACCAGCACAATCAAATCGGCGGAACAGCCGCGCAAAAAATCGCAGGCGGCGCGTTCGTCAGCGGACGTGCCGCCGCGGTCCTCCGTCGAGTACGCCCCAGGCAAATCCGCGACGTCATAAACGACACCGTTGTACGCGTAGCTCCCGACTTCCAGCGCAACCGTCTTCCCCGCCCAGTTCCCCGTGTGCTGGCGTTTTTTTGTAAGCGCGTTAAAAATAGTGCTTTTCCCTGTATTCGGCGTACCGACAAGCGCTATATTCATAAAATCACCCTATGAATATATATGCCGCGCCGCCGCAACATATATATTTATACCAAGAAATCGCAAAATTTGCTATTGACAACGCGAAAAAACCGCGGTATAATGAAGTTGCTGAATGAGTGAAAGAATAGCACTTGCGTTCATTAGCTTCCATTAAAAAACTGCATACAAAAGCTTTAAAAAAACCCTCGTGTGGCGCACGAGGGTTTTTATTGCTACGGCTTTTTGGCGTTTGCTGTCTTGTCGAGCCATTTACGTATATAATACGTTATAATGTCCGCAACTACGGCAGCTAATATACCATAAAATCACAAAATTCGCATATTGACAACAAAAAAGCCCTTGCGGTATTACGGCGAGGGCTTTTGCTGTTATGATACCGTGACGTACACCAAGGTTTGGTTAATGAGTTGATAGGCGATTTCCCCGTATGTGACCGGTCCGAAGAAGGTGTCAATGTTCTTGCCCTCAAGTTTCCCGTGGACGAAGTTGTTGAGGCAGTTGCAAGAGAACACGTACTCCGCGCCTTTCAGCAGACTTATTTTTGAGGCGAACTCGTCGACATAACTTTCGAACGGTTTGGCGGTCTTATATTTTATATTCGGGAAGACGGGGGCGGCGAAAGACACCGTTCCGTCGGGGGAAATTTCCTGAATCGAGGTATTGATACCAAACCCCGAATACTCTCCGACAAGCGGAAACGCTATATCTATGTTATTTTTCCTGATATATTCCGCGAATTTAACTTCTTCCCCGTCTACTTTCGCGTTCACCGCTTTGAAATCCACCTCGTCAAACTCAATCGTAGGCGAGTTTTCGTCCTGCTCGAAGATATTCACGATACCGATAGACGCGACTTTCCCGTCGGGTATGCGTATATGGAGCGCGACGGCCTTGTCCGTGAAAGCTTCGCCAGAGACGCCGTTTATCGTCGTCGCGCTGGTCGCATGCCTTGTCGTGTTCGCGCCGCAAATCCACCCCGCGACGGTCTTGAGGAATATATTTTCAAACTCGGGGGATTTCTCGGCGTACAGCACGTGGACTTTGGTTAGCGCGGGAATGATAAGGAGCGTATAGCCGTTGTCATACGCGTCGTTCGCGACGTTTTGCATATCGTTTTCGTCGTACACGGACACCTTGAAATCCTCGTATTGCAGGACATTCGCGAATATACGGTCGCTTGAGGTTTTTCCGCCCTCGGCGGTCATGTACTGTTCGGCGGAGCCCGCAACCCAATTGCCCTTCGGCAGTTTTCTAATCAAATCCTCGCACCCCGCCAGGTGAAGGAGCTTGCCTTCCTGAATCAATTTTACGGTTTCGTCAAACGTAATCAGCATTAAAAGCCCGCCTCTCTGTTCACAGGGTTTTTATCGTCTCATAGTCCTGAGACATGATACTTGAAAATTTTTCCAAAAAGAAGTTGATTTCGGTTTTGCAGTCTTCGAGTGAAGACGGATTTTTTTGGTATACGTCCTTAAGTCTGGTAAGCATCATAGAAAATCCGAACTGCGTAAATTTGATACGGCTTTTGAGCAATTTTTCAGTCTGCGTCAGCGTTATTTTCAATTCCCAGTCCCCCCTTTGAATTGAGCCTATGTGTCTGGAATGTTAGAGCCTGTTCAGCATCTCCATTTTGGGTCTTTTCGGCATCTTTTCCGCCGTACTGCGTCAGCGGCTCCTAGCAAACTGCTTAGGAGTGTGCGTCGTCGCCGCTTCCTTGTAAGGCGGAAAACCT
>BNUF01000100.1 GCA_025997155.1 Clostridia bacterium
TTTTGCGGGGCGTTTTTGTATGTGTTGTTTATGGTTTTGAATATCTTTAATAATATCTTCGCCGCGGTACTTATGCTCTCTCTCAGCGTATACATAACCTTTAAACCAGGTAATATCAAGGATTTCGGGAAACTTTTGGGGGCGGCGCATCTTTGCGCCTTTTGCTCCGCCGGAGCGGGTTTCGCGTTCGTGTATTCGTTTCAGTTAGGCTTCTCCGTGAAAACGCTTATACTCGCAACGTCTGTCCTATACATATCTCTTATGTTGCTTAAAATATGGGTTAAGCGAACGTTTGTACAGAAACAAACCTACTACGGCGTGAAGATTTATCTGGGCGAAAAGACGCTCACCGTGCCTATGCTGGTGGACACGGGCAACTCTCTAATCGACCCCGTCGGCAAGTCCCCCGTCCTGATTACGGAGTTTGAGGTTTTGAAATCCGTCCTCCCCGACGCGTTTTGCCTGATTTTCAGCGAAAACAAGGAGGACAATTTCGATTACATATTAAGCAAACTCGAGGACGACAGCTTAAAGTACCGCGTGCGTCTTCTGCCCTACAAATCCCTCGGAAAGCGCGGAATGCTGCTGGGCGTTCGCCCCGACAGAATCGAGATACAAAACGGCGGCAAAACCCTAAACGTAAAGGACGTCATAATCGGGATATACAATTTCAAACTATCGGACGACGGAAGTTATCACGGCTTGTTAAATCCGAAAATACTCAAAGGAATCGCGTAGGAGTGGACAATATGGCAAATTTTTATACAAAGATTATAAGAATTATGGCGACAATACTGAAATCGGGCGGCGAATCGGGCGAGGTATATTATATCGGGGGGAGCGAGGTTCTGCCGTCCCCACTTTCGCCCGAGGAGGAGTTTAATCTCCTTAGCCAGCTCGGCGCGGAAAACGCGGACGACGTTAAATCGACACTCATAGAACGCAATTTGCGGCTTGTCGTCTACATAGCGCGAAAATTCGAGAACACGGGGATAAACGTCGAGGATTTAATCTCAATCGGCACAATCGGGCTGATTAAGGCGATAAACACCTTTAAGACGGACAAAAACATTAAACTTGCCACATACGCCTCGCGCTGTATCGAAAACGAAATCCTGATGTACCTTAGGCGAAACACCCGCACAAAAACGGAAGTTTCAATCGACGAGCCGCTGAACGTGGACTGGGAGGGCAACGAACTTCTTCTCTCAGATATTTTGGGTACGGAAGTCGATATCATCTACAAAGACCTTGAGGAGGCAGTCGACCGCGAATTGCTGCACACCGCGATGGAGAAACTGAACGCAAGGGAGAAACAAATTGTCAATATGCGTTTCGGGCTTAACGGACGCACAGAGATGACGCAAAAAGAAGTCGCCGATTTTCTCGGGATTTCCCAGTCCTACATATCACGGCTTGAGAAAAAAATAATTACGCGCCTTAAGAAAGAAATCAGCAAAATGGTTTGATATTTTGTCAGAATAATGTATAATGTAGGTGAGGATATGGTTGGTTCGGCGAAAAGCACAGGCGGGCGAAACGGAAAAAACGGCGTCGTTCTGGTTTTGGTGATGCTCTGCGGGGTTATACTCGGAGGGTTTATCGGGTCGCTTTTTGACGTTTCGTGGCTGAATTACGGGGCGGCGTTCGGCGTTACCCCGCCCTTTGTCCTGAATATGGGCGTTGTGGAGATTACCTTCGGGTTCAGCGTCAAAATCACGGTTTCGGGGATTTTGGGGCTTGGGGCGGCGGTGTTTATATACAGAAAATTATAGGTGCGTGATGATAAGAGAACTTGATGTGCAAAAAGTTACGGAAACGGTGTCGCGCCTTTGCGTATCCGCGAATATATTTTTGAACGAGGATATAAAGACGGCGTTCGCGGAGGCGAAAGAGAGGGAAAAAAGCGAGACGGCAAAGGACGTTCTTTCGCAGCTCCTGCAAAACGCGGAGATTGCGCGGGAGTCGCGGATTCCTATTTGTCAGGATACGGGAATGGCAGTCGTTTTTCTTGAAATAGGACAAGATTTGCATTTGTCGGGCGGGGACTTGTACGCGGCGGTGAATAAGGGCGTGGCGCACGGGTACGAAACGGGGTATCTGCGAAAATCCGTCGTGTCCGACCCGATATCGCGGCTTAACACAAAGGACAACACGCCCGCGATTATACATACGCGGATAGTAGGCGGGGACAGCCTCAAAATTATTGTCGCGCCGAAAGGTTTCGGGAGCGAGAATATGAGCGGGGTGAAAATGCTCAAACCCTCGGACGGGATTGACGGCGTGAAGGCGTTTGTCCTTGACACGGTGAAAAACGCGGGTTCGAATCCCTGCCCGCCGATTGTAGCGGGCGTGGGCGTGGGCGGAACTATGGAGTACGCCGCGCTTATGGCTAAACACGCGCTTCTTCTGCCTGTGACGGCGAAAAACCCCGACGAGTTTTGGGCGGGCGCCGAAAAATCGCTGCTTGACGATATAAATAAGCAAGGCGTGGGCGCGGCGGGGTTCGGCGGAGTCACGACGGCTCTCGCGGTACACATAAACGTCTTCCCGACACATATCGCGGGACTTCCTGTCGCGGTAAACATTGGGTGTCACGTCACGCGCCACGCGGAAGAGGTTTTATAAATAAAGTAATTGTAATTTATATTATGACGGTATATAATAATGGTAAAAAAGGAGGCGCGGTATCTATGAATCGAATTGAGATTATCGGGCTTTTCTCGTCATTAGACCGCTTTTTGAAAAAAGGAGATATTGAGTCCGTTGAAGAAGTGGTCAGAGAGGTTTTGAGAGAAGCGCGGGGATATGATAAAGACGGAAACGAGAAGAAAGAAAACTGAGTTGTAAAAAAATGGATACTTGCGGGTGTCCATTTTTTTATTGCGTATAAAAGAAAAAAATGATATCATTGTAGACATATGATATAGAAAGGACTGTTTTTTATTGGTAACCTTTGATGAAGATTTGTGTAAGGGCTGCGGGCTTTGCGCGTCCGCCTGCCCGAAAAAGATTGTGTCGCTTTCTAAGACGCGTATGAACGCGAAGGGTTTCCACCCCGCCGAGGTAAGCGACAACGGACTTTGTATTTCCTGCGGGTTTTGCGCCATAATCTGCCCCGATATAGTTATTAGAGTAGAAAAATAAGGAGTTTTAAAATGGAGAAAATTTTGATGAAAGGCAACGAGGCGATAGCGGAAGCCGCAATCACGGCGGGCTGTCGGTACTTTTTCGGGTATCCGATTACTCCCCAGACGGAAGTCGCCGCGTATATGGCTAAACGTCTCCCGAAAATCGGCGGGACGTATCTCCAGGCGGAAAGCGAGATTGCCGCGATAAATATGGTAATCGGAGCGGCGGCGGCGGGCGTTCGCGTGATGACCTCTTCCTCGAGCCCGGGGATTTCGCTTAAGAGTGAGGGTATCTCGTATCTTTCGGGCTGCGACTTGCCCGCCGTAATCGTGAATATCCAGCGCGGAGGCCCTGGGCTCGGCGGAATACAACCCTCCCAGTCCGACTACTTTCAGGCGACGCGGGGGAGCGGACACGGCGACTACCACCTTATCGTGCTTGCACCGAACAACATTCAGGAAATTGTGAACCTCACGAGAAAAGCGTTCGATTTGGCGGACAAGTACCGCGTGGGCGTAATGATTTTGGGCGACGGGGTTTTGGGGCAGATGATGGAACCCGTCATAATGGACGAATGTCCGAAGACGGAGCTGCCGCCGAAAGACTGGGCGCTTACGGGAGCAAAGGGGGCGCGGGGGAAAAACATCGTAAACTCGCTTTACCTTGACCCAGAGGAACTTCAGCGGCGCAACTTCGAGCGTTTCGATAAATACGCCGAAATAGCCAAAACAGAGACCTTGTTTGAAAAATACAAGACGGACGACGCGGACATTGTGCTTGTCGCCTACGGCGCGCCGTCCAGAATTTGCAAAAACGCCATAAACACGGCGCGGGCAAAGGGGATAAAGGTGGGGCTTTTCCGCCCGATTACGCTTTACCCGTTCCCGAAACAGGAACTTGCCGAACTAGCACTTAGCACGCGGGTGTTTATAAGCGTTGAGATGAGTATGGGGCAAATGGTTGACGACGTGAGACTGGCGACCGAATGCCGCCGCCCCGTCAGCGTTTGCGCGCGTACAGGCGGAGTTATCCACACTCCCGAAAATATCCTTGACGCGATTGAAAAAGAAGCCGCGAATTTTAGGGGGGTTATATAATATGGTAGTATTCGAAAAACCGAAATCGATTTCCCCCGATATATTCCACTATTGCCCCGGCTGTACCCACGGGATTATACACCGCCTTGTGGGGGAAGTTCTGGACGAACTTGACGTTTTGGGGAAAAGCGTTGGGGTTGCGCCTGTGGGTTGCGCGGTTATGGCGTACAATTACTTTGAGTGCGATATGATACAGGCGGCGCACGGACGCGCTCCCGCAGTCGCGACAGGGCTTAAGCGGGCGAATCCTGATAGCGTCGTCTTCACGTATCAGGGCGACGGCGACCTTGCCGCAATCGGCACGGCGGAAACGGTTCACTCCGCGACACGCGGCGAAAACATTACGATAATCTTTGTGAACAACGCTATATACGGAATGACGGGCGGGCAAATGGCCCCTACGTCGCTTTTAGGTCAAGTGACGCAAACGACGCCCTACGGGCGAAACGCCGAGACGGAGGGACACCCCATACGCGTGTGCGAACTCCTTTCGACGCTTGAGGGGACGGCATACGCCGAACGCGTATCGGTAGACAACGTACCCGGCATAAAAAAGGCGAAAGCCGCAATCAAAAAGGCGTTCACTTACCAAACCCAGAAAAAGGGCTTTTCAATCGTCGAGGTTCTTTCGACTTGCCCGACTAACTGGGGCTTGTCCCCCGTCGCCGCGCTTGACTGGCTTCGGGATAATATGCTTCCGTACTACCCCTTAGGGGTATACAAGGACAAAGGGGGCGAAAACAATGGCTGAGAGCAACATACTCCTTGCGGGATTCGGCGGTCAGGGTATTCTTTTCGCGGGCAAATTCATCGTGTACACAGGGCTTATCGCCGACAAACACGTGAGTTGGCTTCCGTCCTACGGGCCTGAAATGCGCGGCGGAACGGCGAATTGCAGCGTAATCGTGAGTGACGCGGAAATCGGTTCGCCGATTGTCACAAACCCCGACATACTTATTGTTATGAACCGTCCCTCTCTTGACAGATACGAAAAAGATTGCAAATCGAACGGGTTCGCCTTCGTGAACAGCACACTCATAGATAAAAAAGTCGAAAGACGCGACGTGCGTCCGCGCTATATTCCCGCGACGGAACTCGCCGACGAACACGGAATCCCGAAACTCGCCAATATGGTTATGGTCGGGTATGTCATAAAACAAACGGGCATATGCACCCAGAAAGACATTTTCGCGGCGATGAAGAAAACAGTTCCCGAGCGAAAGACGGAACTGTTTGACGGAAATATGCGCGCCGTTCAAATCGGCTACTCTTACGAATAGGGGTGACATCAATGGAAGACCAATTCAAGGACATAGGGACGCGTCTTAGATATATGCGCGAGACGCGGGAAATAAGCGTTTCGGATATGGCGGCTAGGACAAAACTTTGCGCGGAGGAATACTTGAGCTACGAAAACGGGGAACACGATTTTTCCTTCAGTTTTCTGTACTCCGCCGCGGCGATACTCGGCGTTGACGTTGTGGATATCATATCGGGGGAATCCCCGCGTTTGTCGGATTGCACAGTCGTCCGCGCAGGCGCGGGATACTCCGTTTCCAGGCGCAAGGCGTATTCCTACAAACACCTCGCCTACACTTTCCGCGAAAAGAAAGCTGAGCCGTTTATCGTAACAGTCGAGCCGAGCGGCGAAAAACCGACGCTCCACGCCCATGACGGACAGGAGTTTAACTACATTCTTGAGGGAACTCTGACTCTCTTTCTTAACGACGACGTGTATAATCTTAACGAGGGGGACAGTATATACTATAACTCCGCACTCCCTCACGCTATGCAAACCACAGGTTCGCGGGCGCGTTTTCTCGCGGTGGTAATCGGATTATGAGCCACAAAGAGCTTAATCCGGCAAAAAAGCAACTGCTAATCATAGTCTCCGCCCTCATATTCGTCCTTGTGACCGTTGAAATCGTACAGGCGGTCGTGCTTATGAAAGATATAAGCGGAGCGTTCGAGGGGACGATTCGCCAGTACGGCGACAAGAGTCTCAAGGACGCGACGCAAACGGCGGTGAGTGTCGTGCAAATGTACTATGAGCGGTATCTGGACGGCAAAATCACCTATGACGAGATGAAAGAGGACGCGAAAGAGGCGGTCATTAGTATTCGGTACGACGACGGCGACGGCTATTGCTGGATAGACGACGGAAACTATATTTGTATCGCGCACCCGAATACCAAATTCATCGGATTGGACAGGTACAACACCCACGACGATAATCGGGTTTATTTTATTCGGGAAATCATCAAGGCGGGGGATTCGGGCGGCGGGTTCACGGAATTTGAGTTCCCGCGCCTGAAAACGAACGGCGACTACGGCAAACGCGCATATACGCTCAAGTTCGCGCCGCTTAACTGGTACATTTCGACGGGGGAATACACCGACGACATAGACGCGCAAGTCGACGTCGCGAACAAAATAGCGCGGGACGGATTGGTCAAGATTATTTCGGTTATAGCGATTGTCGGTTTGGTAATGATTCTTGATAAGATTAAGGATATTTTTTCATAGATTAAGGAGATGAGTTATGCCTATTTACGAAAAGTTTATAGGAATGAACCGCGACGACTGCAAAAGTTTGGACGAACTCAGAAAAAACTATAAATTGACATATGAGGATAATTTCAACTTCGCGTATGACGTTATCGACGTTATCGCGGAAGAAAACCCCGATAAAACCGCGCTCGTTTGGGTCGGCGCGGACGACTCCGAAAAGGTTATCTCCTTCGGCGAAATGAAGGAGTACAGTAACAAGGCGGCGAATTACCTCTCCTCTTTGGGGATAAAAAAAGGCGACTTCGTACTGCTGGTACTCAAACGGAGTTATATTTTCTGGTACACGGTTATGGCGCTTCACAAAATCGGGGCGGTCGCCGTACCCGCGACGCACCTGCTACTTAAAAAAGATTATGTTTACCGCTGCAACGCCGCCGGGATAAAAATGGCGATAATTACAGGCGACGGCGATTGCGCGGAGAATTTCGGCGACTCGCAAACCGAGTGCCCGACTGTCGAAATCAAGGCGATTACAAAACGCGAAAAAGACGGATGGCTTAGCTTTGAAAAGGGAGTCGAGGCGGCGAGCGGCGAGTGGGAACGCGTAGAGACAAAAGCTTCCGATACAATGCTTGTGGCGTTTTCGTCAGGCACGACGGGCTACCCCAAAATGGTTACGCACGATTTCACGTATCCGCTGGGGCATCTGGCGACTGGTATTTTCTGGCACAGAGTGGTTGACGGAGGTTTGCATTTCACAATTTCGGACACTGGATGGCTAAAAGCTCTTTGGGGAAAAATGTACGGTCAATGGCTGGGCGAGACCGCCAACTTCGTATATGATTTCGACAGATTCAAAGGCGCGGATATTCTGGAAAAATTGCAGAAGTATAAGGTGACGACATTCTGCGCGCCCCCGACTATGTACAGGTTTATGCTGCTTGAGGACGTATCGTCGTATGATTTGTCGTCAATCAAACATTGCTGTACGGCGGGCGAGGCGTTAAATCAGGATATTTTTAACAAATGGAAAGAACTGACAGGACTTTCGATATACGAGGGCTTCGGGCAATCCGAGACCACCGTATGCTGCGGTGTGCTTTACCCGTATTCCAATCCGAAACCAGGCGCAATGGGCTTGCCTGTTCCCGGGTACGATATTTTCATATCAGATGAAGACGGAAAAGAGAGGGCGGCGGGCGTTTCGGGCGAAATCTGCATACGGGCAAAAGAGCGGCGTCCTGAAGGCCTGCACGTCGGCTACTACAAAAATACAGAGGCGACAGAGGCGTGTTTCCATGGCGGAATCTACCACACGGGCGACATTGCCTACCGAGACGAACACGGATACTTTTGGTATGTCGGACGCAATGACGATATTATAAAATCGTCGGGCTACCGTATCGGTCCTTTCGAGGTCGAAAGCGTCATCGTGGAGCACCCCGCCGTACTGGAAGTCGCCGTGACGGGCGTTCCCGACCC
>BNUF01000101.1 GCA_025997155.1 Clostridia bacterium
CGCCGTCGTCCGTGGGGGCGTAGGTGTCCACCTCGGGAAGTCTTAAGGGCAGTTCGCTTTCGGGGATAGCGGCGTACCCGCATTTTTCGCAATGCACAATCGGAATAGGCTCGCCCCAGTATCTTTGACGCGAAAAAACCCAGTCGCGCAGTTTGTAGTTTACTTTTTCCGCGCCGTATTTATTTTCCTCAAGCCATTCCGTGATTTTAACCTTCGCCTCGGAAACGGACAAACCCGTTAAAAATCCCGAATTAACGAGTACGTCCTCTTCGGAAACGACTTGGGCGATAGGCAAGCCGAATTTTTTCGCGAAATCCCAGTCGCGTTCGTCGTGGGCGGGAACTGCCATAATAGCCCCCGTGCCGTAACTGATAAGCACATAATCCGATATGAATACAGGGATTTCCTCTTTTGTCGCGGGATTCACGGCAAAAAACCCCTCAAGGCGAACGCCCGTTTTATCCTTGACGAGTTCCGTCCGCTCAAAGTCGGATTTTTTCGCCGCCTCGGCGCGGTACGCCGCCGCCTCGTCCCAGTTTGCTATTTTGTCTCGGTATTTGTCGATAAACGGGTGCTCGGGCGAAATTACCATATAGGTCACGCCAAAAATAGTATCAGGACGCGTGGTAAAAACCGTCAGCACGTCGTCAACCCCCGACAGGGCGAAATCCATTACCGCGCCCTTTGAACGCCCAATCCAGTTTTTTTGCTGTGTCTTGACTTTTTCGATATAGTCCGTCATATCAAGGTCGTCTATAAGACGCTCGGCGTATGCCGTGATTTTAAGCATCCACTGGCTTTTCACCTTACGCACGACTTCGCTTTGGCAACGCTCACAAACGCCGTTCACAACCTCCTCGTTCGCAAGCCCGACTTTACAGGACGTACACCAGTTTATGGGAATTTCCGCCTTGTACGCCAAACCTTTTTCAAAAAGTTTAAGGAAAATCCATTGCGTCCACTTGTAATATTCGGGGTCGGTGGTGTTTACCTCGCGGCTCCAGTCAAAGGAGTAGCCGAGAGATTTGAGCTGCGCCTTAAAATGAGCGACGTTATTTTCCGTAACCGTCTTTGGGTGGATTTTGTTAGCGATAGCGTAGTTCTCCGTCGGAAGCCCGAACGCGTCCCACCCCATCGGAAACAGCACGTTATACCCCTGCATACGTTTTTTTCGCGCAACGATATCAAGCGCGGTGTAGGGGCGGGCATGCCCCACGTGCAGCCCCTGCCCCGACGGGTACGGAAACTCAATCAGCGCGTAAAATTTCTCGCGGCTTGTGTCCGCCGCCGTCAAAAACGCGTCCTCGTCTTCCCAGATTTTCTGCCATTTTTTCTCAATAGCCTTTGGTTCGTATTCCATAACAATCTCCTATTATCGTTTCTCAATCTGTGAGATAATCTTTTTAATCAAAGTCAGCGCGTCCTTGTCGTTTCCCTTTTCGAGAAGCATTTCCAAAGAGTACATAACTGCTAATAGTCCTAAATTCTTCATTTCGTGGTGTCCTCAAAAGACTTACCCTCGGTATACGCCTCGATAAATTTCGCCGCCCTTGCCGTGTCGCCGATTAACACCCCGCCGCTGAAACGGTTGTTGACAAAATAAGTTTTTTCGTAAAGGTTTTTTGAGTCGTCGCGGATTTCCGCCGATTTGTATTTTTTGGAAGAATCTCCGCCGTTGTCGCCGATTGAGAAGAGGGAAGTACCTAACCCCGCGAAAGAAATCGCGGGCGTCGTCGGCTCGTACACAACCTTGTCCCCCGCCGCGTTCGCTCCCGCCGCCTTTCCCATTTCAACCGCCTGCTGCCAGATTCCGTAGTTACGCCCTTGGTACGCCGCGCAATCCCCCGCCGCGTATATATCGGGAACGCTCGTTCTCATATATTCGTCGACGCTAATCGAACGCCCCGCGTTCGCCCCCGCCGCTTTAGCAAGCGCGGTATTCGGCGAAATGCCCGTCGAAACGACTACAAGGTCGGCGGGAACAAACGCGCCGTCTTTAAGCCGCACGCCATCTTCCGTGATTTTCAAAACCAAAGCGTTCGCGAAAACGGCAATCCCCGCCGCCGCCGCCTTTTTCGTGAGAATCGCTCCGCCCGTCCCGTCAAGAGCGCGGCGCAAGAGCCATTCTCCGCCCTCGATTATGCTTACGTTTTTCTTAGATTTTTTGATTTCCCACGCCGCCTCAAGCCCCAGAACGCCGCCGCCGATTATCGCGACGTTTTGCGCCTTGTGCAGTCTGTCCCGAACTTTTGACACGTCTGACAGGGAACGAATCGTAAACACGTTTGCCCCGTCCGCGCCCTCTATTGGCGGCACAAAACATTCCGCACCTGCGGCAAAGATGAGTTTGCTGTATTTCTTAGTTTCGCCCTTGTCGGTCGTGATTTCCTTTTGAGCCGCGTCAATGCCCGTTACCTCTACCCCAAGCGTCAATGTGATATTATTTTGGGAATACCAGTCGCAAGGTTTAATGTACAAATTGATAGACACAATATCCGACAAAATCCCCTTTGTGAGCTGCGGGCGGTTGTACGGCGCGTAATCCTCACGCGATATAATCTCGATTTTCGCGGTGCTGTTGCGTTTGCGGATTGCCTCCGCCGCCGAAAGCCCCGCCGCCCCGCCGCCGACTATGATAAAAGTTTCGTCGGTGGGTTTTTGCGCGGACGCGTCCTCTTGCGCTATCTCGACAAACTGTTCTTTTCCCACGCCGCAGACGGGGCATATATCGGGGAAATCCGCACTCTCGACGATTTCTCCGCATATAAGGCATTTGAAACGGCGAAGCGGAGCGTTTTTCGATACCTCGGGCTTTTTGATTACGATTTCTCCCGCAAGCACGGAATGTCCGAAATTGTAGCCGAATTCATACGCCTCCTGAAGATTGGCCTCGCTCGGCTTAAACCGAATCCGCAAGCCCTCTCCCAGCACCTGGAATTTAAGCTGTCTAAGTCTTTCGACGATATGCGGCACGCCCTCGCCGCTCCAGCCATACGACCCGAACGCCGACGCAATCTTCCCGCCGTGAGTTTTCGCGAAAATAGAGGTCGTTAAATCCCAAATCGGTTTAAGAGCCTCTCCGACGATTGTCGGCGTGCCGAAAAGTATCCCGTCCGCCGCGCCCAAAGACGCGTAAACCTTTGAGATATCCGCCGTCACAAGGTCGTAACTCTCGACGTCGATATCTCCCGCCGCCCTGATACCCTCGGTGATTTTTTCTGATAGAGTCCTTGTGTACCCATACGCCGACACATACGGAATCGAAACGAGTTTTTTCTCACGTTTAGGCGCGGGTTCCGCCCATTTCGCGTAAGTATCCACAATCTCGCGGGGGTTTTTCGTAAGCACGGGACCATGCCCTGGAGCGATTAACTTTATTTGCAAATCCTCGATTTTTTTGACGGCGAACAGCACGTCCTTTGTAAAAGGTCCGAAAATGTTGTCAAAGTAGTAACGCAAGGCGCGGAGATAGCCCTCGGGGTTTTCGATTTCCTCGTTCGTAATCTTCTCGCTGCTGTAATGACTTCCGAACATATCGCAGGTAACAAGCGTCTCGATTTCGGGAACGTAAGTGAACATACTGTCGGGCCAGTGAAGGTTAGGCACGGCTATAAAGTTAAGCGTATACCCGCCGATTTCGAGTTTGTCGCCCGTTTTGACGGGGACAGCCGAAAAATCCTTGTTCGTAATCTCTTTAAGGAAGTTGATTGCGCCTGCCGTCCCGATAATTTTTATGGACGGGTTTAACTCCAGCAGTCTTTCCACAGTCCCCGAATGGTCGGGTTCGGTATGGTTCACCACGATATAGTCTATGTTTTCGATGCCGACAATTTGTGATACTTCGTTTATATACTCGTCCGCGTATTTCGCCTTGCTCGTCTCAAAAAGCACCGTTTTTTCAGTTCCGCGTAAAACATACGAATTGTACGTCGTACCGAATTCCGTCTCCATTATTATGTCAAAAACGCGGAGCTCGGGGTCAAGACTGCCCGTCCAGTAAAAATTCGGCAATAATTGTAAAGGTTTCATAGTTTGTCCTCCTGAATAGGTTATATATTGTCAAGCGCGTCAAGCGCGCCCTTGAAATCAAGCATAAGCAGACAGTCCGAAACGTCGGAAAAAACACCCGCCGCGCCGCCCAGCCCGTCAAGCAGCAAATACGCCGCTTTCAAATCTTTCGCCTCGACAGATTTTTTAAGACTGTCAAAAACCGCCGCGTCCACAGCCGTATCCTCGCGGACGCTCGATATCGCCGCCGTTATACGCATACACAAAGCCGTCAGTTCGTTCTGGAAGCTACTGAGATTCTTGAAAATAGTCGGCACGTCGTATTCGTTGCCCGCGTGTTCGAGTTTTCGCGCCATTTCCGAAACATAGCGCGCCCCTATCGACGCGGACGCGCTCTTGATTGCGTGGACTTGCACAGTAAACTGCCGCAAGCCGTCGTCGTCATTGGGAACGTCCTTAAGAAACGACAATCTCTCCCGAATGTCCTTACAGAACAGACGGAGCAGGTCCTTGTACTCGTTAATCGAATTACAGCGCAGAATCCTAAGCGCCTGCGCCGTATCGACGCCCTCGATACTGAACTCGCCGCCGATTTCCTCCGTCTCTTTGTGTTCATATTCCTCAAGCGGGATACGCCTGCTCGGCGGAATCCACCTGCTTATGGTGTCATACAGTTTTTTCGGCTCTATGGGTTTAGCTATATAGTCGTTGAACCCGTTTTTTATAAACTCTTCCTTCATTCCGATAATCGCGTTCGCCGTAAGAGCGATTATAATAAGCGCGCTGTATTTTTCGCCCTGAAAGGAGCGAATCCTTGCGGTCGCCTCGATGCCGTCCATAACGGGCATCATATGGTCCATAAGCACAAGGTCGAAATCGTGGTCCTGAACGAGAGCCAACGCCTCTTTGCCGCTCATACAGGTATGCACGCTCATTTTATAGGGGGCGAGCAACCCCTCCGCCACCTTGAGGTTAGTCGAAATATCGTCCACCACGAGAATTTTAACCTCGGGAGCTGTGAACCGTATTTTGTAGTCGGCGCGGATATTTTCCACGACCACGCCGTTCAGCGCGTTCGCCAAGGGTATCGAAAACGCGGGCATTATGATATTGCTTATGTCGAAAAACAGCGAATCCCCAAAGGGCATAAGCGCGACAAGCGCGGTAGGGGTCGCTCCGGCGCGTTTGAGCGTCTTTTCCGCGATTCTTCCCGAAAAGAACGCGAAATCGTACCCGCCGTCCGCAAGCGTCTCCAAAAACTCGTTCTCGGAGGCGGCGCGTCTTGTGGGAACGCCCAGACTGCTAAGCGCGTGTTCGATTGAGTCCGCGCATAAGGTTACCTCTTCGTACAGCAAAACTTTTTTTTGCCGCGCGTTCGCGACGACCGCCAGCGCGTCCGCGTCCGTGACTCTCTGCTTGAGCGTCGCGTGAAAAGTCGAACCGTCGCCGTACTCGCTCGCGGCGGTGACGTCCCCGCCCATAAGGCGGCAAAGCGCCTGCGTTATCGACAGCCCAAGCCCCGTGCCGACGATATTTTTGTTCCTGCTCTCGTCCACACGCGTAAACTTGTTAAAAAGTTCCCCCATATGCTCCTGTTTTATGCCTATTCCGCTGTCTATCACGCGGAAGTTAAAAAGAACCGTGTCGTCTTTGACATATTCCGCCGTAATCTCAAGCCGTATAAAGCCCTTTTCCGTATACTTGCAGGCGTTGCTCAGCAAATTCGTGAGAATCTGCCGCACCCTCACCCCGTCTCCCAAAATATGGTTAGGTATCGCTGGGTCGATATCCACAAGGAAGATAATCGGCTTTTCCGCGATACGCACGCGTATAAGGTTTACCACGTCGTTTATCAAAGAGGAGAGAGTATACGGGATTTCGTTTATCTGTATCTTGTTCGACTCAATCTTTGAGAAGTCAAGAATGTCGTTTATAATGGACAACAGGTTGTTTCCCGCCGTTTTTATCTCGAGGATATACTCCCCCACGGCGGGGGCGGAGTTTTCCCGAAGTGCTAGCTCGCTCATTCCGATAATAGCGTTCATCGGCGTGCGTATCTCGTGGCTCATATTCGACAAAAACTCGCTTTTCGCCCGCGACGACTCCATTGCGGCTTGTGTCTGGAACTCGAGCTCCCGCGTTCTCTCATAAACAATCTGCTCAAGCTTTTTTTCCGCCTGTTTCGTTTTTTGGAAGAATATTACCAAAAGCACGATAACGCCCAGCATAAGCGTGGACGCGCCGATAAGCCACGGCATACGCGCCTCCACGATTTTTTGGCGGTAGTCGAAAGTTTTGTGCGTCCAGCGGTTTGAAATCGAATCCGTGTCAACCAGCGGCAGCGATTTTTCGATTATCGAACACAAAACCGATTCGTTTAGGTTAAATCCGAAAGTTGACATAATCTCGCGCTTAAAGATGAGATTCGCCTTATACCCCGGGTTTTCCCTATAGTTCGTCTCGCTCAAAAGCAAGTTTTGCGTCGCCATCAAAAGGGTGATTTCCCCGCGTTCAAGCGCCGCGAACGCCGCCCGCGTGTCGGCGTAGGTGGTAATGTTTTCCTGATTCGGAAACCACGCCAAAAACAGCTCGGCGGAGGAGGTCTCCCGCATAAGCCCTATATGCTCGTAGGTCAGTTCGTTAAAATTTATGTCCCGAAACTCCGTCTTTGAGAGCAGCGCGTAATAATCCTTCTCATAGTATTTGTTAGTCCACAAGAACCGCCCCTCGCGTCCCTTTGAGCGGACGAGCTGCGCTGTCATAGCTATATCCCCGCGTTCAAGCATATCGAGAAGTTCCGGCCACGGCGTCAGTTCGTCGGAGGGACGCGAAAAGGTAAGCCCCGTCAGAGAGCCGATTTCGTTCAGAACGTCTAGAGCTATGCCCTGCCACTGCTCCTCCCTCTCGTTATAAAAGGAGATAGGGTAGTTGTCGTACTCAAGCCCTACCATTACGGGAGTTTTCCTGTGATTGTCGATATACGCCTTTTCTTCGTTGGTAAGATGCGCGAAAAGTTTATGTATCAGATACTCCCCTTCGCCGTCGTTGTAGAGGTCCACCAGATAATGTGTCGCGCCGTTCTTAAGCGCCTTTTGCACGATACTCACGACGGGAGCTAGCTCGGGGTTTTGCGTCGAGAAGGACATAGGCAGGGACACTAAGGGGTAAAAATCGGACACGTCAATGTTGTCGTATATATCAAAGGCGGCCTCTCCCATACTCGTGTCAATCAGCGCGTCCGCCCCGCCGCTTTTTAACAGTTCGTAAGCTATGTTATAATCGTCAATGTACACGAACTCGTAGGGAACGTCGATTAGCGGAGCGGCCAGACCGATTACGGCGGAGTTGCTTAAGATAGCGTACCTAAGAGGGCGGTAGGACGCTATGCTCGAAATTTCGCCGCTCCCCGCGATACGCACATAGCGCAGGGGGCGTTCCGCAATCGAGTCGGTCATAAAATAATTCTTGCGGCGTTCTTTCGTGTCGGCGAGTTCGCCCGTGAAATCAATCGTGTTCTCGTCAAGCCCCGAAAGCAGGGCGTTCCATTCATAGATACGGGGGGTGAAATGTATCCCGAACAAATCCGTAAGCCACGCGCAAACAAGCGCGGAAAACCCCCTGATTTGTCCGTTTTCGTCATAAAAGGACTCCGCGTCGTATAACCCGCCGTATGTAAAGAAATCGTATTTTTGGCGAAGGGACTCGATAGCTTCGATTTCTTGCGCCGTCACTCCGGGTATGACCTTGTAGTATGTAAAGTTGGGGTAGTCCGACGGAACCTTCGGCTGCGCGTTGCCGTCAATCCCCGCGAAACTCGTGAGGAAAACCAATAACGCCAGCAAAAGGCACGGGATTTTCGATATTTTCATCATTTGTTCGCTCCCCGCAAAACTGTACCTATAATATTATTATACTTACTTAATCGGATATTTTCAAGATTATCTCAATTATATTTAACGCTTGCAAAAAATAAAATATTGTGATAGCATATACTGTATATGACTGGGAAAGGGGAAATC
>BNUF01000102.1 GCA_025997155.1 Clostridia bacterium
TTACATATACTGTATCGTTCAACTTCACTTTTTTCAAAACGCATTTGCAAAAGATTATCTAAATCAAAATCACCCCACTTAACATTTGCGTTTCGCAGATATGGAAACAAATCACCTGTATTTTTCTGCCCATCAAGCATTTTGCCAAGTACCATATTTGAAATTTCGCCAAGATTCGCCCAAACCCAATTGTCCGGCACTTCAAAGGGATAATGTGATTTATCGGAAGATGTAGTAGACGATTTTACCTTATCCGCTTTGATTTTGCCCTCTTTGATAAGTTTCTGTTTTTCTTTTTTGATACGCTCCAAAAAAACGCTTGCAGGTTCGTCATTTGGGTCTTGTGGCACAAGTTTTCCGTGTATGGCAAGGTCAAGGATTTTTTGGCGCAGTTGCTTTGTGTTCATTCGTCCACATCTCCTATTAAAGTTTCGAGCTTGCCGACAGCCACCGCAATTGCCGCAGATTTATCCTTGATTGTTTCGAGCAGTTTTGCAAGGGTAAAATCTTCCTCGTCTGCTCCGCCTTTCAGCCAAGTGATGTCAAGGCTCGTTTTGTCACGGGAAATTACCTCATCATAGGTAAATTTACGAAAACGACCGTCTGGAGTTTCAGAACTGTAGGTTTCTGTGCGTTTTGCGCGGTTTTCAGGACAATAGCATTTTACAAAATCGTCAAGGTTACTTTCGTGAAGCGGACTTTTTTTCAGCGTGTGCTTGATGTTCGTGCGATAATCGTAAATCCACACTTCTTTCGTTTGTATGTGCTTGCTTGCCGCTTTTCGTTCAAAAAAGATTACATTTGCCTTTACGCCTTGTGCGTAAAATATGCCTGTCGGAAGTCTTAAAATCGTGTGTAAGTCGGCTGTTTCAAGCAATTTTTTACGGACGGTTTCGCCCGCGCCGCCCTCAAAAAGCACATTGTCGGGAACAACAACCGCCGCAGTACCTCCAACCTTTAACAAGGTGTTTATGTGTTGAACAAAGTTAAGTTGCTTGTTGGAACTTGTCGCCCAAAAGTCTTGTCGGTTATAAACGCGGTCTTCGGATTCTTGTTCGCCCTCTTCGTTGGTGAAGGTAAGACTTGATTTTTTACCGAAAGGCGGATTAGTTAAAATATAGTCAAACCTATCGCCAGGGTCGGCAAGGAGGGAGTCGGCTCGGATTACTGGCGGTACTCCGTCAAAATCACTTATGTTATGCAAAAAAAGATTCATAAGGCACAGGCGATAAGTTGACGGCACGATTTCCCAACCACGAAACATCTGAAACTTCATAAACTTCTTTTGCGTTGTGTTCATTAGTTTATTGTTCTTTTCAATGTAATCCTTTGTCGCCAACAAAAATCCACCAGAGCCGCAACACGGGTCTGCTACGGTCTTACCAACTTCCGGGCGAACACACTTCACCATAGCGTTTATCAAAGCGCGTGGCGTGAAGTATTGTCCCGCTCCGCTTTTTGTGTCGGCGGCGATTTTTTCAAGCAAGTCCTCATAAATGTCGCCTTTCACGTCAGACGACATAGATGACCAGTCCTCATCATTTACCATTTCAATAATCCTGGAAAGCATTGACGGTGTGGAGATTTTATTTTGCGCTCCCGTGTAAATTTGAGATAATGTGCCGCTTTTTTCCGCAAGCGTTTTTAAGACATACTCATAGTGGTCAAAAAGTTCTTTGCCGCTCTTGGTACGGAGTGTGTCCCAACCACAGTCTGCAGGAATGCCTATATTGCGGTTAAGCGGCGGTTGCGAATATTCGTCCGCCATTTTGATAAACAAAAGATATGTGAGCTGTTCGAGATAGTCGCTTTTGCCGATACCGTCATCGCGGAGAGCGGTAGCCATTGACCATATCTTTGAACCTACATTAGAAGCCGACATTTAATTCATTTCCTTCCTTGTGTCAGCGGCAATCACGCCGCTTTCAAGTGTTGCGCGATTTCATTCTTCTGTAAAATAGTCCGAGTCCATTTTCTTAATCTCAAGCGTCTGTACGGTTGATACCCCAAGATTGTACTCAATCATAAGTTCCGCAAGTTTTATGCCGTCGACAAGAACAATATGATTTTCTTTGGCGTAAGCTTTAGCACCGTCAGAAAATTTTGCTGTCGTTATAAAAAGACCTTTGCCGCCTTTATTGATAATCGCTCCTACAAAACTTTGAATTTCAGGACGCGAAACAGT
Source organism: Clostridia bacterium (assembly GCA_025997155.1). Classification (GTDB taxonomy): domain Bacteria; phylum Bacillota; class Clostridia; order Lachnospirales; family WQUN01; genus BNUF01. Next base: position 2,186 of record BNUF01000102.1, read on the forward strand.
ACGGTCGAGGGCGTATCTTTTTGCCTGTATAAATATATTGCTGAAACCTAATTTATCCTCGCGTATAATACCGTCTATCCCCTCATCATGTGAAGTCGGCGTAACTGTTCCGGCATCTTCAAGGACACCGCCGTATCCCATTTTTACGAGCAAGTCAACGACAAGTCGTTCAAAAAAATCAGGCTCGTGGTTCATTATCTCGGTAAGCAACTCATCGCCTAAGGTGGAGTTCATTTGCGAGAACGCTGTTTCTATTGATTCTTGCGGTGTTAATTCGGATTGTATTGGTTCGTTTTTAGGTGTTTCAGTCACTGTGTTTCGCCCTTGAAATGTACGAAATGATTCAAATTTCAGCATATACTCTGTGTTTATTGGATTGTTCGCAGAAAGCGCGTTTATACCAGCATCTGTTATCTGAGTGATACCGCGCTTGGGATAGCTTACAAGTCCCGCCGCTTTAAGATAAGTGCGGGACCATCCAACACGGCTGTCAAATAACGGTACTCCGCTTTTAAGAAGTTCTGTACGTTCCGCGTTAGTCGTGTTTTTAGCTTTCGCTACATATTCGCGAATGTCGCCAATTTTGTGTTCTTTACCGTCAGCCAAAGATTCCAATACTTCACGGTATATTGCATCGTGTTTCGGTATTGACATTTCGTATCATCCCTTAATTTTTAATTAAAATTTTTGGCAATTTACGCCGCCTTTAGTGCATAGTTCATTTCAGTCAAAACGTGTTCATAGCCGCCGTCATAATTTTTGAATAACAAATAAAATTTTCGAAGACCGCCCATACTATCAAACGGTGACAGGTCGAGATGTTCAGTCGTTATCTCAATTGAGGCGGCGATGTGGTCGCGGATAAGACGAAGCCACTCGGTCTGTTCAGATGTAAATTTGAAGTTTCCAGCTTGCTTGTCAAACGTCCACGCTTGAAAACGCCGCGCAACATCCGCAGAGAAGCTGTTTAACTCCTCTGTCTGTCCAAGTTGAAAGCGTACAAGCGAGATAATATCGGCGAGTTTGTTTGTCACACTTTTTTCCTTAATTTTGTCAGGCTGGCTTACTGAATACGCAAACCACAAATTTTCAACCGACAACAAATACGGCGGCTGGCACAACGCGTCATATAATTCAATTATCATTTCAAGCGTAAGTGGGCGATTGCGGTAACTTTCATTATAAATAACCGACAACGCGTCAATCGTATCCTTGTTTTCTTCAATAAATGTCGCAAAGGTGCTTATAGTCTTGTCTGCTTTCTCTTCCTTGTCGGAGTCCCAACCGCTGAAGGTCAGTTTATCAAGATTTTGATTATCAATAATCTGGTCGTGACTTTTTCGGACATTTTCAATATAATCCCGCAATTTAGGGTTGTTGAACGGCGTTGACGCGGCAACAGCGAGTTTTTCGCTGATTTCGGCGGTGTATTCATCTATCTTGTATTCAGAAATATCCGCGCCATATTTCGCTGTAACAACATCGTCCACAACATCGGTATCAAAAGCGTTGAGTAATGTTTCGGCTATGCTGATTGCTGAAATATCAGAAACGGGAGCGGGGATTGGAATGTTGCCGTCAATCGTCGCGGCGATAGCAATATTTTCTTTGTGACATAGTTCGTCAAATTTTTTCTTTTCCGCACCCGTCATAATTTTATCGAGTTTGGCAAGTCGGCTCGCAAGGGAAGTAAGCGTGTCCTCATCGTGTGCGCCAAGAGCAACATTCATCATTAAATCTTTCAAAGATACGGTCGGCTTGCGTTCCAATTGCCGTGACGTTGTTTTCTGTGATTTTGTAACTCCCACAGCATCAATCACAACATAGCCGAGTTTTCGCTCTGTCGCGGACGGCGAAACTTTTTTCAGGTCATCTTCGCCGAGAGTGCGTGTTGCGCGTCCGAGCATTTGCTCAAAATAGTTCTTGCTTCGCACATCGCGCATAAAAACAAGACATTCTATCGGTTTCACGTCCGTTCCTGTTGCAATCATATCAACGGTTACAGCTATTCGCGGATTAAATCTATTACGGAAATCGTTAAGCGTACCTTTGGCATCGTCCGTACCATATGTTATCTTTTTGCAAAATTCGTTTCCCTCGCCGAATTCCTCGCGAATAACTGTTATAATGTCGTCGGCGTGGCTGTCTGTTTTGGCAAACACAAGGGTTTTCGGTAACTCGTCACGGTTTGGAAAAATTGTGTGCCATTCTTTGGCGAAAGTCTGTATAATCGTTCTTATCTGCGTTGGGTTTACAATGTCACGGTCAAGTTGTGACGGCATATAGTTTACATCTTCGTCTTGTTGTTCCCACCGTTTTTTGCGTGAAAGCCGCTCGCGTTTTTCAACAACACCCTTAAGAACTGTACCGCCTTTGCCGCTGATTTCGGTTTCAATAAGATATGTGCCGTCACGCCCTACATTAACATTATCAAGAACAGCCTGTTCGTGTGTGTATTCGCTGACGACATTTTTGTTAAAAAATCCGAAAGTCCGACTGTCTGGCGTAGCTGTCAAACCGATGAGAAACGCGTCAAAATAATCAAGCACTTGTTGCCAAATATTGTAAATGGAGCGGTGGCATTCATCTATAATAATGAAGTCAAAATATTCTGTAGGATACTTGTCGTTATAGACGATATCGCGTGGTTTCCCGCTTTCTTTACGCTCATTTGGGTTTTCTTGTTCTGTCGATTCGTCCATTTGCTCTCCGCGCAATATCGAATACATACGTTGAATAGTGCTTATGCAAACTTTCGTATCATTAGGTATGTAAGCTGAATTAAGCCGTCGCACATTATAAAGTTCTGGAAATTTACGCCCGTCATCATAGGGCGGATAGTTCAAAAACTCTTGCTCTGCTTGCTCGCCGAGGTTTTTGGTGTCGACAAGGAAAAGAATACGTTTTGCTTTGGCAAATTTCAATAACCGATAAACAGAAGTAATCGCTGTGAAAGTTTTCCCCGCTCCCGTTGCCATTTGAATGAGCGCACGGGGTTTATTGTCGGCGAATGAGACTTCAAGGTTCTGTATAGCCTTAACTTGGCACTTGCGAAATTTGTCTGTGCTAAATGACGGGAATGTTCGGAGTCTGTTGCGAAGAGTGGATTCGTCCTTTAGCCATTCGTTGAGGGTTTCAGGGCGGTGAAAAGAAAAAACCTCACGCGAACGGGATTTTTCGTCAGCGTAGTCACAGAAGTTTGTCTTTACACCTGTAGATTCATAAGTAAATCGAATATTTGGAGTTCCGATATAATATTTCAGTCCGCTTTCAGCATAGCGTTTGGATTGTTCGGCAACTATCGTAAGCACTGCGCCTTTATTTTCCTCTTTCGCTTCAACGACACCAACAGGTTTACCATCAATAAACAGTAGATAATCCACCTCGCCGCTGTTAGTGGGATATTCGCGAACGGCAACACCAAGACTGGCGGCAAGGTTCAGTCCATTGCCTCCTCTCAAGTCTTGGATATCATATCCTGCCCCTGAAAGCATTTTATCTATATTCTCTCTTGCTTTTTGTTCGGGTGTCATCGTTTTCGCCTCCTCGTATGTTCCGATAGTCTAAACTTATCGGAAGTTATATCTTAAAAATTTAGAGTTTCTGAACGGAATTCGCTAACCGCCGTTCATCGCCAATCGGAGTAGTGTAATAGCGCTGTTCAATGCCATAAAGTAAGCTTTGTAAACTTTTTTCGTTGTTTACTACAAACTTGCCGCTTTCAGAAGCCAACTCAGGGTAATACTCCTTAATGTATCCGAATACTTTGTCTTTTTCCTCATTTGAAAATCTACCGAGTGTTTCGAGTGCCATAGCAATTAGCTTGCGGTTATTTTTATTTACATTGTCAGAGGCAAATCCATCTTTTAACTCTATGAAATTTCGACCAAGAAAATTATCGACCTCGTCTTTATTAGCTTCACGATAAAGTTCATCGATTCTGTTAAATATTGATGTAATTGCTGACAGCTTGCGGAAATATAACTTGTCCTCTAATTTAATAAAGATTGCATCCGCAAAATCATTTACTGTAATAAAATCCGATGCTTCTTTATACTCGCAAATATCGCCAAACCACAGAGTCTTCTTTCGCTTTACTTGTAACGAAGGCGTAACGCGCTGAAAGAAAAACTTATCATCTTGAAAAGCACACAGAAATTTAATATTGCCAAAGTCATCTCCATTAATAGATATATAATCGACAGAAGAAAAAACTGTCGTCTGCTTTAAGAGAGGCAAACAATAAGGTTTTGTTGAAAATTCACTGATTGAAAACCATTCGTCGTCTTCTAAGATCGTACCGGGATTGTATTCGTTACTTGTAGTAAGTTTTGAAGATGTGCTAAATATATCTGTGTTATTTACGAGAACCTTGCGATATTCGGCCGACTTCCCCCGCCCTTGCGCAACCGATGCAATAATTGTAGTTCCCATTTATGTTCCCCTCTCTATGAATGTGGTGTTGTTTATACGCCGTAAATTATCGAAGGTAAGATTGTCTGGTGTTCGTATTTCTTTTCTGCAGATTATAAACACCTTTGTCCCAGAATCAGTTGTAACATGGTAGCAATGGTATCCGAGAAACAAATAAGTTATGTTGAAGTATTGCCATTGTACCAAAAACAGGAAAATTGAAATCGTCACAAATGCCACAAGTAATTGGTGCATATTGCCAACACTAAATACAACCAAAAAATAACCAATGTACACAGGCAAGAATGAACTATCTGCTTGTTCAACATCGCGGCATTTAGCAAGGTTCTCTTTGCCGAGAAATTTTGCCAAGAACCAACTCGCAAATCCCGCAAGTAATGTTAAACTTATTATCCCAGCACCAATAATCCACCACGAAACTCTCTCGCTCAATGTCCACCGTGCTTTGAACACAAAAATCACAACCATCCAAGCTGTAACAGAAAGCGTGTTCAAAACACGATATAAGGTATTTAACATCTGATATCTTCTCCTTGGATATGTTACCTATGAGTCGGTCTTGACTTATTCTTAAATTTCAGTATTTAAATAGTTACTCTATATCCGCTTGTGGTTCAACTGTATCCATTATATCGTTAAGTTTAACATCAAGAGCATCGCAAATTTTCAGCAATACAGCAGTCTGTAAGTTTTCGCCTTTATTCAGCTTAGAGACAGATTGTGTGCTAATGCCAGATGCCAGCCGTAGGTCGTTCTTGCTCATATGCCTATCAAGAAGCAAGTGCCACAATTTCATATAGCTTATCGTTTTTCCTTTTTTGGTTGCCATATTATTTATACCTCTCTGCCTAATACTGCCCCTCAATATACAAAAATCCATAACGTCCCATTTTTGTACCGCCGACAAATTCCCGCGGTTCAACTCCGTAAGCGACATAATCTAAATCGTGGATGTCGTTCTCAATAACGATAACTTGTCCGTCTTGTTGAGTCTCAAGCAAATATCGAAACATTGCCGTTCGCATACTTTCCGGGGCTTGGTCATTCACTCCTTGTTTTAAAGTCAACAGCGGCGAATCAACCACAAACAAACCCGATAACCTTTGCCGTGGTCGGTATATTTCTCGTTACCATTTATAAAGACTTCAAACTTTTTTAAGTCGAAGTACGCAGATGACAAATTTGCGTAACGACACTGGTCAAAGGTTTTCCACACATATTCTTTAAAAGTTTTTCTCAAACTTATCGGTATTAACGAGGAGTGAATGACCAAGCCCCGTAAATTATCGAAGGTAAGATTGTCTGGTGTTCGTATTTCTTTTCTGCAGATTATAAACACCTTTGTCCCAGAATCAGTTGTAACATGGTAGCAATGGTATCCGAGAAACAAATAAGTTATGTTG
>BNUF01000103.1 GCA_025997155.1 Clostridia bacterium
GTCGTCGCCGCTTCCTTGTAAGGCGGAAAACCTGCTCGAAAATCCTCCAAAAGCGAGATACTGAACAGGCTCTTAAACGTTTATTTCGGCGCGGACGAACTCGGCGTCCTTGATAAGAGGATATATGTGTTCGGTCAAGAAGCTTTCGGTCTGTTCGCTTGCGAGTCCCGTGTAGTTTTCGGGTTTCATAACGGCGCGGATTTCCTCCTCCGAGGTTCGGAAGATTGGGTCGGCGGAGATTAACTCGAGCAGGTTATTTTCCGCTCCCTCCTGTTTTACGCGTCCCGCCGCCGCAACGGAATGGAGGCGTATATGTTCGTGGAGATCCTGACGGTCGCCGCCCTTTTTGACGGCGTTCATGATTATGTTTTCCGTCGTCATAAACGGAAGTTCCGCTTGTATATGCTTTTGTATGACTTTTGGGTAAAGCACGAGTCCCGCCGTGATATTCAAGTACAGGTTCAAAACGCCGTCAAGCGCAAGAGCCGCCTCGGGTACGGAAAGCCGTTTGTTGGCGGAGTCGTCTAAGGTTCTCTCGAACCACTGCCCCGCCTGCGTCAAGTCGCCGTTTTGGGAAACGGTCGTGATATATCGGCAAAGCCCCGCCATTCGCTCCGCCCTCATCGGGTTTCTTTTATACGCCATCGCGGACGAGCCTATCTGATTCTTCTCGTAGGGTTCCTCGATTTCCTTGAGATGCTGGAGAAGGCGCATATCGTTTGAGAACTTCGCGCAGGAGGACGACACCGACGAAAGGATACGCAAAAAACGCGAATCGACTTTGCGGGAATATGTCTGCCCCGAAACTGGGTAAACCTCCCTGAACCCAAATTCCTCCGCAATCAGCCGCTCCATTCTCGTAATTTTTGACGCGTCGCCGTCAAAGAGCTCGACAAAACTCGCCTGAGTCCCCGTCGTGCCTTTAGAACCCAGAAACTTCAGCGTGTCAAGGAAAAAGTCGATTTCTTCAACATCAAGCAGCAAGTCGTGAAGCCAAAGACAAGCGCGTTTCCCCACTGTCGTAAGCTGGGCGGGTTGGAAGTGCGTGAAGCCCAGAGTCGGTAAATCCTTGTATTTATCGGCGAATTCCGACAGGTTGCGCATAACCGACAACACTTTTTTGCGAATCAAAACGAACGCGTCCCGCATAAGTATCAGGTCCGTGTTATCCCCGACATAGCAGGAGGTCGCCCCGAGGTGGATAATACCCGCCGCTAAGGGGCAGACCGCCCCGTAGGTGTGTACGTGCGCCATAACGTCATGGCGCAGTTTCTTCTCGTTTTCCTTAGCGAGGTCATAATCGATATTATCCTTTTGCGAGACGAGCTCGTCTATCTGCTCGTCCGTTATATCAAGCCCCAGCTCTTTTTCCGCTCTTGCCAAAGCTATCCACAGCAGCCGCCACGTGCGAAACTTCTTATCGTCCGAAAAGTTTTGCAGCATTTCGGAGGACGCGTACCGTGTTATAAGCGGGGACTGGTAGATATCGGTATCAGCCATTCCTTGAACCTCCTATTTGGTAGCCGATGTAGAACACGTGGGCGATTACGATAAATAAAAAACTTATTGCGGCAACTACAAAAAATTTCTTTTTCCTTTCTGGGATAAGAAGAACGGCGCGTTCGCCGCGTTCCCTCTCGATTTCCCTCTCGGCGGCGCGGTAGTGGCGGCGGCCTCTTGCGTATAGCATAAACATAACCTCCCTTTGATAATTACGCCCATTATATCATAGCTTTACCGCCTTTTCAACCCTAAATTCAAATTGCTCACCGTGAAAAAAATAGCCCTCCAAAAATGACGACTGATTTTTTGTGGTAGACAATGTAGATTATAAAAAACATACAAGGGTCGTAGTGAGAGCTATCGAAAATTTTCGGTAGCGTTCCTCACCTGACTATTTATATACTTTTATATACTTTTATATCCTTCCAGATGCTTACATCGCATTAACGATATTAAAAATAAACCCTATACCCCTGAAAGGCTTGTCTTTACGGCATTTTTTAGGAATCATCTCATATACTCAACTATAAAAGTTGATGTGAGGTGGTGCCTATAGACAAAAAACGGATTCCGCAGATAAAATCATTCTGCCCCAAAATTTACAGCGGGAAATGATGCGTTTTTTTCTCAAAACGTCCGTGCCGAAAATTGTCGAGGCTGACAGGAAACAACAGCAACCTTCGCCCAAATCTAATCAGGCGAAAGACGCGTTTTGTCAAGGTACTAATTCGTAGAAGTTTATTTTAGGCGAGGAAATATGATGTAACTTTTCTGTGAACATCACGCCATACTATTTTCAAAATAGAAAACGGCGGCTTTGATTTTTGTTATCAAAACCGCCGTTTGGCTATGATGTCTATTGTCGAGTAAGTAAAATGCAGGGCTGAACGTTATTTTATTTTGCTCCGATAGAATAGGCGTATACCGCGCCGTCGTTCCAACTCCCAACATACAAGGTATCTGCATAAACCAATAAGGCAACACAACCGCCAATATTATCAACCACAATTTCAGTTGTACCGTCCGGGGCAAGTGTCCGAACGCAACCATCCCCATTATCAGTGGCAAAAATAACGTTTTGGTCGTTTGTATCTATCCCGACGCCGGGGCGTCCAAATTCATCTGAAATAGTGCTCGTAGTTCCGTCCGCCGCAACGACGATAATGCCGCCGCCGTAGTTTGTGACATAAAGATTACCGTCTGAATCCTCGACCACTCCGACAGGCGTTCTCATCCCGTCCGCTACCACTTCAACATTGCCGGAAGAATCTACTTTGACAATTTCATTACTGCCCCGGTTCGTCACCAACAGTTCGCCGGATTGCTTAAAAGCTATCCCGGTGGGAGTATGAAATCCCTTCGCGAACGTGCTTTTTTTACCGTCAGGCGTTACCCTGTAAATAACATCTTTGGAATAATCGGAAATATACAAGTTGCCCGTTTCGTCAAAGGCCAAGCCAGCCGGAGAACCCATACCATCCGCAAAAACGCTGTGATTGCCCTTTGTATCAATTCTGGTGACGGTGCTTCCGCTCCAATTCGATACATATAGGTTTCCGTCGTTATCCACAGCAATTCCCGTTGGGGATTGAAAGCCCTTGTATGTTGCCTTTAGTGTCAATGTAACGCTGTTCTCCATATTGTTTTGCTCCTCCGATACGTTCTCACTTGGCGAGGCGGTTTCTGTTGCCGATACGGGCGGCAAAGATGATTGCCCCGCCTCCGTTGTTGCATTGGCGCAGCCTGTCATAGAAAAAAGCATCGCCATTAGCAAAGAAATTAGTTTCGTCATTATCAACATCTCCTATCGTTTTTTATTTGCTCAAACTGATATTCCTTTCAGCGAAAACCTTTTTCGCTACGTTGACGGCGTTAAGCACTTTGGGGAATCCCGTGTAGGGAATACATTGAATGAAAGTTTCGATGACTTTTTCGGGTGATATTCCCACATTCAAAGACCCGTTGATATGAACCTCTAATTGAGCTTCACAGCCCCCGGCAGTCAGCAAGCTGGCAATCGTTATAACCTCTCTTTCCTGCAAGGAAAGCCCGTCTCGGCAGTAGACATCCCCAAACGCAAATTCAAGGATATATCTTCCCAAGTCCGGGGCTATTCCCTCTAAGGAAGCGATAACCCGTTCCCCGGCGTTGCCGTCCACCTCTTTCAGTCTTTCCGTTCCTCTTTTTATACGCTCGTTTTCCATTTGACAAACCTCCTATATTGTGTTATACCCACATTATACAATGTAGAGTTAACTCTATGTCAAGTATTATTTTGGAGGAATTTTTATGGGCTATGCAATCGGCGAATTTTCATCAATTACAGGCATTAGCGTTTATACTTTGCGATATTACGAAAAAGAAAATTTAATCATTCCGGAACGCAAGGAAAACGGCAGACGCTTATATTCCGACGGTGACGTAGCGTGGATAAAGTTTATTAAGCGTCTGAAAGATACTGGTATGCCTATTAAAGAAATCCAGATATACGCCCAGCTTCGAGCGATAGGCGACAGCACTTTGGAAGAACGGATGGAAATGCTGATACAACACCGTGTCGTTCTGAAAGAAAAGGTTGTCGCTATGCAAGAACATCTTGAAAATCTTGATAACAAAATCAGCTATTACAAGACGGAAATAAAGAAAAAACATCAATATGCCGATAAGGCATAATAAATTTCAGTTTAGGGAGAAAGGCGGGGGATTTACCCTGCCTTTCTCCCTAAATCTCTAATCCTTGCGCTCGCTTTTTCGTCGGAGGGTTAATCGCCCTTTGCGCGTCCTCGGCGTACTTGCGGATAACCTCAACTTCGCGGACTTTCTCTTTTAAAACGGCATACTCGCGGCTAAGCCCGCCGCGCTCGGATTTGAGTTTTTCCTGCTCGTCTTTCCACTTGGCAACAGGAAACTTCTTTGGGTCAAAATGCCCTTGAAGCACATCGTGCAAATACTTATCGGCGGTTTCAAACTGCCCGACTTCTAAGCTATAGCTTCGGACATATTCATTCGCCGCGTCAAGGGCTTTCTGCGCCTTGCCTTTGGCAAATAAGCCTGTTGACCTTTGAGCGGTCTTGTACTCGGCGTACAGCTTTTCGTACTGTGCTTTATACCCGCGATATTTTTTGAAGTTATCGACGTGCCTGATATGTTCGTCAAGGGTTTTCAAGCGGCGGTCAATCTTGTTCAGCCGTTCGCCTAAACTCTGCTGCTCTCCGGCGTTGCTGATTTCGATTTCGCGGTTTATGTCGCTGCGCTCGGTGCGTATGCCGCGCCGCTCCATTTGCGTAGTCGCCGCGCCCATATGGATGGTAGGTTCTTGGTCAATGCCCTGTCGTTTATAACTGAGGTGGTCGAGAACATTGTCCTCGGTCAGCACTCCCGCGATACGCAACGCGCCGTTGGCATATGCCGCCCAAGCCCGCCGCCATTCCTCGGCTTTGTCGCGGTCGCTCCAGTCAACGGTATTGATTTTTCTGCCGTTGATGGTATGGGATTTCTGCCCACACTTTCCGCCTTTTTCGAGCGGCCGCATTGTGAGCATTATGTGTGCGTGAGGATTACCTTTGCCTGTATCGTGGACACAAATATCCGCGCACATTCCCGCCGAAACGAAAGTTTCTTTGACATACCTGCGGGCGAGAGAAATTTGCTATTCGCGGTTCAACTCGACAGGCAGAGCGATTTCAATTTCCCGCGACAACTGCGCCGTTTTGTAACGCTCCGACTTCTCAACGGCGTTCCATAGCGTGTAGCGGTTGGAATATTCGGCGGGCGCGTTTTCGGGTAAAAGAATTTCGGTATGGACGATACCGCGCTTACGGGAATAATCGTGTAACTCGGCATCATATTCGTTTTTCAGCGTGTCGCCCGAACGATACGCCGTCGCGCCGACTGCGGACTTCCCGCTTCCGCGAGTGATTATTTGCAAGTGCAAATGATAGATTGCGATAAGCGTCACCGCCTTTCTGTGATTTTGTTTGAATAGAAAAGCGGCAAGCCGCGCTCCGATTTCGGAGTTACAACTTTCCGACGTATGTTTTCGCGAGGGTAAGGGGTGCGAGGCCCCTTATTTTGTGCCGACAGGCACAAAACGCCCCCTGCAGGGTACACACGTTCATACGCGCAACTATATAGTCCCTCCCGTCCTCCCACCGCCTAATGTTCACGCGGTTGTAGTCGCCATCGCTTGTCGCTTCTAAAGTTATCTGGTCGCCGACATTCGCCGTTGCGTGGTCGGCGTCTAACTTCCCGTTCATTGAAATATCCATGGTCAAAGTGAACGGTCGCTTCGCTACCCCCAACAACATATAGGTATGTCCGCTTGTCGATACCGTAAAAATGTCGGCGGGTTGTAACCCTCCACTCACATACTCGGGGTGGTTTGAAAACTGGCGGTAGTGCCTTGCTGTATCCGACACGACGTGCATGGTGGTGTCATATTCTTTTCCCTCAAACTCAGCGGATAGCGCCCTCTGTCCGACCGCATAACTGTAAAACTGCCCAGACGCAAAGGCGTACTTCATCATCGGCGGATTGCCGCTCACTTGCCCCAACCCCAACGCCACAGCGGTGAGTGACGAACAGTCAAACCAACGTCTGCCTGGAGTTTTCGTACCCAACATAAATTTCCCTCTATCTGGTTGCGAATACTTTCCGCCTAAATTCTGGTATACAGAATACAACACCATCTGCTGTGCGGGTGTGGGGTTAATTCCCACCATTGCCAACAACTGCTTAAACTTCTCGCCCATATCGGGGTTTGTCGCGGAAGGGTCATACGAACTTGGGTTACTTTTCCTAAACGCTTTATACGCCGTCGTCGGATTCGTCGGGTCAATGCTCACACCGTCAATATCTGTGGGCATTCCCGCCTCAACCATAAGCTGAAGCAAAATCGTTTCGCCCATAAGCACCGATGCCGTCATGTGACCAAGTGGGATAAAGTCCCACGCGTGAACAACGGGAGGGTCGCCGCCGCCTGCCCTCTTCTGCAGGTACGCGGAGGACGTTCTACTCTCCACCTTAAACAGAAAGTTGTGATTATAATGGTCCTCATAGTTCGTGGTATTCATACCGTAAATCCTAGAATACTCTTCCCGACTCATTCCCGCTACTTCCCAAGGGAGTTTCACATAATTATCGGCAATCCACGCGACAGGGTCATTACTGCTCTCGGGAAATACCGCCGTAATATATGCGCTACCCTGCCTTAGCGCGGAACGCATATCGTTCATATCCCCCGCGATATACCACCCACTCTTCAGCGCAAGGCACACGCCCAACGTCGTTTGGTCAGGGTTGTCCATACGCCCTAACGGCGGGCGTAACCTGTTGTACATATTCGAGATGTCCCTAAACAAGACGCTCGCTTCTCTGTAAGTCTCGTCAGAAGACGCGTTAACATACTCCCCAGCCTTACTCTTAGTAGCATACGGAATACCAAACGCCTGGGCATCCACGCTCCCACGATTATGCTTAGCAGACGCAAGCATCATCTGCACCGCCGTTTCATCGCGTCCCGCTTCGCTATACATTCCCATAATTTCCGAAAAATCATAGTTCACCCACGACAACTGGTCGGGGAAATACACAACATCAAAACCCCTGCCCACGCTCGAATCCTTGCCGTTCAGTTTTGAGATTCTTCCCTCGTTACCATTTGGTGCGCCCCTCTCAATCTGGAATGGTCCATCAGGATACCCGTCTCCATTAGCATCTTTATAAACGCTGCCGCTCAACCCGCGCGCTTTCCGCATATCTCCCGTAAACCCCGCTAAAGTCATATCGGAAGCGTCTTTATAATGACCGTCTAAAAGGGTTGCGTTGTGCGATTCGTTCGCGTGCATACTTGCAAGTGCCGACGGGATAACGTGATAGCCCGCACTGTCCAACTCACCTTGCGCCGAGCGAACATACATCTCCACCAATTCTTTCTTGAGTTGCTGTTCGTTCGTGAGGTTGTTTGGGTCAATGCTCCTCAACAGTCCTTGCACGTCCAGTCCATACCCTGGTTCACCTGGGGTGGTGGTAATAACCGAAATCGTAGGGGCAAATTCGTTCCCCCGCAAATCCACAAGAGCGGTTGCGTCATCAATCATGTTCTGGACGGTGGTATCCCCGCCCCCACCCCGCACCAAACCTTTCCCGTTCAGAAAGACATAGGCTGCGTGCTTTCTGCTACTGCCGTTCGATATGGGTAGGAGTAACAATAGCAAAACCCCAACCACCTTCAACACATTCTTCACAATCAATCACCAGTCCTTATCGTCCTTGTGGCGAGGGATTGATTCATGTCTTTCGGAAGCATTGCACGGATAAGTGAGTTGCCATACTGATAACCCGTGTTAAACGAAATGGCGAACGCATTACTATATTCTTGCTGGTGCCTAAATATCTCCGTCAGGTCTGGGATTATGTTGTGAAATCCAAACTCCTTATCCATCATCTCGATATCGGCTTCAGCCA
>BNUF01000104.1 GCA_025997155.1 Clostridia bacterium
GGTGATTGCATGGCGAGAAAAAAGCAAGAATCTGAATATCCGCCTGACGCAACTTTATCAGAAATGCTGGTAGATATTGAGAGAAAAGGGCGAGATACAGCGGACGCATCAGAAAGGCTAAAAGAATTACTTAAATATGCTATTGCTCATGAAGGTGATTCAAATGTCAAAAACTAACATAGACGAATTTGAAAAATATTTACTCAAGGCAGATTTCTCACAGCACACGATTAGCTCATATATTTGGACAGTAAGAGATTTCCTCGATAAACATTCCGAAATATCAGCTGAAAATATATCAATTTACCGATTAGAACTAATGGATAACCGCAACCCAAAAACTGTCAATTTACGTTTGAGCGCTCTTAATAGGTACTTAAAATTCTTAGATAAAGAATATCTAAAAATCCCGACTATAAAAGTTCAGCAAAAGCCTTACGTAGATAATGTTATAAGTTTTGAAGATTACGATTTCCTTAAGCATAGCTTAAAGAAAGACGGATATATTGACAGTTATTTCCTTGTGTGGATATTGGGAGCTACGGGAACGCGTGTAAGCGAATTCGTACAATTGAAGATTGAGCATGTGAAAAAAGGGCATTGTGATTTATACGGCAAAGGCAAAAAAATGCGTAGAATTTATTTCCCGAAAACCCTACAAGTCGAATTGCTAGGGTGGCTTGCTGAAAATAATCGTGAATCTGGATATTTATTTAGGGGACACGAAACGAAGTCAAACGGCGGGCATATTTCTATCGGAGCTGTAGGAAGTCGCTTGGACGAAATAGGGAAAAGATATGCTGTCGATAAAACCGTAATGCATCCTCACTCATTTAGGCATATGTACGCTATGACATTTCTTGACAGAGGCGGGGATATGTTCCTTCTCGCGGATTTAATGGGGCATGAGAGCCTTGAAACAACCCGGATTTATCTGCGCCGAACAGCGACGCAACAACGTGCAAAGATTGATGAAATTATAACGTGGTGATTCACTTATTTGTGGGGTGGGGTGAGCAGACCACTCTATATCATTTTGCTGAACTCGGCAAAATGAAGTCGGAGAATCCTGAAAGCATAAAATAAAAAACCGCCCCTTTACAGGGCGGTTTCGTCGATATAGTGGTTTATGAACTTTTTCAGTTCTGTTGTTGGCGTTGTACCGTTTTTGGCGCATTTTGCCTTGAACGCGGTTAATATTTCAGGTCTCAACCGTATGGCGAATTGCGTATAGTTCTCTTTCATGTGCTTTACTTGCGCGTTGTATTTTGTTGGCATATTGTACGCCCTTTCGCGTTAAAACGACTTACTTATAATTATCCCGAGTCCGACATAGATAATGACGAGCCACGCAATTTTGTAAAGCAGTTTCAGAAACTCCCAAATTACTTCTCTCATTGACTTTTGAGTGAGTATGTGTTATATTTAAGGTAAGGGGCGAGGGCGGTTTAACCGCCCGTTCCCTCTTAGGTTAGTTAATAGCCCCGACTATCATTTTGATAATTGCTACTAACGTTCCTACTTTTAATCCGAGGTCGGAGAGTGCTACAATCACTTTTCCGACTTCTTTTATTGCCCTGATGATTCTTTTACTCACTCTGTTCACCTCCTTTCTATAAATAATTATACTATATAGATATCTATATGTCAAGCGTTTTTTATAAATTTTTTGCAAATATTTTTTGTATGGGTTATAATTGTAATGATACAATTGTTACGGTTATCGGGGGGGATTGAGTGAAAAGCCTGTACCATTTGAAACGTGAGATTGAGTTTTTGGACGAGAAGATAGCGGAACTGGAGACGAAAATGACTAAAATCACTAGCGTTATAACGGATATGCCAAAGGCGCATGATAACGGCGACAAACTTTGCGCGGACGTTGTGAAACTCGTTATGCTGAAAGAACGGCGTGACAAAAAGAATGAGCTGTATAATAAGGAGTCGAAGCGTACACTCAACGCGCTGAACGCGTTGGAGGATAGCCAGTTGTTCACAATATTTTATTACCGCCTTGTGGAGTTCAAGGACTGGGAGGAAATCGCGGGGATTTTGGGCGGGAAGAATACGTACCATAACGTTAGGAATATATATTATCGAAATGCAAAAAAAATTGATACAAAATGACACAAAAAAATGCAAAAAGATACTGTCAACTGTGATATAATGTAATTGTGAAAACATATGCACGACACACTCCTTTCGGTAAAGGGCTTCCGCGAACGGTTACGCGGGGGCTTTTTGTTTGTACATAAAAAGATAAGGCGGTGAACCTATGCCAAAAGGTATCAATAATAATTTAATACCGCATGACGAACGAAGCAAGAATGAAGCAAGAGAAAACGGAAAAAAGGGCGGTGAGAAGTCGGGCGAGGTTCGCCGAAAGAAGAAGACACAAAAGCAGATATTGCGACAAATCTTGGACGCGCCGCCGAACGTTTTGGCGTTGGGGGAAGAAGTCCATTTTTTCATACAAAATCTGGGAATAAGCCTTGAAGATATCGACAGCAACGAGTATTTAAGCATGGTAATGTTATACAAAAATTCGCTTGAAGATGTTAAATCGAGGGAGTATCTTGATAAGCTGATTGGTCGCCACCCTGAACTGAAAATCAAACTTGCGGAGCTGAAAATCAGGCAGGAGCAATGGGATGCGGAGAAACGGCGGGAGACGGAAGCGGTCGGGAATGAGGCGCAGTTTGTAAAAGCGGTGAGAGATATTGAGTGACAATTTCACGGGATTCACAGAAAAGCAAGTTGACGTAATCCGCGCTTTAAAGCGAAACGAGCTGAAAAAGATAAATATACTTGAGGGGTCGGTATCAAGCGGCAAGACATACATCAGTCTTGTATTGTGGGCGTTTTGGGTGTCTACAATGCCGCGAGGCAACAATTATATAATGCTCGGGCGGACGCTTGAGACGCTGAATCGCAACTGCCTGATACTTTTGGAAGAACTTATAGGCGTGAAAAACTTTACTTTCAGTATCGGCAAAAAAGAAGCGCGGCTATTCGGGCGGCGCGTGTTCCTTGAGGGTGCGAATGACGCTAGGTCGGAGGGCAAGATTCGCGGTATGACCTTGCAAGGCGCGTACTGCGACGAGATTACGATACTTCCCAAAGATTTCTTTGAAATGCTTATAACGAGGTTGCGCGTCGAAGGCGCGTTGCTTATCGGCACGACAAACCCCGACAGCCCGAGCCACTGGCTTATGAAAGATTATCTAGCTCCCGACGCGAACGGCAGGGTTGACACCCTCTCATGGAATTTCACAATCGACGATAACACAAAATTACCCTCCGGATATGTCGAACATATGAAGCGCGGGTTTTCGGGAGTGTTTTATGAGCGGTTTATATTAGGGCGGTGGGTAATCGCGGAGGGGCTTATATACGGCGGGTTTAAGCAATCTCAAATTGTGGCGAATCCGCCGAAAATATTAAACTATTCGGCGGGTATCGATTACGGGCAGTCCAACGCGACTGTTTTTTTATTGGTCGGTGAGGGGGCGGACGGCAGACTTTATATTTTGTCGGAGTATTACCACAGCGGACGCGCCTCACAAGCGTCTAAAAGCCCTCTTACGTACGCGAAAGACTTCATCTCGTGGATTAAGTCGTATTTTGAAACAAGGGGCTTAGCGTTAAGCCTAGGGGGCATATATTACGACCCCTCCGCGCTGGGGTTTAGGACGCAACTGGCGGAACTTGGCGTTAAAAACCTACGCGCCGCCAACAACGAGGTTTTGCGCGGCATACAGCTTGTTTCGGCTATGTTTGAGGGGGATTTAATCCGCGTTTGCGCCTCTTGCAAGAACACCATAGACGAGTTGCGCGGGTACGCGTGGGACAGCAAGGCGGCGGCGCGGGGAGAGGATAAACCCGTAAAAGAGAACGACCACGCAATGGACGCGTTGCGCTACGCGGTTATGGGGAATCAAACGTACTGGAAGAACAGATTAGGGGCGGTGAAATGACAGCAAAAGAAATGTTTGAATACACGGCGAACGGGATTAACAGCCAAAAGTACAGAGTGGCACAGGCTTGGTACAGCGGAGACCCAAACGCGCTTCGCTCCTCCGCTGAACATGGAAGTTTTTGGAAGTCAAGCAATCGCCGCAAGATACACGCCCCAGTAGCGGCGGAACTAGCGGGAGCGTCCGCGGACTTGCTTTTTGGCGACGCTCCTAACATGTATGTAGGGATAAAAGAGGATACGCCCAAAAGATTCCAGTATATCATTGACAAAAATAACATATCGTCGCTTTTATGTTCAGCCGCCGAAATATGCGCGGCATACGGTGATGTGTATCTAAAAGTCAACTGGGATAAGGAACTTGCGGACTATCCGATATTGTCGATTGTTCCGCCGCAAAACGCCTATGTTGCGTATAAGCAAGGAATAGCTGTCGAATATTACTTTTTGAGTTTTGAACAGCGGACGGCAAACGGTGACGGGATATGGACGTTTGAACGGTATTCAAAGGGCGAGATACTGGAGCAAACTTATGACGGCAGTATATCAAGGCTTGGCGCGATGACTTCGGAGGACGAAAACAAGACTGGCATTGACGAGATTTTAGCGGTTCATATTCCAAACGCAATCCCTGATAATTTAACAGGAAGTCTCAATTTTGGAAACAGTGATATTACAGAGGTCGTATCGCTCCTTGACGCGCTTGATGAGACGTACTCGTCGTGGATTCGAGACGTGAGACTTGCGAAGGCGCGTATTATAGTGCCTATGGAGTATATGCGGCTAAAACCCGACATACTTAACCCAAATCAGCGCGTTTTCGAGTTCGACAAAGAAGACGACACCTATGTCGCAATGGATATTGACAGTTCGCAAGTGACAAGCCCTATAACCGTTTCACAGTTTAGCATACGCGCCGAGGAACACGAAAAAACCTGCGCGGAGTTGCTGAATCGTATAGTATCATCCGTTGGATATGCCCCGCAGACTTTCGGGATTGATATCGCGGGCAACGCGCAAAGCGGCACGGCGTTGTCGCTTAGGCTTGACAAGACCCTCAAGACAAAGGCGAAAAAAGAGACCTACTGGAAACAACGCCTTGAGGTTTTTCTTTCAGCCGTGCTTAAACTCGATAACGTCTTGTTCAAGCAGAAACACGCGGAAACCGCCGTGAGTGTCGAAATCAAGGGCAACAAAAATTATCTTATGGGTATATCTGAAACTATCAACCAACTTAATCAGGCGGCGGCAGTGTCAATATATACCAAAGTGCAGTTAGTTCACCCCGACTGGGACGATACGCAGATTTTGAAAGAAGAACACAGAATAAAACTAGAGCAAAACATAACAGTTGAAAACACCGACGACGAAACGTATTAAGGGGTAGCGTATGGATAAAAACCCTACTGATTTCCGCAATATCGGGCAAGAAATAGCGCAACTGTACGAAAGCGCGGAACTTTATATACTTTCGGATATAGCCACGCGTATCAGTATGGGCGAGAATATAGACGAAAACAACTGGCGGTACAGGATTATGCGAAGCCAAAAAGAAACTATGCGGCAGGTCAAAGCCCTCATGGGCGACATGGAAGCCGAAGTAAACTTAAATATTGAAAAGTCAATGAAACTCGTCTATTACGACGGGTTCAAGTCGGACAAGGAAGTGTTTAAGAAATTAAAACGCACTCCGTCGCAAATGCCCTTGACTATGGTTGCCCTGATATCAGACACCAAAAACAGCCTGAACGCCGTCAACAGCCGAATACTTCGCCGCGTTAATGATTTCTTCCGCCAGGCGCAAGCCGAAACTTCGGCTAACGCCCTTGCCAAAGGTTTAACCATAAACCAAGCCGCCCAGCAAATGGTAAATCAACTCGCGAAAAAGGGATTGACAGGATTTGTGGACGCGGCTAACAGGCAATGGGACGCAAGCTCATACGCCGAAATGGCTATGCGTACCAACGCCGCACACGCCTACCGCGAGGGCTTTTTTGACAGTATGGCGGTGTCGGGAAACAACCTGGTGTACATCTCAAAACACGTCGGAACTTGCGAGAAATGCGCCCCGTGGGAGGGCGAAATACTGATTGACGGCGACGCGCAGAAGCGCGTTCAAAACCTCAAGGACGCGGGGTATACCGTTGATAACGAAACGGGCGAAGCGATAATTAATAAAGAATTTTATAATACTCTTGCGGAAAATAAAAATATAGGTTATACTGAAAGAGGCGACAGATTTTTGTTAAATCAAAAAGATATAGATAGCGCAAGTGTCGGAAAGGTAAGGCTATCAATGGTAGAATCCGAAACGCTTGCGAAAGATTTAGGAGTGCCAATCTCAACTGCTAAATACGCCATAAGTTCGTCTAACGAGTTGGTACTAGAAGGAAATCCTATTGATAAAGAAAAATCACGAGAAATAGCAAGGGCAATAAATATCGTGACTAGCGAGAAAATAGGAACTGATATAAAAGGGGCTTACGGTACTGGGAAAATCGACACCGATGACGACCCCAATATTAAGTTGCTGTTCGATAAACTTAGTAAATGCAAAAATAATTCTGTAATGATAGTACACAATCATAATAACGCAACACCGTTATCAGAGCAGGATTTTGAAACTTTACTTAACAACAAAGCGATAAAAATAAATATGAACATAGATACTGATGGTAATATTTACGCAATTGAAAAAAATATCGGCGAGGTATATAATACAAAAGAAATTGTGGCTCGTTATAAAGAGTTGGAATATACTTTTCTTAAGGAACTTGGAAAATCGAAAATACCCGCTAAATTAACAATGCGGGAACGACGCGAATTAATACGCACAATGTATACAGAGGTTATAAATATAGTATCGAGTGAGTATGATTTGAAGTGGAGGACGTGGTTAAGATGAGTGCGAATAAGACAATTTTTGCGGCTAAAGATATTGACGGCATATTAGCAAACTTATCTTCCGTTTGGGATAATCCTGATTCTGTGAATGAACAGATAATGTTTCATAATGATACAACGCATAAAAAACATAGCGAGTGGCTCGAAAGCACTGTAAATAAAATTATAGCCAAAAGGAACTAGTAAAAAACCGACAAAAGGACGCGTAAAGCGTCTTTTTTGTTGCCTTGAAAGGGGGTGAGGAAATGACTTATTACGAAGAGGTTATGTCGGAGTTTTCAGCGCAGATAGATACTCTTTTGCAGTGGAACAAGAAATACTTCAAGCAAAACGCGGCGTTGAACATATTTGAACAGGGCAGAAGAAACCTTGAGACGGCGTTCAATTTGTATCTTCAATTGAAAAGCCTTTCAGAGTTCGCGGAGGAACTCGAGGATTTGCAAACGGAAAACGAAAAGAAATCAAAGAAAGGGTGATATTATGGATTTGACATTTTTAACGGGACTGGGTGTAACTCCCGAGAACGCGGCGAAGATTATCGAGGAAAACGGCAAAGACATAACGGCGGCGGAATTGACCGCGAAGAAAGAACAGATTGACGAAATCAAGACGAAAACGGGCGATAAAAGCGACGGCGGCGAACTGGCGCGGCTTCAAAAAGCACTTGACGAAAGCCAAGCCGAAAACGAGAAAATCAAGCGTAATGCCGCGCTGAAAGAGGCATTGTCGGGGTACAACTTTCATAACGCGGACGTGGCAATGAAACTCCTGGACGCTGATAAACTTAAACAAAAAAACGGAGAGTTCGCGGGGCTTGACGAACAAATTCAGGCACTCCGCGAGAAATCCGCTTTTTTGTTTACAGACAATCCGCCTAATAAGGCAGGGAGCGAAATCAAGGGCGGGAGCAACACGGCGCAATCAGGAATGAACGAGTTTATACGTTCGTTATAATCAGGAGGCGGTATTATGGCAATCATTGACAGAACAGGCGCGGAATCACTTATACCAATAACTTATACTCATGAAATCATGGACGGGTTGACACAGCGGGATACCACTTACGGCTCGGTGGTACTCAAA
>BNUF01000105.1 GCA_025997155.1 Clostridia bacterium
AACAACATCATTGCTACCGCAATGTGGGCATAATGCATTTATGTAAACCATATCTTACCTCCGTTATTTGTTACATAAATTATAACACATATTGGTAATGTTGTCAACTTATTTATGACATTACCGACTTGATGAGGTTATTTTATTCAGCGAATTGAGTGAATAAAATATATTTCAGATATGCAATATTATGCTGAAAGACGTTAAGTCCAAAGCCCGAAATCTCGGAATCAAGATAGATTTTGACAAAACCAATATTACCGAACTCGCCAGACTTGGTTACGACGCGGAATATGGTGTGCGGCCGCTAAGGGCTAAACTTGACCCATAAGTCTACGGAAGCCAATATATTCGGGCTTTATGAGGGGATAAGCAAATCCCCTGCAACCGGAGCTATCTATACGAGCTCTTAAAAGATATGGGTCAAGTTTAGCGCTAAGGGGCGTAATTTCGGAAAAAATTGTGGACACATTATCAGATAAGATTCTTGCGGACGAGTTAAATCATGTCGATAATATCCGCGTAATTTTTGATGAGAACGGTTTTGTCTTTTTTAATCAAAATCAAAAGAAACGGGCTGCGACAGCCTCAGAGAAAGGATTTCAATACTATGAAAACTAAAAAATTATGTGATGCGGTTGTCGGTTACATCAATCTCGGCGGAGTCGGATTTACGGTCGATTCGGATATTTTGCTAAAAAAACGCAAGACATATAATCTGAAATTGAAAGCCGTTTTGACGCATAGAAACATTGAATTAGACGTTAAAATTATGGTCATCAAAATGTCCCAAGACGGTCTCGATGGTTTCTTTTGTAGTGCTGTTTACAGAAATTTAACTGATTCACAAATGTCAGGTTTGAAAGAAATCTCAGAGAACTTCACGGGAGAATTTGCGGAGGAGAACAAGTTGGACGCGTCTATAATGGCGTCGCAAATGCGGGAAAGATTGACAACTACGAGAATATCACGGGAACGTTTCCTAACGGCACAGGTACGATTGACCCCTATACGCGGTATGCTACCGATGCCGACACTTATGACGCGTCTGGGGTAAATTTTCCGACCGTGGTTAATGGAGAGCTTGAACCCGCCGTTCAGACTTCGGTCGTTAGACTTACAATGAACGGACAAGTATACACTATGACGGCGGACTGGAAACCGACAGCGGCGCGGACTGACTCCGCCGCCACATGGTTGTGCGACTGCACCGTCGGGGTTCATAACAGAAATGAATGTACCAACCTTGATTTGGGTTTGGTGGCGGACGCGTTTGAGTTGCGTTTCAACCTAGACAGCATAGCGCCACCTTTGCAAACGGGCGATAAGTTCATTGCCTTGCAACACCCGAGTCTGAACGGTCCTGGGTTAAGATACGACATAGTTGGCAGAGATATTGTTTACAATGTGGACCAGGACGCGTCCATCAGAGAATCTTGGGAAAGAGGTAAGGCACTGTATCTTCAGACAGGCGCGAACTCGGCGCAAGGGTACAATGTGCATCTGCCGAAATTGCTTGAAGGTATGAACGCGGCCACAGCGGGGTGCGTGTTTTGTGATTGCGCCTCACTTCGGTCGGCGAACCTCTTGACAAGAAAAAGCTCTACAGGAGCTCTTGACGTTTGCGACCTTGCTAACGATAATATCTCGGAGGTTCGCGGGTATATCGGGACGCAGATAAACAGGCTAATGTACGCGGGTAATTCCGTCGCGGTTTCTTCAGAAAACCTGTCCGCTGCGGAAAGCAGGATACGCGATGCGGATATGGCGAAAGAAACTATGAACCTTGCAAAATCAAAGACTTTGGAACAATCGTCATTCTCTATGCTTGCGCAAGCCAATCAAACGCCGCAAACAGTACTTAGGCTTTTGCAATAACAAGCGGGTTAATCTCCGTCAACCAGTAAAACTCTCGCAAGGTGAAATCAAACCTTGCGGGAGTTTTTTATCGTTTGACTACATATTTTGTATTTCGTGCCGTACCGATTTTTTCAATCGTCCCCGCCCGAAGCATATCCGCCAACACTTTTTCAACAGTAGTCGGGCTGACATCGGGCAGAATATAGCAAATTTCGCGCTTGGAAATCGGAAGTAGGCTATTAAGTGCGGTCGTTTCAATTATTTGCCCTAAAAGCATGCGGCTTATAGCTGTGTGCGTAATTTTTCAATTTCTTCGCGGGGCAGATTCGTTACTTTTTCGATTTTATCTACGCCATCACCCATAGCCAACAGAGCTTTAGCAATTTCAATATCACGCTCCTGCAACGCTCCGTACAGGCGCGATTCCTCATCGCGGCGAGCCTTTTCTAGGGACTCGTACAGCATACGCGTCCGCTCGTCAGCGGATAATATTTGCAATACGCCGACAGCTTTTTTTATCTGCGGATTTGTTTGAGCAACCATTTCCAGTTCCTCCTTCGTTTCGGCTTTAAGAAATGTAAGCCAGTCCCAAAGTTCCGTGCCGTCGTCGGCGTTCGGCAGTTTGGAAAGTTCAAGAGTGTGAATCTCCACAAGGTTGGTAAACCGTGATTTCGTCTTGCTGTCATAAAGTGTATAGTCGTTATGGTAAAAATCGCTGTCGTCAATGTAATCAAAGTTTGTGATTATAATACTTATGACTTTTTTAATATTTCTGTAATTGTCGCCATCGCCAATCTGCTCCGTCACCATTTTGGAATTGTAAAAAATTATTCTTTCTTTCAGTTCCGGTACAGGCGCGACTTGTATTTCAATGTCGATAGCTTTGCCAGATTTAGTTTTGACTTTCACATCAAGTATGCCGAGCTTATCATCGCCGAAGTCGCGGAGCAAGTGCGGGTCAACGATTGTAACCACGTCGTATTCGTCTGACGGCAAGTCAAGCACCGACTTAAGCAAATCCGTCAGCAAGTCTATGTTACGCTCGTCACCGAACAACATCTTAAAAACTATATCCGACTTAGCAGGAAGAATTTCTCTGCTCATAAATTGTTCACCACATTTAATATCATTCTTTACTATACTTCTATTATACCGTATTAGCCGCAAAATTGCAACGCCTTGATTTCTTAAGTTGTTTATGGTAAGATAAAATCATAATCGCTGTTCAGGAAGCAGGACGTTAAGTAACGCGAAAAAACGAGGAGGATTCGGTATGTCAAAAAAACCGACCGTAGCTTTGGCGGCATTGATAACAGCATTTGCATTGACAGCGCTTTTTACCGCCGCAGGATACCTTGACGCGCTGAACCACTCCCTCGCGGAAGCGGTTCAATCGCTTGAAGCACCTGCGCTGACAGCGTTTATGATTGCCGTTACGACTATCGGAGAGTGGTTTGTGTACGCGCCTGCGGCGTTGCTGTTGCTGGTTATCCCGAAAACGCGGCGAAAAATCGGATTGCCCGTAACGCTTACTTTGGCGGCTTCGGCGGCGCTTAACGTCACTTTGAAAATGCTTTTCGCCATTCCAAGACCGGACGCTCACCGTTTAATCGCGGAAACAGGCTATGGATTCCCCAGCGGTCACGCGATGAATTCAACCGCGTTTGTCGGTATATGTGTGTTCTTGTTTATTCGAGGGGTACACAAATATAGTCAGAAAGTTTTCATAGTATGCCTGTCCGTTTTATTTTTGCTTTTGATGGGGCTTAGCCGTGTATATTTGGGTGTACATAACCCAACAGATATATTGGGCGGGTATTTGGCGGGATTTATTATATTGGCATCATCAATAATGGTCATCGAAAAGAAACATGGTTGAAAGAACGCGGCGACATTTCGCTTGGATTGAGAATCAAGCGATACCCCAACCTATCGGGAGTAGCTAACTTATCGCGCATACCGCCAAACTCGCGCCACAGTGGCGTTACGGGGGTTCGTCAAGCTCATTTCGAGGGTGTAAGACACAGGTCGAATGATTAGGTAAAATCGGTATAAACAGAGGTTACCGCTTGGGGAAGGGACACGACAATCGTCGTCCCCTCCTCCTTTTCGCTTTGCAGAGAAATCTTTCCCCCGTAAATTCCCACGATATGCTTTACGATTGACAGCCCCAGCCCTGTGCCGCCCACCTTTTTATTTCTGCCGTAATCAACTCTGAAAAACCGCTCGAACACTCGGGTCTGATACTCTTTCGGGATACCTATTCCTGTATCTTTCACCGTGAGAACAAGGTTTCCGCTTTCGTTTTTTAAGGAGATATAAACGCTGCCGCCCGGAATGTTATACTTGACGGCGTTTTCGATTAAGTTGATACAAAGCTCGTATATCTGCCGCCTGTCGGCGTGATACGACACCTCAGACAGCGCCATATGAACGGCGATAGCGGTGTTATCCTTTACGGGCGATATGGCGGACGCGGCTTCTTTTACGACGTCGGCAAAATTGAACGCGGCATACTCGCTCTTTGCGGGACTTTCCGCGTTTGACTCAAGAGTTGAAATGGTTAATATATCGTTGATAAGTACGTTCATTCGCTTTGCTTCGGTCTCTATGCGGCTTATGATAACGCCCCGCTCATTTTCGCCCTCAATCATTCCGCGGCTCAGCATTTCTGAAAATCCGACAATTGAGGTGATAGGCGTTTTCAGCTCGTGAGAGGCGTTTGAGAAGAAATCGCGCTTTTGCCGTTCAAGCTGTTTTGCGTTGGTTTGGCGGGCAATCAGCGCTTCGTTCAGCTTGTCAATTTCAGGATATGAGGATTTATGCTGAGCAAGCCCGTCATAATCGGAGGAGGAAAGCGCGCCGACCATTTTTTCGAGTGGATTTGTGACGGTTTTTGCGAATTTACCCGCAAGCAATAACGACAAAATCAGCGCGGAAATCACCGCCGCAAGCACGGCGGGAAGCTGGGCGGCAAGGTTCGAGGCAAGCCCCGAATAGCCGTATGCCAGCCGAAGAACGTTGCCGTCGCCGGCTTTTACGGCGGCATACATAAATCTGTCTCCTAAAGTCGCGCTTTTTCGCATAGCGACGGCGACGCTTCCGAAACCGGCGTTTCGCACTTCCTTGCGGTCCGCGTGATTTTCCATATCGGCGGGGTTCGCCTGCGAATCGGCAATCACGGTTCCGTCAGAGGTTATAACGATCACGCGAATATTCCCCGCCGATTTTGAAAGTTCCGCCGCGTCAGAGTCGTATTTATAATTCTCCGATACGCACAGCGCCAGTTTTGTCAGCCATTCCTCCGTTTGATTTTGGGTATAAACGGCGTAACTCATCGCGGAAACAAAACCGCAAAGAAGTATTGCCGCGAAAGCCGTGACAATCAGTCTGTAATAAATCGCTCTCTTCATATTTTAATCTCCTATGAAGCGATATCCGACATTGCGTACTGTTTTTATGTATTTCGGATTTTCCGCGTTATCATTGATTTTCTGGCGCAGAGTGCGAATGTGCATATCAAGCGTCCTTGATTCCCCCGCGAAATCATAGCCCCACACAGCGCTTAGCAGCTCTTCGCGTGATATAATTCTGTCGCGGTTGCTTATAAGCATATAGAGTAACTCATACTCTTTGAAAGTCAAGTCAACAGGGGTTTCGCTTTGCGTTACCTCGCGTGTTTTGCAGTTTATAGATAAATCGGATATATGTATATCTTCGCTTTGACCGACCTCGTTTGTTTCAGTACGCCTAAGCAGTGAGCGAACGCGCGCGGCAAGCTCCATTACTCCGAAAGGCTTTGAGATATAATCGTCAGCACCCGAATCAAGCCCCGTGACCTTATCAAGCTCGGTGTCCTTCGCCGTCAGCAGTATAATCGGCAGCGCTTTTGTTTTTCGGTTGCCGCGTATTCGCTTTGTCGCCTCAAGCCCTGAAATCCCAGGCAGCATAATATCGAAAATAAGCATATTCGGCGGGTTCTCAAAAACAGCCTCAAGCGAATCTTCGGCGTTTTCAAAGGCAAAAACCGCGTATGAAAAAGAAGTCAAAGCAATCTTAATCATTTCGCGTATGCTTTCATCGTCTTCTATTATGAAAATCGTCTTTTTCAAATTATTCACCTCAAAAGGATTGTATCACACTTACAGCGGGCTTTCAACAGTCTGCCTGTTCTTAGCGTATGCAAACCGCAAAATTGACACAATTTTTACACAAAACAACTTTCAAATTTTACATTGCTATTCTAAAATTAAAAAGGATGGAGGTTATGAAATGAGAAGAATTGTATCAAACAGTCTTGCGGTAATTATGGTTGTACTTGCGGCATTGTCGCTTGCCGCTTGCTCAGGCAACCCTTTGCCCGCGGCGCCGACAGAAGCCTCAAACGCAGCTCCCGCGGAGGTTTCAAAATTCACAGGGGATAAGGACAGCGGAGCAATCACCGTATACACCGCGCTTGAAGATGAGCTTGTAACCGAATACCTCGCGGCGTTCAGCGCGCAGTACCCTAACATAACCGTGAATATCGTGCGTGAGTCTACAGGAGTTATCACCGCGAAACTGCTGGCTGAAAAAGGCAACACCGTCGCGGACGCCGTATGGGGAACGGCGGGTTCTTCCCTCCTGGTTTTAGACGAAAACGATATGCTTGAACCTTACGCGCCGAAAGGAGTAGATAGAATTCTTCCGAACTTCAAATCGGATAAGCCGATTCCCACCTGGGTGGGCATTGACGCTTGGGAAACGGCTTTTGTAGTCAACACGGCGGAGCTTGAAAAGCTTGGACTCTCTGTTTCGGATATAAAGAGCTTTGACGATTTGCTTAACCCCGCGCTCAAAGGTCACATTGTGATGTCTAACCCAAATTCATCAGGCACGGGCTTACTGACTGTCACGGGTATTTTACAGCTAAAAGGCAAAGACAGTGAAGACGGCTGGGACTACTTAACCAAATTAGACGAAAATGTCGCGCAATATGTTCACTCCGGCTCGAAGCCCGCGAAAATGGCGGCGGCGGGAGAATGTGTCGTGGGCATAAGCTTCGGATACGCGGGCATCAGCCAAAAGGCAAAGGGCGCCCCCGTGGAAACGATTTTCCCGTCAGACGGCTCGGGGTGGGATGTAGAAGCCAACGCGCTTATGAAAAAGGATAAAATAAACCTTGCCGCTCAGACGTTTCTTGACTGGGCGATTTCCGACGACGCAATGAACCTGTATAAAAATAATTACCCCATAATCGCCACAGGGCAGGGCGGCTCATATGAGGGCTTTGCAACCGACCCGGTTAAACAGCTCATTGACAACGACCTGTCTTGGATTGCGCTAAACCGTGAGGGTATTCTTAACAAATGGATGGAAAAATTCGATTCCAAATCAGCACCTAAATAAGGAGAAATGAAATGGATTTTTTGGAAATTAAAAACATTACAAAACAGTTTGACAATCAGACGGCGCTTAGGGGCATAAACGCCGGAATAAAAAAAGGCGAACTGGTTTGTATTTTAGGTCCGTCGGGCTGCGGCAAAACGACGCTGCTCCGTATTATCGCGGGGCTTGAGAGTGCAAGTCACGGGCAGATATTCATTAACGGCGCGGACTGTACCAAACTGCCCGCCGCCAAAAGAAACTTCGGAATTGTGTTTCAGTCCTACGCGCTGTTTCCGAATATGACGGTTATAGGAAATATTTTATTCGGGCTTCGCCAAAAAAAGGGTCTGCCCAAAGACGCGGTATACGGCAAGGCGTGCGAAGCTTTGCGCCTTGTGGATTTGTTAGAACATAAGGACAAATACCCGCGCCAGCTTTCGGGCGGTATGCAGCAGAGGACTGCTTTGGCGCGTGCCATAGCGCTTTCTCCGGCGTTTCTGCTTCTGGACGAACCGCTCTCCGCGCTTGACGCAAAGGTACGCTCGAAGCTTAGGGGCGAGATTCGCGGCATACAGCGTACACTCGGCATTACAACCATAATGGTGACGCACGACCAGGAAGAAGCTCTGACAATGGCGGACCGCATTATCGTTATGAACAACGCCGTCGTGGAGCAAATAGGAACGCCGCGTGAGATTTACGAGCGCCCGTCGACGCCCTT
>BNUF01000106.1 GCA_025997155.1 Clostridia bacterium
TTCGCCGTGACTTGGGTGACGATGCGCTACGCGGCAAGCCGTTTGAAAAACAACAGCGTTATGGACGCTATACGTGAATGATTAAATTTGTATTTGTAGTAATATGTTTTTTGTTATCAATCAGAAGCAAGGAAAAACTGCTAATAATCGCTATGTTTTTTACGGTTATTGCCGATTACTGTATGGTTCTTAAGGGCTGGAACAATCTGGGGCTGTTGTTTTTCTGGGCGGTGCAGCTGACGTATAACGAGCGTTTCGGCAACCCGGCTAAATTTATACTTATTGCCGCCGTATTCGCCGCCCTTGCGTTTAACAAGCTTTCGGCGGGGTATCTGGTATGCGTCCTGTGTTCGGTCGTTGGGTCTTTTAGAAACTTTAAAAATTACCTCGCCCCTATCGGAATGCTTTTGTTTCTGCTGTGCGATATAAACGTGGCGTTGGCGAACATATTCGATTACCCCGTATTTTGGCGGCTGATATGGGTGTTCTACCTCCCCTCCCAACTTCTTCTGGCGTTCAGCTCTGTGCATAAAAGGAATGTTCAAAATGTATGATTTAATAGTTATATCGGGGGCGACGGCGACAGGCAAAACCGCCGCCGCCGTTTCCTTAGCCGAAAAAATAAACGGGGAAATCATCTCGGCGGACTCGATGCAGGTTTACAAATATATGGACATAGGCACGGCAAAGCCCGACAAGGAAACTCTGTCAAGGGTAAAACACTATATGATAGACGAATGTTACCCCGACGAGGAATTTTCCGTGTCGCTTTTCGCGAAAAAATCCAAAATCTATATGGAAGAAATCCGCGCAAAAGGAAAAACCCCTATACTTGTAGGCGGCACGGGGTTTTACATAAACGCGGTGTTGTTTGACACAGATTTCACGCCCACAGACACCGACTACGCATACCGAAATTATTTATACGAACTGGCGGAAAAAAAAGGCGCGGACTGCCTTTTTGAAATACTTGAAAAAGTCGACCCTGATTCTGGAATTCATAAAAATAATATAAAAAAAGTCGTTCGCGCTCTTGAATATTTTCACCAGACAAACACGCCTATTTCGGAACATAACAAAACCCAACGCGCAAAAAAAAGCCCGTATTCCTACAAATTTATAGTCCTTGACTTGCCGCGTGAAGAAATTTACAAAAACATAAACGCCCGCGTCGACAAGATGCTCGAGGAGGGGCTGGTACGCGAGGTGCAAACCCTGCTCGGTATGGGATACGGCGCGTCGCTTACGTCTATGCAAGGGCTCGGATACAAGGAGATTGTGAAATACCTTGACGGCGCGTCGTCTTTATCCGAATCGGCGGAACTCCTTAAACAATCCACAAGACATTTCGCGAAACGCCAGATAACGTGGTTCAAGCACAAGTCCCCCGCCGACGCGGTTTGGACCGCTCCCCAGAACTTTACTTTTAAAAAATCTGGAGGTGGTCCGCCTCAATGTATTCTTTGATTTTTTTGCGCGAAACGCCGAGCGCTTTCGAAACGACGTCCAAACTCACGCCTGGGCGGTTTCGCACGTAATTTCGGACACATTCTATCGCGACGGCTTCGTCTTGCTCGCATTTCGGGCATACCGCCGGCGAAAACTCGACCTTTTCGCGTTCAAAAAGTTCCCTGCATACTGAACAACGCATTCGCACAGGAGACACCACCCTAGTATATCAGACTTTATACTCCGCCAGCATAACGCGGAGATTATCGGACTGCGCGGAGAGTTCCGACGCGGCGGAAGCGCTTTCCTGCGCGTTCGAGTAACTCGTCTGCACCACGTCGGAGATTTTTTGTATATTGTTCGTTATTTGAGATATTGCCTCGGCTTGTTCGTCAGACGCAAGAGATATATCCGAAATAATAGACGAAACGGAATGTACGCTCTCGACGATTTTTTCAAGAGAGGAGGACGCTCCGTCCGCGATTTCCGTCCCGTTGTTTATCTTTGACACTACAACCTCTATAAGCCCATGAGTCGAGACGGCGGCTTTTCTGCTCCGTTCGGCGAGACTTCGCACCTCGTTCGCGACTACCGCGAACCCTTTGCCGTGAACGCCCGCCCGCGCCGCCTCAACAGACGCGTTTAACGCCAGCAAATTCGTCTGGAACGCAATGTCTTCGATAACCTTGATAACGGCGGAGATATTTGAGGATTCCTTTTTTATCTCGTTCATAGAACACAGCATATCTTTTACGCGTGTACTGCCGTCAATCGCGCTGCTAGTCGACAGTTTCGAAAGGTCGGCGGCGTTTTTGGCGTTCTCGGCGGTGTGCGAGGTCTGGGTATTTATATTGTTTATTTTGTCCTTTAGAATGTCGATTGCGGTGGCTTGTTCGCTCGTCCCCCGCTCCAGACGTTCGCTCGATTCCGAAATCCGCGACGCTCCGTCGCTAACCGACCTTGCGGAAACGGACACGGTTTTCGCAAGATTGTTAATCATATTCACTATCTTGTTTATCGACGACTTTATGTCGCCGAATTCTCCCACAAAGGGCTGCAGTATATACTTCGTGGTATCCTTGCGCGAAACGTTTAAAAGGGTGTCGCGTATCGCCGAGATATAGGACGAAAGCTGCTTAACCGTACTGTTCATCGACGTTTTCATCAGCGCGAAGTCTCCCTGATAATCTCCGTTCATCTCGACGGACAAATCCCCCTCCGACATTTTCCGCAGTACCTCCGACGCCTCGGATAAGGGAACGGACACAGCCTCGACAAGTTTGTTAAGGTTTATAAGAATCTCCGCCCACGCCCCGTTAAAGCCCGTTTCGCTCGCCCGCGCCGACAAGTTCCCCGAAAGTGCCGTCTGCGCCAGTTTATTCACCTCCGCGCTCACGGAGGTTAGGTTTGTACGCAGCACGTCTATCCGCGTGTTCGCTATCTTCAGCTCGCCCGGGTATTCCCTGACGTTCGCGCCGAAATCGCCGCCCCCGAATCGTCCCATAACGTCAAGCAGCTCCATAAAGTTGTTGACATATGTAAACGTCATCTCGTTTACGCCTTTTACTATGTCAAGATACGCTCCCGTGTATCCGCTTTCGTCAAGCTTGTATTGATAGTTCCCGAGGGCGTGCTGTTCGCTCATTTCTTTCATATCGCTCAAAAGTCTTGTAAACCGTCTGAAGATTTTGCCGAAGTTATGGTACAACGCGCCGATTTCGTCCATATGCCTGTCTTTTTCCCGAACGCGAAACGATATGTTGCCCTCCGACAAAGCCGTCATAGCTCTGACGACACGCGACAAAGAAAATCTAAGCTGTTTCTTGATGTAGTTAAGCATAAACAATTCGGTTACGGCAAGCATTATGACGACGGCTATAGCTACATAGATAAGTCTCGAGTACAGCGGAGCGGTTATAACGGCAGTCGGAACGGCGACATACACCGTCCAGTCGGCGGAGCTTAGCTTGTGTCCGATTAAATACCTCTCCTTGCCGTCAAAATCCTTGAGCTTGAGCATATTTTTGCCGCCCAGCACGATTCCGTCATACAACTTAGCGTAAACGGGGTCGTCAAGCATTGACGCCGCGTCGCCGTTCTCAAGCGGAGCAAAATGTTCGTCGGGGTGAGATATAATCCGCCCGTCGTTGTTCGCCAAAAACACGTACCCGCCGTCGTAGGTCTCCACAGAATCCAGTATCGCGGTCATATCCTCCGCCGTAAAGTCCATTCCCAAAACCGCGTCGACGCCTTCGACCTGCCCGATATACAGCAGAATCGTCGTAAGGATTTCTCCCGAAACGGTGTCCTTTTCGGGAGGCCAGTTTACCATTTCCCCTTTCGCGTCGATTCCGAGGGTATACCAAAGTTCCTCCGTCACGTCAAAGCCCTCGGGTACTACATAGTCTTCGCTGTGCGGAAACGCCGCCGTTTTGTCCGCGAAACCGCCGTATATATCCACCCCGTTAGCGTCCATTTGCGCCGTGAGCAGGGGAAGAACAGCGTCTCTGTCGTCAAGAGCTATAATATCCCGCCCGATTGTAATAAGAGTAGCTTGTTTCTCCCGAAGCCACATATCGACTTCGCGAGCTCCCGCGGTGAGCGCGTTCTCCGCCTTGCCCACCGCCTGGTCTATAATAATGCCCCGCGCAATCAACAGCGTCAAAAGCGTCACAATCGCCATACCTATAAAGCTAAAGACAAGCACCCCGACGGACATACGCTCGCCCGTACTTTTTCTTTTCTTTGCGTTTTTATTTTCCAAATACCCCGCCCCCTTTTGAAGTAGTATATCACTTATATTCAACGCTTGCAACGTGTAAAGCCGCGGGAAGAATCAATCTCAAATAAATTTTGATTGCGGTATCGGGATTAAAGAGGTATAATGTAAGGATACGCGCAATAAAAAGATTTTGAGGTAATAGAGAGGAAATATGTTATGCTTAAATTTGAAGAAATGCCTTTATCGGACGAGATAATCCGCGCCGTGGCGGATATGGGGTTTGAGGAGGCGACGCCGATACAGGCGCAGTCTATCGAGATAATTATGTCGGGACGCGACGTTATCGGGCAATCGCAGACGGGTACGGGCAAGACGGCGGCGTTCGGAATCGCCTGTATCGAGAAAATCGACGAGGACGACAAGCATTTGCAAGCCGTAATCCTTTGTCCGACCCGCGAGCTGGCGATTCAGGTATGCGAGGAGATACGGCGCATACTTAAATACAAGGACAACATCAAGGTTCTCCCGGTATACGGCGGACAGCCTATCGACAGGCAGATATCGGTTCTGCGGCGCGGCGTGCAGATAATAATCGGGACGCCGGGGCGGGTAATGGACCATATCGAACGCCGCACACTTAGAATGGATACCGTGAAAATGGTGATTTTGGACGAGGCGGACGAAATGCTCGATATGGGGTTTCGCGACGATATCGAGACCATTTTGGGCAAAGTACCGGACGAACGCCAGATAGTGCTTTTTTCGGCGACTATGCCCTCCGAGATACTTGAACTCACACGCAAATATCAAAGACAACCAGAATATATAAAAGTTGTACGAAAAGAACTTACCGTGCCGAATATCGAGCAGGTTTATTTTGACGTTAGCGAGCGTACAAAACTTGAAGCTCTTTGTCGCGTGATAGATATGTACAACCCCGAATTGTCGCTTATTTTTTGCAACACAAAAAAGCGCGTCGACGAATTGGTAGAGCAGCTTCAGGGACGCGGCTACTTTGCCGAGGGGCTGCACGGGGACTTGAAACAAATCCAGCGCGACACGGTTATGAAAAAATTCCGCAACCGCACCCTTGAGATACTTGTGGCAACAGACGTCGCGGCGCGGGGCATCGACGTGGACGATATCGAAATCGTCTTTAACTATGACCTGCCTCAGGACGCGGAGTATTATGTGCATAGAATAGGGCGCACGGGACGCGCCGGGCGAAACGGCAAAGCGTGTACTTTTATTGTCGGACGCGAAATATACAAACTGCGCGACATAATAAGCTACACAAAGGCGAAAGTCGTGAACCAAAAGCTCCCCACCCTCTCCGACATAGAACAGGTTAAGGCGAACAATTTCTCCGAGGAGATTAAGAAGACTATTTCCGAGGGGCATTTGAGCAAGTATGTGGCAATGGTTGACAATATGATTTCGGAAGATTTTTCGACAATCGACATTGCCGCCGCGCTTATCAAAATGCATCTGTATGACGAAAACTCGACGGATATCGACTTTGACAAATTCGCGCGCAAAGATTACGAACGCGGGAGCGGCGGGAAAAGACCCGAGAAATACGAAAAGAAGAAAAAAGGCAGAGGCGAATACAACGACGAGAATATGGTACGCCTGTTTATCAACGTCGGCAACAAGCACAAAATCAAGGCGAAAGACGTCGTTGGCGCGTTGGCGGGAGAAACGGGCATCGCGGGCAATCTAATCGGAGCAATCGAAATTATGGACGACTTCACCTTTGTCGACGTTCCGAAAGACTGCGTGAAAGAAATCCTGTCGGGTATGAAGAATAAGAAACTCAAGGGAAACAAGGTAAACGTCGAGCAGGCGCAGACGGCTAAGAAAGACAAAGACAAAAAGAAGAAAAAATACTTCGAATGAAATTAGGGATTCGCCGTGAAACATAAATGGTATCATAGTTTGCGGTTTAAGCTGTTTTTTTCGTTTATAGCGGTGAGTTTTATCCCGCTCATATTTTTTTCGGTTGCCACGACAAAGTCGATGACGGACGCGTTTGTGCAAAACAGCGCGAAAGATTTGTCGCGTTCGGCGATTGCTATTTCCGACCAGGTGAACGCGGCGCGGTATATGCAAAACTCCGAGTCACGCGGGGCGGTCAACGTCGATTTTGACGAGAGAAGCCGCGAGGGAATGTACCGTATTTTGATATTCGACACTATGTCGTATTGTATCAGCGACACGAACCGCACCGACACGGGAAAGGTTATGCTGATTCCCGAGGTGTACGCGGCTCTTTCGGGCGACGATTCGGCGAACTACAAGCCCGACGGGAACATATTATACGCGGCGACGGCGATTTCCGACGAGAATTACGGGATAATCGGGGCGGTTCTTCTCGTTTCCTCCATCGAGGAACTTTTTCTCCCGATTCACGCCGTCGAAAAAAGGCTGTTTTTTTTCCTGTGCATAACCCTTGCGTTTATTGCGTGGCTGATTGTGCTTTTGTCGAAACTTTTAATCGAGCCGCTTAAGAATGTGGTTACCTCCGTGCAAAAAATGTCGGACGGGCATTTGAGCGCCAGAACGCCGACAAAGGGTTTTGACGAATTCGCGGATATGGGGCGGGCGTTTAACGTGATGGCGGAAAAGCTTGAGTTTGTGGAGAAGACGCGGGAGGAGTTTGTGTCGAACGTGTCGCACGAACTTAAAACGCCGCTGAGTTCTATCAAGGTGCTTACGGAGTCGATACTCCTTGAGAAAAACGTACCGCGGGATATGTATACGGAGTTTCTTCAGGACATAAATTCCGAAATCGACCGAATGACCTTTATCGTAAACGACTTACTCACGTTGGTGAAACTTGACCAGCGCGATTTGCCGTTTAATTTTGTTCCCGTGGATATTAATAAAATGGCTATGGACATACTCAAACGCCTGTTGCCGCTTGCGAACAAAAAAGACGTGAAACTGTTTTATGAGGAGATAAAAATCGTCGCGGCGGACGCGGACGAGATGAAACTGACCCTCGCCATATCGAACCTTGTGGAAAACGCGATAAAGTACACCCAAAGCGGCGGGGAAGTGCGGGTTATAATCGACGCGGACCACCAAAACGCCTTTATAACAGTCGTCGATTCGGGCATAGGCATTTCTGAGGAGGAACAGCCGAAAATTTTCACGAGATTCTACCGCGTCGACAAGACACGCGACAGGGAAACGGGCGGGACGGGTTTGGGGCTTTCGATAACCCACTCGACAGTACTCCTCCACAACGGAAGTATCCGCGTTTCGAGCAGCCCCGGCGAGGGCACGGTGTTTGTCGTGCGGATACCGCTTAGAGCGGCAAAGGAGGGCTGATATGTTGAAAACGAAAAGACACTTTGTAATTATCGGCGCGTGCCTCCTTGTTCTTTCGGTTATATATATCTGCGCCGCGCTGAATTCGCCGATAAAGCCCGTTCCGCCAAATTCGAAGCAGGTAAATCTGTACTTTTTCAACGTAATCACCAATTCGCTCGAACGCGAAACGCGAAACATAAAGATACCGAACGACAACATAGAGCTGATAAATTCCGTGCTGAACGAACTCAAGGCGGGGCCTGTCAACAATTCGCTTTACCGCACGATTCCTAAGGATGTTGTTGTAAAAAGCGCAAACCTTATCGAGAACGAAAATTTGTTCAATATGGATATCTCAAAAGAATACCTGAATATGTCCCCAAAGGACGAAATATTTTGCCGCGCCTCCCTCGTGTATACCCTGACGGAATTTGACTT
>BNUF01000107.1 GCA_025997155.1 Clostridia bacterium
TATTGCCATAACGCGCTAAATCCTCTACCTTAATTATTCGTTTACTTCCATCTTTCAGATACTTGGAATAAGCCTCTCTGTCATATTTATGGCGTTCAATTATAAAAGTTTCTGGCATCATCAATATTTCGTAAAATTGTTCAAGGTCTTTCCCAAACGCAGCTTCGAAAAAACTTTTTCCGCGTCCTATTTTTCCGTGTGTAGAATTCAATACTGCCTGAATTGCACGAATGTACTTTCGATTCCACGATTTACCCGTAAAGTTACGGTTATAGAAATACTTCGGGTCGTCAATAGGATGGTACTTCATAGGAAATGAATATATGCTTACGCCCAATTCCTCACACAAATCAATGTTTAACTTCAAGCGTAAATATAATTCTTCTGGTGTATCTTCGTCTGAATTATACAAGAGATAATTAGACAAATGGCGTATTCCGTAACGAGCGGCGAGTCTAACGGCATCCGTATATATATCCCTTATCGGTCTGTTTTTCGGTTTTTGTGGGTCAACGCCCCAATGGTCAAACGCAATACGAAGCGGACGAATATTTACCTCAGCCAATTTTTTCATTTTTGCATCGGTCATAAGTCTTGCGTCAACGCCTTGATTGAAGTCAATATACCTAACTCTACCGCGACTTGTATTTAACTTTGAGTAAACAAACTTTTCATACATAGGGGCAAATGTCTCATCAAATTCCAAAACTGACTTTTCAGTTGCTGTGTCCGCATAAAGCAAACCCAATTCCTCACGGGAATTATAAAACTTTCCCTGCAGGGTTTCGGAAAGTTTAGGTAGCACACTATCATATAACTTTACCGCTTTGCGGACATATGTACGAATATTATATTTATTGCGAATATTACCAATAGTAACCGCGTACTCATTACGAGGAATATAAGTAACGTCTTTTGCGAAACCACAATCCTTTATTTCGTCAATGATTTTGCTGAAACAGCTTGACGCAAATACATTATTATCAAGTAGCATTAAATTTCGTTGCGTTCCAAACTGATTAGTTGTGGCACTTATCTGCTCGCGTATACTGATATATTTCCTATACTCAGGTTCAATCTTTGGCACGGCACAAAAAGAACAATGGTTCACGCACCCGCGAGTCATATATCCGAAGTAGGCATCTCTTGAGGGGTAAACGTAGTCTATCTCATCGAGTATAGAGTAATCAAGAGGTAACTCATCAATAATTGTCTCATCGTCATCGTCAATACTTCCCGACTTATCAAGCAATCCAATATGAGGTTGAATTTCTGTCGCTTCCAACACTTGTTCTGGCAATATG
This sequence comes from Clostridia bacterium, assembly GCA_025997155.1. GTDB lineage: Bacteria > Bacillota > Clostridia > Lachnospirales > WQUN01 > BNUF01. The sequence continues at coordinate 1,305 of BNUF01000107.1, forward strand.
CTTGACGCTATGCCCCCTATAATTAGCCTACCGTCAGTAGTTACAAATTTTTTTGCCGCATTGATAGTTTCGATAGTTTCTCTCCAATAAAATGTGAACAGCGTGGCAACTCCCACAATGTCAAACTTAGGAAAATCACCTTTACTATATCTCGTTCTTGCGGCACGTAGTTCTTTCTCTGATTGAAAATTATGTATTGCGTTCAGTGACGCAAGTTTCCCTGTTTTTATATATTGACGCATACATGATGCATATTCGCCAAGATTAAGGTCATAATTATCTTTCCAAAACTCCTCAAACAACAAATCAACCGCCAAATCTCGCAAATCGCCTTTGAAGAACCTTACGTTATCACCACGGTTGCGAAAATAGGTCGCAAGTTTCATCAAACCCATAGGCGGATATTTGTTTTTGTAGTTTGGTTCAAGGAGCAGCACTCTCCTCGGAGACATCAGTTCAGTTCCTCATCTATCTTGGCTATGATAGCGTCAGCAATAGAGGAATCAGTCGATTTACGTATTATCTCTCGGATTTTTGATAATGAAACAAGTTTATCCATACTTGCTAGTGGTGAATTTTGCTGATAGACAGTTGTATCTGTTGGCGCGAAAGTCTTATCCGTCATTTTAGGCGGAATTTTGCCAGAAGTAGTAGGTTTTGCGGGTTTCATAGAGGGAGCGAGTTTTTCCGCGTTACTTTTTAATATTTTATTAATTACAATTTCAGCTGTGCCGCATTCGTTGGTTTCAAGTTTGGTTTCATTTTTTTCACGAATTTTTGTCAATTCCTGATTTGCTTTTTCAGCGTCCTCTATTGCATGTTCCAATTCAGAGATTTTTTCTCCCGTTACGCTCTCACCTAACGCCTCAATATCCGATTTTATTTTTTCTACTTTTAAAATCTTATCCGTCGCGCTACCTATTTTCGAGCCGGCATAATAAATACTCCTAAGTTCGCTGTTGAAAAACTCAAACAAAAACCGTTCGAATTGCGTTCTTGCGTTCCCGGGTTCAAAATAATCACGTTGAGAATCGGGCAGAAGTTCAGTTGAAACGGCAAACACTTCTCCGATATAGTAATACAACCCTCTGCCGTTACTTTCGTTGAATAATTTTTGCAGGGCATCTTCTTCGCCGATTTGAATATTACGCGAACGCAGACGGATACCACGCATTTTGCTGGCAGGTATTATCTGCGCCTTGAAAGCCGAAACTCCAAACCACATCCACGCTACAAGATTGGATTTGTCATCCCGGAATTCTTTAAATTGTACGCTCGTTATAGTATCCGAACCTTTTCCGCGAGTATCAAAAGAAGGCTGATATTTTTTGAATACAGCCTCGCCCTTTATACGAACATCATATTCCTCAATGTGTTGTTCTATTTTGTTGGCATATTTGTGAATCTGATTTCTGAAATGAAATTCAGGAGCATACTTGACTGGAATAATAAAAGACAAATATTCCTTAACATTCTGCAAATTGCAGAGTTCTTCTTTTGCGTCTACAATTCCATACATTTCAACTTTGAAATAATGAGAATTCAAGTCACTTATTGGGTTTTCAAAAAATTCAGTTGTACTTGATAACACGTCATCGATTGAATAATCCGCACGCTTAAGACGGCATTCAAGCATCATTGACCGCATTTTTTCCGCGTCACAAGCCATAACAGACTCGATAGCTTCTCCATTCGCTTTGGATTTAAATATAAGGCTCTTGCAATGGGCAAAACCACACCAATGCCCAATACCTCGAAAGCCTCTGCTTCTTTCCGGCGATTTATCCGATTTACCTATATTATAAAGTTTTTCCTTGAACAATGTGGTTGGAATGCCGGTAGCGTTATCCTCAATAAATACACTATCATCTTCTATCCAAATTTCGACCGTTCCTTCGTTCTGTTTAAGCAATCCGGTGTCGACGGCTTCGTCTATTTGGTCGCACGAATTTTGGATATATTCACGGAAAATAACCTTTGCGTCGCGGTACATACCTGTCGTAAGTGTTTCAAGCATATTTACCCCGATTATGACATTGTCAGGCATTTAAGGCACTCCTCGCTATTTAAACTGCTTATATATCGGCAACGGAAAATGAATTTTCAAGAGCGAACGAAATATAGGGTTTTGTATCAAATAATCACCCTGTTCCAATCGTGTGAGCATATTTTTATACGTTCCAGGTAAACTACCATAATCGTGCGCGGAAGTTTCAATAGAGTTTGTCCGCCCATAGGCGTGAGTAGCGCAGTTGCCTGTTACTCGTTCTCTAATATTTGAACGGAATTGTTCCGCCGCAAATAATATAATACCCAGTGAACGTCCGCGCTCCGTCACTTCAAGTATCTCATGAAGTATCGGCGACCCGTTTGGTATGTCTTTGGAGGCGTATTTGTTTAATTCGTCAATAAAAATTACTACTCTTGACGGAGGGGAAACCCCTTTTTCCCCGTCATACTCACCAAGTTTAAGGTTGTACAATGTCCGCATTGCATCGCCGAAAACAAAAGCCTGTTTATCTTCCGGAAGTTTCGCAATGTCGACAACACAAACCTCGTTTGATTTAACAGTCTTTAACGCTTCACCTAACCGACATTCTGAATGTGATCCTTCGGCACGATTGGAAAACATATCGTCTTGTACCGCTTTTCGGAACACGCGCTTAAATTTACGCCAACTAAGTACCGAGATGTCGTCGCCCTTTCCCCTGCTTGAGCCTTTTTGTGATTTTTCGGCAACCTTTTCCATACAATTGTCCCAGGTTTTAAGCGAGCTAAAATCCGTATCATCGGTATCGATAATTTTACTGATAATGGATTGCATTGTCTGCTGTGGGTCGTCAACATTGGCAAACATCATCTCAATACTTTCTTTATCTGCCTCGTAAACATATTTGTATTTTTTGAGTTTGCCAGCTTTTATATAATCCTCAACATCGTCTTTGTCGAGATATGTGCTTCGTTTGGGCGAAGTAGGGTCTGAAAACGGTATAAAGTATCTGACTTTTTGGAATGGTTCTGTGGATAACTTTATATCGGCATAATCTTTAAGAGTTTTGTCGCGCAAGTCTGTCTTTCCGTCAAAATCATTTGGTTTGTCTATCGCCATCAGGTCTTTGCCCTTGACGTTGAATATCACGAAAGCAACACTGTCGTCCGGGTCGGAACGCTGCAGATACTGTTCTTGTATCGCCTTCATAAGAAACATAGCGTATGAGGTTTTGGAAGCAAGCCCGGATATACCTGAAATATTGAGATGTGCCCCCTCGGGTCCGAGTAGAAATTTTGAGTTGAGGTGAACCGGAAGTGTGATTTCGTCCGAAGTCCCCGCGTACATCTTTAACGTGCCACAAACAAGGGGATTCTCCACATTAGCGAGACCTAACGCAAAGGTTATCTCCTCTTGAGTCGCAAGAAAAACTTCGGAATTATTATGTACAGGAGTATAGAGATTGCGGTCATTAAACGACACTTTCGCCTCGGCATAATTCATACCCACACGGAAAGTCGGTTCCTCAATACTCACATCGCCGAAATCGCTTGATATAAAATTTGTCAGAAAACTCTGCGCGTCGGTGATATGTGAAATATTTTCAATAACGCCGAATGTAAACGAACCCTCAAGGTGCTTGACTTTAACAATGTCAAACGCTCCCAATTTTTCATCTTGCTCAGTCCAAAAACAAAATTTATCCATCGTTGTAGGACTTTTTTCTGTGGCGAGTACCCGTCCAATCAGTCTGCCTGTTGCTTTGTTCATTTATCGTTCCCCCTAAAACAGGTGTAAAAAGCTCTCGGTGCTGAGATAATGTGACTTAACGTATTTTTCAGTTAAATATACTGGATACAGGTGATTCGCCCACCTCAAGTCAGAACCATAACACACAGGATTGCGTTCGTTTATTAGATGCGCGGAAATCAAATCTACAAGGTCGCTATTCATACCATACTCAATTTCTTCGGTCGATACAAGTATCTTTTCAACCTTAATTATCCCATCAAACGGCGTTCTCGTCCGAGATTTATCTCGTATACGAACATACCAAACAGCAAAACCTATGTCGCCCAAAAAATCATTATCAGTAAAATAGGCTACAGGCGTTCTGTTATAGAGCGGCAAGTTGGCGATGAATCCAGGGTTAGGTTTGTCGCCTAACACAAGACAAACTTCCGGATTAAACCGTTTCGATACGCCAATTACATAGTCATAGTTGTTTTTGAATTTTTGATATTCTCGTTCGTCAGAACGCATAGCCTTACTCGGTTTATACTCTAATGAGCCGTCTTTGAGAAGATAATTGCTATCGCTTAGCTTTTTCTCGCCTACAAGTTTAGCTACCATTTTTTGCTCATTTTCCATCATTCGCGCTTGAATTTGAGCTGTACCTTTATCGTCATATCCTTTTTCCTCTTTTGCTGATTTATAGGGCAATATTGTCGAAAATTTCCAACCGCTTTCGCTTATACGGACAAATTCTGTCCCCGTGTTTAGTTTTTGTGCCGTGGCGGTAAGAAATCCCTGTTTCTTTCTACTTGACTGCGAGATATCCGGCATAGCAATGACAATCTCGCGTTCAAATTTTTCACAGAACATATACTTGTTCTCACGACGGCAACAACCTACGCCAATTTGCCCCGCGATGATTGGATAAATGGCTGTACGATTTCCGAATTCTTCAAACCCCATATCATCAACTTTGTAGACGTGCCGCGAACCATCAAGGAAATATTTAAGCAACTGTTCGCCATTTACTTGGCGACTCAATTCGGACAACGGAACATAGGTTTTTATATCCTTTGTTTCACCTCGCCGTTTCCACTGTATGGAAGCATTTGCTTCACCATATTCTACAGACGAACGCTCTGTTTCATCAATGCTGTATTTGTGCGATTTGTAACTATGTCCGCCTGTTTCTTTGGCGATTATTTCTAATATTCGAGAAGATTTGGTGGTATTCATTCGCCGTCTTCCTCATTAAGTAATTGTTGGCGTTCTATTAGTTCGCGTTCTTTCTCTATCTCGCGCTTTAATTCTTCTTCGGTAGGCAGGTAGAGTTTGTATTTTGACGCAAACAGATTTTCATTATCCGATAGAACTGAATATTTTGCAACGGTTTCATCTTTGTCTGCACAGAACACGAACTCCATCGTATCGTTATAATACGAAATACATCGAAAAGTCAAGAGTATATTTGAATTTTACACGTTCGTTTCATAAACACGCCAGAACACCCAACAAAACCGAATCATCCAAGAGAGCCGCAAGGACGTTACCCTTAACGCTCGGTTTCTTAGGAAGGCTTGCAACGTAGCGCCTATGCCCAAGCAACGCGAGTTTTCGGAACGCGTTCAGTGTCTTGTGCCCATTTTCCGACAAAATCCCGCTTGAATCCTCATCCCAAACAAGCATCCAGTGCATACTTTCAATTTTCCAATGCGAACGGCTTGCGGAAAGCAAATTTTCAGGATTGCAGTCAAGGCTGGAAATATAGTATCCCGTTTCTTCTTTATGTAACACCCTGCGCCGTTGTTGCTCTCGTAACCGCGATGATGGTCCTCAAACCTGCCCACTGGGGCAAATCAGGCAGCCAGTCAATGTTATCGCTCGCCCTGCAGATGCGCTTTTCAAACCTTCCCCCGTTTTTCTCTATCCTCTCAAACGCCTTGATTTCATCGCCGTTGACCGAATCTTTGAAAAACAGCTCAACATCGCTCAAGAGCCTGCCTTGATTGCCATTTAGCCCAAAAACATAATCGCCGCCTTTTACAATCTTATCGCACGTATTTTTCTGGCAGTGCATAGCGTTTGCCGTTATTGTTTTCCCTTTTATATCCAAACAGTCCAACATCGACTGAAACACCGGAATTTCGTTTGTTTTGTCCTCATGGGCAATCGCTTCCTGTGACAGTGTTACGCCACTTTCCGTAGCATATGCCGTTAGTATCTGCAAAAAAGAGTGTGCCTCTCCTTTTTTGCCTGTGCTTCGTATCGCCTTTCCGTCTACGGCGATTATGCCGCCTATATCCACGGCGTTCTCCCGCATTATTTCGGCAATGATTTTACCGACCGCGTCGCCGTCAAGCATATTCAATATCCGGCTTAATGTCGGCTTTGACGGGTATTTTTCAATAGAATAATACTTTGCGTAAAAATCTATCCTCTTCCCAAAATAAACCATCATTTCAGCAAGCTCCGTTATCCCGCTTGCCGCCGCGCCCATTATCAATATGAGAATATCGCTCAGTCTGTGTTTTATATAGCTTTTGTGCCTTGGATCCTCTATCTTTTCAAATTTCTCTTGTATATCGCCAATTATCTCACCATCGTTCGCTTTTCCTTAATTATGCTAGTTGTTCGAGGCTTGTGTCAAGTTCTTTATAAAACGAACGTGTGTGCGACTGAATAGTTACAATTTTTTTGATGTTTTACGGTGTCCATCAGGACAGCAATGTGACGTCCTTTACGGGTAAAGTATAGTCGAGGCTATTTAAAAGCGTTAGCCAACGCATCCCAAAAAGAATCAAATTTGTGCATATGAAATCTCAATCTTCTTTTAACATTTGCCCACAATTTTTCAATCGGATTAAGGTCAGGTGA
>BNUF01000108.1 GCA_025997155.1 Clostridia bacterium
AACAGCCCGCCGAAGTTTACGGCGCGGTTACGGAGTGGCTCGGAGGCGCGAAAGAACAAGCGGAGTTTATGGGCGAGGAGCTTATCGTTTACAAGAACCTCAAAAAAGGACTTCTGCTCCAAAATTATTATCTGGTATCGAAATTCAACGACAAATGGGTTATCGACGAAGTTAGAACAATCGACGCGAAGAATGTAACAGGCAACGAACTTTCGGATAAGATGACTGAAATCAAATCCTATAACCGCTGAAACATAACTCAATTTTTTCAAAAACGAGACTGAAATTTTTTGGGTAATTTTTATTTTAGCCCAAAACCGCACGAAATCAAAGCTTTTTCGCGAAAAATAAATTTACCCTAAAAAATTCAGTATTGATTTCACAAAAAATTGAGTATTGTTTTTTCATAATTCGATTTCTAAAAAACATCAAGGAGCTGTTTTGAATGTCAAGGGCAAAAAATAAACACAAAATCAAACGTGAAAACAAAATTTCGGCATACCGCGGCTAAAAATAATTTGATAAACATTCATACACAAAATTTGGTAAAAACTGGGCTATGTACACACTATGTACACAAAAACCCGTTTTGTGTACACAAAAATTTGACTTTTGGTAAAACCTGTATAAAACCTATGGTAAAAACTGGGCTATGTACATACTGTGTACACACTATGTACATAGTTTGACACTCAATTTTTTGAAAAGTAAGGCTTAATTTTTTTCGGTTTTTGCGATGGGCGGCAAAAAAACTAAAGCAAAGACTAGAAACAAAGCGAAAAGACAAAGCGAAAATTTAGCGTACCGTGAGCGTTGAGGAGGTGGTTTAGGCAAGATGTGGGATTGCAATCCTTGAGTACAAAAACGATTTTGACAGCAGCGAAAGGAAGTGGTAAAATGTTTCGTAAGGGAAGCGTGTACCGCACGCAAGGCGCGGAATGGGAACTTATAACCAAACTATGCGACGCGACGGACTTCTTTACGGGCAAGCCGTGCAAGGCGGCGTTAATGCGTGTTCGGGCTGGTACGGTTGGCGCGGAGGTTCAAGACGGCGAGGTTTTGGATATTCTGTACAATTTGCGTTTCGGCAAAAAAGGCGGCGCGAATGAAACAAACGATAGCAATAGAGCAAACGGCGCAAACGGAACTGACAACGCGAACATAGGCAATTCGATTCCCGTTGCTCAAAGCGCGGCATTTCCTGTTCTTGCTTATTCCCAAATGCCACCGCAAAACGGAGGTGAGTTTGAAGCCGAGGTACTTTTCGAGCATTTGGGCAAGCCGTACCGCCATTATGCGGCACAGATACAAGCGGCGTTATCCCCGACGGTTAAACCGTTGAAAGACGATACGGCACACGATACGACTCACAGTACGCAATCGGGCGAGAAAAACGGAAATGAAAACGCGGAGGGATACCTAAGCGTTGAAATCGTGTCTAACCCCTCTAAAACGCGTCAGAACGAACGCAATGACGCGAGTAGTAAATTCATACGACCAACAGGGGAAAACGTCGTCAGCGCGGCTGTAAACGCGTTACACGGCATACCGCAATCGCCCCCTAACCCCATAAAGCGTTTCGCGGGCAGATTGGCGGCTAAAAAAGATGTTATTCGGGATTACCCGAAGTTGTTTATAAAAAGTCAGGAGATGAAGTTTATGCGAACTTGGAAAAGGTTTGCGGCGTTTGCGACCGTGGCGGTGCTTGTTGTCGGAGCTACACCCGCGCTTGCCGCGAACACGAATATGGCGGCGAAAACCCCTACGGAGATATGCGGGTACGAACCGCTGAATCCAAAATACCCCGAACTTGTGAAAAAAACTGATGAGCTTTTCGGGACGATTGTTGCGAACGGCAAACCGAGTGGTAGATTGTATACGGCGTGGACTGCGGGTTTGGGCAAAAATACCTACGCTAACTCTCCCGATATTCCCGCCGAAAAACTTGTACCGCACGAACTTGCGGCTAAGCCCGATAAATACAGAGGCGACCGTGCGGGATATTACGAGGCTATTGTTACAAACCCAAATTTACAAAAATTTATCGCCGACCCGAAAATACAAAGCGGACTTAAAGAGATAGCCCTTACGAGTTTCAGCGACTTAAAGCCCTCCGACTGGTTCTTGCCCTACATTCCGCTTCCCGTGTACTACAAGGTGATAAGCGGCGTTCCCACGGACAAAAACGGACGCGAAGTTTACGAGTTTCAAGGCAACAGAGCCGTAACAAGAGGCGAGTTTCACGCGATTTTCGGGCTTGCTCAGCAGAGCGAATCGTATTTTGATAAACGGACAGACAGCTCGTACACATTGGCGGTTCAGAATAGCGGGAACGCTTGGTATGCTAAGTATTATAATGGGGCAATGCACGGTCTATATGAGGGCGAGATGCAAAAATCCGACTTTGAAGCCCCTATGACACGGCTTGAAGTTGCGTGGGCTTTAGCGGCTGGTTTGGGTTATCAATCAACTAAATATCAGCCTAAAGAAAATCCATTCAGCGACTTAAAACTCACAAACAAAGTTTTTGACAGCGATGATTATACGGGCGTAGAAATGGTCAATTATGAAATATCTCACATTGATGAAGGTGTGGATTCCGTTTCTTACGGAGCTATACTTTTCCTTAACGAAAAAGGCATTTTGCAGGGTTCGGGCGGTAAGGTAAATCCGACTCAACCCGTAACTCGCGCAGAACTTTTAGTTCTATTGCAAAATTATATGAAAGTTCAAGGCAACGCTTAAACTAACATAAAAAACTTCAAAGGGGAAATCTGGTATGAGAACAAAACTCTCACGCAGACTGCTCGCCTTACTACTGGCGGCAGTCTTTTTGTTTGCCAATGTTCCGACATTCGGGGCAGAGGGCGATAGTGGCACTGGTAGTAGAGGTGACGTCACAGGCGACGGTACAGCCGCAAGTGCGGGCGACGGCAAAACTGAAAGCAGTTATGGGTCTGGCTCAAAAGTCACTTTAATGGTTGCGAACAAAGGCGACTATAACAGCGGTTATATAATGGATTTCACGCCTATGTCAGACGGGGCTTGGGCGGGGCTAAATCCGTCGCAGGTAGGAGAATACCCCATATACTTTATCAGCGGTTCGCTGACTAAGGAATTTACGCGAACAAACGAAAGCGACGCACACGATATAAGTTCGCTTATCGTAAGCGGTGGTGGGGCGGCGTTTGGCGTTGACAACGCAATTTATAACCGCATAAATTCAGCGTTTTCTCTTGACTGGAACAATGCTGTTTCGGAAAACTATGTTGAAAATACGCTTGAAATCAAACATCAAGAGGATATTCAAAACGATGAAGCTGCAAAAAAGAAAAATGCGGATACATTAGGCGCGTTGCTTAAAATTATGGCGGTTAAGCACCCCGAAATGATTTCGGATTATCCTGAATTACAAGGCGTTATAGACGGCACGGGCGGCGGCAAGCAGGATTACATTTTTCTTGTTGAACCTCTTGTTCCCGCAAGACGTGAGGCATCTTCATATTCGTATACAACAATACTGAATTTTGCTTCAATGTTGAATGGTACAGCGGCTTCGATAGATAGCGATTTTAAGCAGACTGTAAAGAAAATGAGCGGTAAAGGCGGTTGGTTTAATCTTAAACCAAAGTTTATTGGTAATATCGTAGGTGATGGTATACTTTCTTCTGCCTATTCTGGCGGCGGCAACACCATTGCGAGTAAGATATATTATAGCGGTCCCACAAAACCCGATGGAGCTGTCGAGGGCGATGACAGTATGTTTGGCGGCAGTGATTTAGACGGAAGTGACGGTTATGACAAAATCAAACGCGCCAACGCTTCCGACAACAAATGGGGCTTTGGCGTACTTTTCCTTGGCGACTATCTCACCCCCGACGATGATAGCGTACTTCAAATGCACATTATGGACGTCAACCTTGCGGACAAAAAGGCAAAGGCGACAAAGGTTATCCTGCGTCCTGACGTAATCTCGCAAAGAAACAGCCTTACCTCCCGCGAGAGCGTGACCATAGGCGAAGCCGAGGTTCGCCACGCAAAAACGGACGCTAACGCCTATTACGGCGGGCTTGACGCCGCGCTTAAATCAAGTGATTTCACTATATCAAAAAAACAGCTGCCGACAGAATTTGACGGGGATTTTATACGGGGCAAACTCACAGGCGCGAACGTCGGGGACAAACTGACTTACGGCACAATATCGGCGGGCGGCGCGCTTAACCGTGAAGCGTTTTCCGTGACTATGGGTATGCAGACAGAGAACAAAGTGTTTGCGCCGACACCTCCCGACCTTGGCAAAAGCGGCGATAAATACGCGCTTAGCGGCTACGCGAACGCGCCTAAAAACGTGGATATAGCAAAGGTTGTGCCTTCACTTGAAAACAGTTACGCCGCGATTGGGCTAAACCACGATATGGCGGACGAGTATTTTAACCGAAACATAAAAACCGTTTATTCGGGGGCGTTCGACCTGAATTTCAAGCCCAAAGACGGCGTTGACGCGAATAACCTCTCTGGCACGACCAGCGTTATGTTAAACGGCGCGGCGTATGCTTGGTGGGCGGCGGCTTCCGAGTATATCAGCGGGCAAATATCAAGCGGTAATTTCAGCGTGAATTACGGCGGCGGCACGGCGCAAATCGTTCAGGAAACGGCGGGGAGCGAGTTTATATACGGCATCCGCCCGAATGACAGCGACACGAATTTCAAGTACCGCAAAGTAAGCGATACAGGCGTTCAAACAGCGTTAAACGGGCTTTTGAAGTCGTCGTCGGCTATTAAAGACGCAACGAACGAAACTAACGCCGTCGCCTATAAAATCAGCGAAAGCGGGATACTCGAACGGAATTTGACTGTAACAAAAGCAACGCCTGCGGACGAAGTTGCGAAGATTCAGGACGCCGTTTCCGTGCTGGGCGAAGACGTTATGAGAGCGAACAGCAGAGGCATCATAACTTACGCGAACAGCGGCGTTGGCTCGTTTACGAATATTGAGGGATTTCCCGAAAAGACTTTTGGAAGCGAAACCCTTGATTATCGCGGGTATTACGGGGAGTTGCCGCAATTCGTGGCGTTGTTTGACGCTTACACCCCTGTTGATTTGATTGTTATTAAAGATGGTTTGGTAGATGAAATTTAAAGCGACGCGTATTACGCCGACCTCTACAATGTCCTTAACGTGCCGAACGGCGCGGGACTTGGACTTACGATTGAACACGCGGCGGTCAAGCCGTCGAAAGTCGGCGTGAGCGAATTTGTTAAGGCGTTTTTGAAAGCGGAGAACGACGGCGCGGCAAGCGTCACGGTGGGCGGCGTGAGCGTTCCGCTTAAAGCGGGCAACTATTCAGACGCGATTAAATTCGGCGTAAACACGGACGACATTACAAACCCCGACCGCATATCACTTGTTGTTAGCATTGGCAAGAGTGATAATGATGTTGTGAAAGTATACGACCAAACAGACGAAAGCGGCGCGGTTACTCACTTGCGGACTACAAAAGAGAAAATCACACCGAACACAGCATACGAAATCAAAAACGAGGGCGATTTTGAAGTGAAAGAGCGTTTTATCACTCCACAAAAGCCCAAAGACGGCACTACAAGCGGCAACGAGGAAAGCACACCTTGGGATTATGTCAAGAACGAAACGCCCAAACAGCACGACGGAGAGGGCGAAACGACAATCCCCGCGGACGAACTCGACCCGCCGCACACAATCTATATCCACTACGTACAGGAAACGCCCGAGGCGCAGACGGCGGACGGCGGCGAACTTCCGCTTACTGAAAAGAGGATTACGAAACGATACAAACTTGAAAACATCACGACAGGAAGCGGACAAAGCCTTGAATCAGGCTTGACGGATATGCCCGAAATACTGGCGGCGTCAACTGTTCTCAATTCAACTCCGAGCAAACACGGTTGCTGCACAAACGGCGGCTGCGACTGCGAAGACGACGACGGAAACCCCGATTGCAACTGCGGTTGCAACTTTGACCATTGGATTGACGGACATTACAAGGTGTCATTTCAAAATTCAGGAGGAACAGACCCGCTTGCGGTAGCTAATCCGACTTCCCCGACAAACATAGCGGAGGGGAGCAGATTAGCGACACTTGACGGCGGCACGGGCTTGCAAGGCGTTGTTTACGGCAACAACACCGCCGAAGAAGAGTACAGCGGCTCGAGCGACAGTAACCCGTTCGCGTTCTATCCCGCGCAATACCTCAATCTTGACGGACAAATGAAGCCGTTTTTCAATTTTATTGTTTACAGAGGATACGACCTCCCGACTGTCGCAAAATACTCCTACGACATAGATAAACGCGTGGGAATCGGCAATTCGGCGGCTCTTTCGGGGATAGGCGTAACCACAACAAACATTCCCGCGCCTAAATCAAACGGCGCGAACAAAACGGCGGCAACGGACGGATATTTAGCGAAAATCCTGTTCGCCCTTACGCACAACGGCACGGGAAACGATTTGACGCTTAACTATTTCGCGACAATGAGCGATTGCGGAGGCGCGGCAAACTGTCCGATGAACCCGATGCCCGAAACCGTGGCAAGCGGAAGCCTTTTGTACAACTGGATTTTGCACGTTTTCAGCCACAAGGACGCGGCTAATCAAGGCTTGCAAACAAACGCTAATCTCGGCAACTCACAAACAACAATGAACGGCGTGACAATCAAGCCCCTAAGCGAAGGCGCGGTGTCTGATATGCAGAATATCAAGTATTATCCGTATGTTGAAATGGTGTACGACACACTCGATAAAACTGCGGACGAAAACGATATGCGCGTAAACGTCCTTTCGGACAACATCTCGGAGTTCCACCCGAACGATTATATCGAGCAAGGTTGGGCGGCGGCTCACGATGAAAACGATACCCTTGTGGTTGACAGTACGCAATGGAGCATACACTCCCGCGCAACAAGCGGAGCGTCCGCTTGGCAGCAAAAGAACCGCGTCCTCCCGGGCGGCGGGATTTTCAAGGTAAGCGACAACAACTCGAACCCATCTGTCGTCGGCGTTACGAGCTGGCAGACGTTTATCGAAGAACCAACACTCACCGCGCTTTCGGGCGAAAGCTACGCAAGCAACTACAACGATTTCAAGGTTGAGGACAAAATGACGCACCACGACGCTGTAATCAAAGACCTTGTGAACAAACTCGAAAAGAAACATATGCAAATGTATGTGAACACTAATTTTAGCGCGTCAAATCCTTATGACGGCGGGATTAAGGTTGGTTCGGGAAGTTCCTTTGCCCACCCGACGGGCGGCACTGCTAAAATGAGTACGGACAACAAATACTGGTTTCAAAAGGACACAAGCCCCAATGGGCGGGGCAGCAACGGCGCGGAGGGCGATATGGACGTGCTTACGCCGAACCGCAAGACCACCGTCACATTCTACCGAATGAGAGCTGACGTTGACGGCAAGATTTATCTTGAAAAACAAATCGTAACAGCCCCCGACGCGTTCGCCGTAGCAAGTCTGAAACCCGATAACGCGGCTTGGTCAACCGTCGTAACCTACGACAAAACCGTATCATCATTCGACGGCGCGAACGATGAAGCGAAAAAACTCGATGACCGCACTAAAATAATCACAAACTTCTTCAAAACACTTAACCGCAACACGGGCAACGACAGCAGTATCACGGGTCATACCTCCGAACAGGACAGCGGCTCGCCAACGTGGTACAACGAAGCCTTTCGCGGTATCTGCGTCGCCAAAGTTGAAACGACTTTCGAGGTGGGCTTCGAACTTACGGATACCCGACTAAGCGTTCTCGACCCGCACCTCGAGCCGCCCCACGCAAGCACAAGCGCAATCTTCACAAACGCTTATCAAATAGGCATACGCCTTGACGATACACCCGTGCCGTTT
>BNUF01000109.1 GCA_025997155.1 Clostridia bacterium
AGCTCCGCCATTATATCACCGTTCCCGTGCCGTTGACTTCCGAGACAAAAGCTATGTTTAATGAGGATACTTTTAGTAAGGTGAAGAAAAGCTTGCGTTTGCTTAATTTCTCACGCGGCGAACTCGTTGACGACGATTCCCTTAAAGCCGCCTTTGACAGCGGCGTTTTGGCGGCGTATGTCACCGACTTCCCGAATGAGAAATCTTTGGCGATTGACGGGGTTATCCCGATACCCCACCTCGGCGCGTCAACTCCCGAATCGGAGGACAACTGTGCGCGTATGGCGGCGTTGCAGCTCAAAGATTACCTAAACTTCGGCAATATCAAAAACTCCGTGAATTTCCCGAATTGCGATATCCCTTATGTCGGAAAAACCCGCATATGCGTACTTCACAAAAACATACCGAATGTCGTAAGCGCGGTTACGGCGATTTTGTCAAAACATAACCTGAATATCGATAATATTGTCGATAAAAGTAAGTCGTCTTTCGCGTATATGATTGTGGACGTTGACCAGACAGACATCGAGAACGCCACGGACGAAATTTTGAAAGTTGACGGCGTTGTTAAAGTGCGGGTGATATAATGGCGGAGCTGAGACCCTTTAGGGCGGTGCGTCCGAATGCGGAGTTTGCGCGGGAGGTGGCGGCGCTCCCCTATGACGTTATGAACAGCGATGAGGCGCGGATTGAGGTTTCGGACAAACCGAATTCTTTTTTGCATATCGATAAGTCCGAAGTTGATTTACCTATTGGCACGGATTTGTACGCCCCTGAAGTATACCAAAAAGCCAGAGAAAACCTATACAAAATGATAGAGGATAAGGTGTTCATACAGGACGACACGCCTTGTTTCTATATATATAAACTTACGAGAAACGGGCGGGCGCAGTACGGGCTTGTAGCTTGCGCCTCCGTTGACGAGTATCTGAACGGTACAATTAAAAAGCACGAATTGACCCTTGAGAAAAAAGAACAGGACAGGATTCGTCACGTGGAAACGCTGAACGCTCAGACGGGGCCTATTTTCTTGGCGTACCGCGAAAAAGACGAGATTGACGCGCTTGTTTCTAAATGGACAAAGGAGCATACCCCCGTGTATGACTTTGCGTCCGAGGACGGGATTTCACACACCGTTTGGGTTGTTGACGACTCCGCGACTGTTTCGGAAATCGCGGCGTTGTTTGAAAAAGTACCGTGTTTGTATATCGCGGACGGACACCACCGAAACGCCTCCGCCGTTAAAGTCGCGCTGAAAAAACGCGGGCAGTTGGGCGACGATAAGAACGCGGAATATAACGGCTATTTGTCGGTAATCTTCCCCGCGAATCAACTCGAAATCCTCGACTACAACCGCGTTGTCAAAGACTTAAACGGACTTTCCGAACCTGAATTTATCGAAAAAATAAAGCAAAATTTTATCGTTACCGAAACAGACGGACAGGCAAAACCGCAAAAACGCCATACTTTCGGTATGTATATTTCCAAAAAATGGTATTTACTGGAGCTCAAACCCTCTGTCGCCGACGAAAACGACGTTATCGCGAGCCTTGACGTTTCGGTAATGCAAAAATATATACTTTCGGATATTCTTGGGATAGACGACCCGCGTACAGATAAACGCGTCGACTTTGTGGGCGGTATACGCGGGCTTGACGAACTTGAGCGGCGGACGCGGCACGACTGCGTGCTTGCGTTCGCAATGTTCCCCACCTCAATGACTGAACTGATGAACATTGCCGACGATAACAAGATTATGCCGCCAAAATCCACGTGGTTCGAGCCGAAACTCCGCAGCGGGCTTTTCGTGCATTTGCTTGTATAAAAAAATATTTTTACCTCATAATAATAAGGACTTGTGAAACCGCAAGTTTGAAAGGTGATGTGATTATGAGGAAAAATGGTTTTGCGTCGGGGCTTATCGCGGGCGGGTTCGTCGGCGCGGTCGCGCTGACGTGGGCGTTGAGCGACAGGCGTGTACGCCGCCGTATGCGACGAGAAACACAAAAAATTATCGGTAAGGTCAATAATCTGGACTTGCCTCTATAAAGAAAACGCCTTGTTCCCTAGCCGGAAACAGGGCGTTTTTTCAGATTGTCCAGTATGTCGTCGTAGAATCCGATTCTGTCGCAAAGGACTTTCGCGTTTTCCTCCTCCTTGACGGACGCTTTGCCGACAACCATAATCGGCGCGCCTTTCGCTATTCTGTACGCGTCTTTCTCGTAAACATTCGGGAACAGGACGACTTCAACCGCGCCGTACAGGTCTTCAAGGGTTATGAACGCCATACTTTGGTTTTTTTTGGTAATATGAGTTTTGATGCCGTTTATAATCCCGCCGATAACGACTCTTTGTTCGTCGCGGACGCGGGGCGTTTCGGTTTCCTCACTCGGGTTGTAGGCGAAATCGTTGCTGAATTGTTTAATATACTGCCCCATAACCTCCATATACGCGTCAACGGGGTTCCCGCTTAGGTAAATCCCCAAGGATTCCCGCTCGCGTTCTAGCAGTTCGCTCTTTGAGTATTCCTCCGCGTCTGGTATCGGGTCGTCATATTTGCTTATGTTGTTTTGCGGGTCGTCAAATAGTGACATTTGGTGTTCGTTGTTGTTTCTTCGCGCCGAAGAGGCGGCGGCGGAAACGCCTTGTAACATTTCGATATACTGTTTTCGGTACTTTATTTTTGGGTTCAAACCGTCAAGCGCACCCGAAAACACAAGCCCCTCAACAACGCGTTTGCTAACCTCATGCCCCGCCGCCGACATTCGCATAACCAATTCGGTAAGGCTGTTATAGCGTCCGTTCGCGGTTCGTTCTTCCACCAAATTTTGCACAAAATGCGTCCCGACGTTTTTTATAGCACTTAGTCCGTAATTTATTTTACCGTTTGATACGCTGAAATAGGCGTAGCTCTCGTTGATATTCGGCGCGGCTATCTGTATTCCCATTTTTTTGCAAGTTTGGATATATTCTGTAATTTTTTCGGTAAAATCCATAACCGAGGTGAGGAGCGCCGCCATAAACTCCGTAGGATAGTGTTTTTTTAAATATGCCGTTTGGTATCCGACGACGGCATACGCCGCCGCGTGGGATTTGTTGAAGGCATATTTCGCGAAATCCGTCATTTCGTCAAAAATTTTCTCCGCCGATTCCTTTGGTATGCCGTTTTTCAGGCAACCCGGGAGTTCGTCCCCCAACCCGTATATGAAATTTTGCCGCTCCTTCGCCATTACGTCCGTCTTTTTTTTGGACATAGCGCGGCGCACGAGGTCGCTCCGCGCAAGGCTATACCCCGCGAGAGTGCGTACAATCTGCATTACCTGTTCTTGGTAAACGATACAGCCGTATGTTTCGCGCAAAATCGGGGCGAGGGAGGGGTGAGTATACCGCACGGACTCAAAGTTGTTTTTTCCCTGTACATATTTAGGGATAAAGTCCATAGGTCCGGGGCGGTAAAGCGAAATCCCCGCGATGATATCCTCAAGGCAGGTCGGGTTAAGGCTCTTCATAAACGAACGCATACCTGGCCTTTCCAATTGAAAAACGCCGTCGGTATCCCCGCATGAAATCATTTCGTACACGGACGCGTCTTCATAGCTTATTTTTGAGATATCAAGAGAAACCGCTTGTGCCGCGCCTTGGATTACCGTAAGCGTCCGCAAGCCCAAGAAATCCATTTTGAGCAAGCCAAGCTCCTCAATCGTGTTCATCGTGAATTGTGTCGTGATAACGCCGTCGTTTAGGTTAAGCGGGACGTACTCCGACACGGGCTCGTTGCAGATTACGACACCCGCCGCGTGGGTGGAGGCGTGGCGCGGCAACCCCTCAAGTTTAATCGCCATTGTGAGGAGTTTGTTCGCGTCGTCGTTTGACTTGTACAATTCGTATAATTCAGACACGTTCTCAAGGGCGGTTTTAAGCGTAATCCCCACTTGCTGGGGGACGAGCTTCGCAATCCTGTCCACGAACGAGTAGGCAAGCCCCAGCGAACGCCCGACGTCGCGTATCGCCGCCCGCGCCGCCATTGTCCCGAAAGTGATTATCTGCGCGACATACTCCGCGCCGTACTTTTCGATTACATAATTTATAACCTCGCCCCTCCGTTCATAGCAGAAATCTATGTCGATATCGGGCATCGATATACGCTCGATATTCAGAAAACGCTCGAAAAGGAGGTTGTATTTAAGCGGGTCGATAGAGGTAATCCCGAGGCTGTAGCTCACGATACTGCCCGCCGCCGAACCGCGTCCGGGTCCCACGGCAATACCCTTTTCGCGGGCGTAATTTATGAAATCCCATACCACGAGAAAATAATCCACAAAACCCATAGTACGTATGGTGTCCAGTTCATAGTCAAGCCTTGAGAGAATCTCAGGGGTGATTTCGCCGTAATTTCGCAAAATTCCGCGTTCGCATTGTTCGCGGAGATAAAGTGAAGCGTCCGTCCCCGCAGGCAGCGCGTATTTCGGCAATTTGTAATTATTAAACTCAATCGAAACGTCGCAGCGTTCGGCGATTTTCACGGTGTTTTCAAGCGCCTGAGGGATATACGAAAAAAGGCGGCTCATCTCAAGGGAGCTTTTTATGTAAAGCTCCTCCGTCTCGTACCTCATTCGCGTCGGGTCGTCAATCGTCTTGCCTGTTTGTATGCAAAGAAGCACGTCGTGCGCGGGCGCGTCCTCTTTTGCTATGTAATGGGAGTCGTTTGTCGCGGCAACGCCTAGCCCGAGTTCCTCCGCGATTTTTATAAGGGATTTCGCAGCTTTGCGTTCGTCCTCAAAACCGTGGTCTTGAATTTCGATAAAAAAGTTCTCCGCGCCAAAAATTTCTTTGTACAGGGCGGCGCTGTCCCGCGCTTTTTCGTATCCGCAGGACAAAAAATCCTTTGCGACGACGCCCGATACGCACGCGCTAAGCGCAATTAGCCCCTTGCTGTATTTTCGCAAAAGTTCTATGTCAACGCGGGGCTTGTAGTAAAAGCCCTCCGTGAAGCCCAAGGACACGAGTTTCATCAGGTTTTTGTAGCCCTCGTTGTTTTCGGCTAAGAGTATTAAATGGTAGTAGTAGCTCTGTGAGGTTTTGTCAAAACGCGAGCCGCTCGAGACATAAACCTCACAGCCCAGAATCGGTTTCACGCCCTCCGCTTTCGCCTTTTTGTAGAAGTCGATAACGCCGTACATAACGCCGTGGTCGGTAAGCGCGATTGCGGGCATACCCATCGCCTTGGCTTTCGCCACAATGTCGCCGATTTTTGCCGAGCCGTCAAGGAGACTGTACTCCGAGTGTACGTGAAGATGTATAAAATCAGACTTCATTTATAAGCTCCTATATTTTCTTTCTATTTTAATGCATTTATATTTACCTGTCAAATATTTATAAAAACGCGAAATTTCAAGTAAAATTAAGATAAAGTTAGATAAAAAGAGTTAATATGCTTTTAAACTCTTAAAACGGCTTATTATATACGAAAATAAAAATTGCAAAAAATTCCTTTATGAATTAATATAAACGCAAGAGTTAGCACTCACCAAACAAGAGTGCTAACAAAAACATAACAGCGTTAATTCACAGGAGGTTATAAAATATGAGATTAAAACCATTGGGCGACAGAGTGGTAATCAAACAACTTGAGGCGGAAGAAAAAACCAAATCGGGTATCGTTTTACCGTCTACCGCGAAAGAGAAACCGCAAGAGGCGGAAGTTGTCGCCGTAGGTCCGGGCGGAGTTGTTGACGGCAAAGAAATCAAAATCGAGGTATCTGTCGGCGACAAAATCATATATTCAAAATACGCCGGAACAGAGGTAAAACTTGACGACGAAGAATATATCATCATCAAACAGGGCGACATTTTGGCGGTTGTTGAATAATCCAATATAATTAAGAAGGAAGGCATATATAATGGCAAAGGAAATCAAATACGGCATCGAAGCGCGAACCGCGCTTGAAAACGGCGTGAACCAACTTTCCGACATAGTTAAAGTGACGCTCGGACCGAAAGGACGCAACGTCGTTCTTGACAAAAAATACGGCACACCTCTTATCACAAACGACGGCGTTACAATCGCGAAAGAAGTCGAATTGCCCGACGCGTTCGAAAATATGGGGGCGCAAATCGTTAAGGAAGTCGCGACAAAGACAAACGACGTCGCGGGCGACGGCACGACGACGGCGATAGTTCTAGCACAGGCGATGATTCGAGAGGGACTCAAGAATATCGCGGCGGGAGCGAACCCCATTATACTTCGCAAGGGTATGCAAAAAGCCACAGACGCGGCTGTCGGCACGATTAAGGGTATGAGCCAAGTCGTTTCGGGCAAAAACCACATTGCGCGTGTCGCGTCGATTTCGGCGGGCGACGATTCTGTCGGCGACATTATCTCCGAAGCAATGGAAAAAGTTACCAACAACGGCGTTATCACCGTCGAAGAATCAAAGAGTATGGCGACAGAACTCGAACTCGTCGAGGGTATGCAATTCGACCGCGGTTATCTTTCCGCCTATATGGTGACGGATACCGAAAAAATGGTTGCGCAGCTCGAAAGCCCGTATATCTTAATCACGGACAAAAAGATTTCAAATATTCAGGACTTGCTCCCACTTCTTGAACAAATCGTACAATCAGGCGCAAGACTCTTAATCATAGCGGAAGATATCGAGGGCGAAGCTCTTACTACCCTTATCCTCAACAAATTGCGCGGAACGTTCAACTGTGTTGCCGTGAAAGCTCCCGGGTTCGGCGACCGCCGCAAAGATATGCTCAAGGACATTGCGATACTCACGGGCGGGCAGGTAATCACGGGCGAACTTGGGCTTGAACTCAAGGACACGACACTTGAAATGCTCGGACGCGCAAAAACAGTTAAAATCGAAAAAGAAAATACAATCATCGTTGACGGCGCGTCAAGAAATCCCCCGCAAATGCTCAAGAGAGCCGCCGCCCTAAAACCGTTCACCCTTATCACCCCTAAAACCATTATAATACATACGCTCCGAAAATTCAATACAAAAAAGGGCGACTTGAAGCCGCCCTTTTTTATTGTTTCTGATTACATCATACCGCCCATACCGCCTTGAGGCATCTGCATCGGGGGTTCAGCTTCCTTAATGTCGGCGATTGCGCCCTCTGTCGTGAGGAGGGTAGCCGCAACGGAAGTCGCGTTCTGGAGCGCGCTCCTTGCAACCTTTGTCGGGTCGATAATGCCCGCGCCAATCATATCGACGAAGTCCTCGGCGATTACGTCGAAGCCGACGCCTTTTTCTTTTTCCTTAACGCTGTGAACGATTACCGCACCCTCAAGCCCCGCGTTGTCGGCGATTTGGCGCATAGGAGCTTCGAGAGCCTTGAGAACGATAGACGCGCCTGTTTTCTCGTCGCCTTTGAGTTCGGCAATTACGGCGTAAACGTCTTTGGACGCGTGGATATACGCCGCTCCGCCGCCGCAGACCATACCTTCCTCAACAGCGGCGCGTGTCGCCGCCAGCGCGTCCTCAAGGCGGAGTTTCTTCTCCTTGAGTTCCGTTTCGGTAGCCGCGCCGACTTTGATTACCGCAACGCCGCCCGAGAGTTTAGCAAGGCGTTCCTGAAGTTTCTCGCGGTCGAAGTCGGAAGTCGTGTCGGCGATTTGAGATTTGATTTGCGCGACACGGTTTTCGATTTCGGTTTTTTCTCCCGCGCCGTCAACGATGATTGTATTTTCTTTTTCGATTTTAACTGTTTTTGC
>BNUF01000110.1 GCA_025997155.1 Clostridia bacterium
GGCGTATGAGAACCGCCACCGTCTCTAAGCGCAAGGAGGAAGTAAAAGCCTTGCGCGAACGCAACAAATACCGCACGGCTCTGCAAGCGCAGCTTCCCGAGATTGACGCGGCGCTGTCGAACCCTGACACTGATTATATCGAGGTTCGCATACCCGAAAAATATGTCAAACACTTTATCAGTCTTATAGGCAAGGAAGACCTTGCGGTGTACCGCGTGGCGCAGCTTTCGGCTGATACTTTTTCGATAAAAAAGCGCGTCATTCAAGTGTAGGTTTAGGAGAAAAAAAGATGTTAAAACGCACTCACCAAACCGCCGCCGTCGGGCTGGCGGTCATAACGACATACGCGGCGTACCGTTCAAACAACTTTCATTGCGGGATACACCCGTATTTAGCGGTGTTCATCACGACAAACGCCGCGATGCTCGGCGGGGTCGCCCCCGACCTTGACGTGCCTTGGGAGAATGTCCCCGAAAAGAACCCGATTAAATTCGTGTTAAACAAGCTCATTTATCTCGCAGGAGACGGGCATAGAAGCCGCCTTACGCACTCGATTGACTTAACTATTCTTATGTGTGCGGCTTTTGTTTTTTCGGAACGGATACTTGATATAATCAAAGGGTACACGGACGTTGCACTTACGCAGTCCACACTTGATATAGCGGCACTTATCTTGCTCGGTTTTATAAGCGGATGGGTATCACATATTTTGGCTGATATGGCGACTTCGGCGGGGGTTCGGCTCGTCTTTTGGGGCAACACAAAAGTTAGGTTTTTCCCAAAAAAGATTGGGAAATTCAAGTTTTCGACAGGAGAGGCGTGGGAGGATTTTTTCTGTTTCGTCGCTTCAAAAATCAACATTGTGTTATGGATACTGTACTTTGCTCCGTCACTCGGAGTGAGCATATATCAGCGTTTGAGAGGGTTTTTATAAAACTAAAAAGGAGATGCGATTTTTATGAGAGTATACGACAAACGTCCGAATCGGGCGTTTTTTTCGTTCTGCTTCGTATTGTGGACGCTCGTCAGTATGGTCTTAACCTTGCCGCTTACGGCGTTCGCGGCGGACGACATTGATAAGTCTATGGTCGAGCAGAACGTTTCGGCAGTGGCGACGGGCAAACTGAACTCTGACGGCGACATAGAGGCGGGCAGTCTTAGCCCGTCGCAGTATTTCACCTATTATAAGAAAGAGCCGCCTAACGGCGTTTCAGGGCAGGAATACACGATTACCGTCACGGTTACGACGACCTCGGGAGATAAAACGACGAAAGAAATCGATGTGTGGATTTCGGACGACAGGGTAAAGAAAAGCTCCATAAACAAAGAGGGCGGCGGCGACGCGGCGCGCGAAAAGATGAAGTCGTTTATAGAGGGTGCGAACATTGAGCCTGACACGGACACGGCACTCACGGTTATGTCGGGGTTTTCTGGGCTTATAAGCGCGGCGCAGGGGCTTATCCTTTACGCCGCCACCATAATCGCGGGGCTTGTGAACGTGCTTGATATATTGTATTGCGTGTCTCCGTGGTTTCAGGACAAGGCGTCTGAGGCGACAAGCAATTCAAACAGCAGACTTGTCACATCGACAAACAAGAAAACGGGCGAGAAGAAATTCCGCTGGGTGTCCCACGGCGCGATAAGAGCCGTCGAGGATTCCGCTATGTCCGATACCCACGTACTATTGCTGTGGTTCCAAAACTCGTGGGTGGGGGTGGTTATTCTGGCGATTTTGGTTATAATCCTTGCCAGCGGCGACATCGCCGTGATTTGGATGCTCGCTATGAAGTTGGTTTCCGGCATTGTGGACGGGCTTAAAGGCTTGGCTAATTAAGGCGGCGAGGACTTGGACATTTTTAATAAATTCGCGGAATACGCCGACGCTCCGCCAAACGCGCTTGCGCTTAGAAAATACGAAACCATAATCGCGGACGCGGGAAATCTCGCGTCGGGGCTTCTTATGGTTTTGTCGTTTATCGCGGTGATTGTCGGCACGGCGTTTGATATACTTTACCTTAACGTTACAGAGTTTGCCGACTTTATAGACACGAAACTAAACGCGAAGGTAAGCCGTTTTTTGGTAAGTTTCGACGCTGTAAACGCCGTTGAGGAAGCGGTTTTAAGCGGCGATAACGTCTTTGCGGCGTATGTTAAAAAGAAAATTCGGACTTACGTAGTGGGCGCGACTATTTTCAGCCTTGCGTTCACGGGGGCGTGGGGGGTGTTCTTGCAGTTTCTTGTGAAATATATAGCGGTATTGATTGACGGAAGATAAGCGAAATCAAAGGCGGCGGTCGGTTCAGACCGCCGTATACATAAAATTTGTATTAAGGATACAAGGACAAATCAAACGGCGGAGAGTATGTCCTGATGTTCGGTAAAGACGGAAACCCAACAGGAATCACGCGTTCCGTTAAAAAACAAACCTCTTGCTATTTCGGGAATTAAATAATATAATGTATTCAAAGCTACTATCACAGACGCAAAGGAGGACGCACACTTGAACGACAGGATTTTGCCCACCAATGACCTCGGCTTCAAAAAAACGTTCGCCGATACCGCCAACCTCGACATTCTGCGTGGTTTGATAAATGACTTTTTCGGCTTAAACCCCGTCGATATAATCATACAAAATCCATACAGTATCGAAACCTACAAAAAGATACTCAAAGAAGCGGAAGAAAAAGGCGAAAGTATAATCTTGCGTCAAACTTTAAGAGATGTCACCGCTAACCTAATATTTGCGGACTTCACAGCGGAAATGCAGGTAGCGAAAACGGATTATTTTGACGAACGCTCAATGTACTACAACTTCGACAAATACTGCCAAAACTATGGAGACGAAACATCGTTAAAAATACCGAAAAACCTCTATTCAAGCCTTAAACCCGTATATACCCTTAACATACTTCGGTATAACGCGTTCGAGAGCGATAGGGCGTTCCGCGTTTTCAAAATATTCGACGAAGTGGAGCAAAAAGAGTTTACGCCTCTGATAATGCGTATTGGCTACTTTGAAATCCTTAAAACAAAATCTACAAGCGAAAATCAAGAATACTGGAGAAATTTCTTTATATCAGGCGAAACGGACGATACCGCGCCAGACTATATCAAAAGGGCGGCGGACGTCATAAAATTAGTGAATATGAGCGAGGAGGAAAGAGCCGTGGCTGCGAGAGTGGATAAAGCGATAGCGGATTACAACGCGGGGATTGCCACCGCTGAAAGAAAAGGCTTTGTTGAGGGCGAAATCAAGGCTAAGATTGAAGCTGTCATAAACATAATATTAGATTTCGGCGCAACATTATCAAAAGCAATAAATACAGCAAAATTACCCGAAAACGCAAAGCCCGACCTAATAAGAGAATTACAAGCACGTGGCATTGAATACCAACCGTAAAAAACAAAACAGAATAGCCAACAAAAAGTCGTAACCCACAAAGTTGCGGCTTTTTTTATGCAAACGACAGGAGGGAAAAATATGCCTAAAACAAAACGGCTCACAGCCTTGATTTGCGGGTTCTTATCAATTACGGTAACGCTTAGTTTAAGCGGTTGTTCGGGCAAGACTGGCGCGGGCTTCGACAGGCACACACTCGATGATTTCAATTCAAGGGTATCGCAGCAGCAGGAATATATACGCCAACTTGAATACGCGAACGCAATATCGCCCGAAACAAGCGCGGCTATGATTGCCTCAACAGAGGGTTGGATACAGTTTTTGCGGGAGGCGGACGCGAAAGCCAAGACAGATACAGGCTCGGGCGAAAACTCCTCGCTTACAGTCAACTCCCAGCAGTTCGCGCAGCTCCAACGCGCCCTTAGTTTAGTCAACGAAGCAAGCATACTCGGCGGCGGTTCTCACCAGTACACCCACCAAAACAACGGCGCACTTAGAGAAACGAACGGAGGACTTGGCATAGGGGCGCGGAAGACCCCCGAACCCTACGGATTTTCGGGAAACGATATGGCGTCGCTTCAAAAGTCAACGCGCTACAACGTCAAAGTCTTGAAAGAACAGCTTGACGCGGACACCACTCTCGACAGCCTTGCAAAAGCAATCAGCGACGCAAAGGCGTCGGGATTAAAGGACAAAACGGCGTGGACTGTTCTTGAGGGATATTTTCAGGACAGCGGAAAAGTAACTACCACGATGCCTATCTTGCACGCGACAATGCCGTGGGACGACCAAAGTCACATTATAGACGACAAAAGCGGCACAACGGTGCCTGCGCTTTCAGAGGGTTTGCTTAGAAGTGTGTATCCAAACGGCGGCGTGGGGGGGCTTGCGGTCAACGCCGATATTTGGGATTTGACAGAACCCAACGGCAACAGCGCGGGATTTCATTGGAAAGACGAAACCGTAGGCGCGAACTATCTAAGGCAAGACGAAACGGGTATGCACGACCTTAAAATCTTCACGACGGGCTATCATTTGGTGACTGTGTGGGTAGCCGACGAGAACGAGGCGGGCGGCGGGCATTATGAGGATAAAGTTACGGAACACCCCGAATTTGCGGGGCTTGTGCGTCTTGAACAAGTCAACAAGCTGTTCGTTGACATAATCACAGGAAAGTCAAGCTCGGATAAAATGTTTATCAATACTGCCACGAACACGACTTATTTGATTGAGTATCCTGTTTTTGTTCTCGACCAGATAAGCCTTGCGGAGGACGGCAAGCGTTTTGAAAGTACGCTTAAAGAGAGCGACCTTGTGATTAACCTTGCGGCGGGAGAAGTGCGGCGGCGAAACAAGTTAAGTTTGGAGCTAGGGAAAAAGCCCGAGGCGGCGGGAAGCGGAAGCGGCGGCGGTTCGGGCGGTACAAGCGATACAGGAAACACAGGAGGTACAGGTACGTCAAGCAATTCCTACAACAACACCTACATTGCCCCGGAAGTCAAGGCGCACGGGGCGGACACTTGGGAGGGCGTAACCCCCGTAAACACCACCAACACCTTTATCTACAAACTCACGGAGAAACAAGTTCAAGCCGATGAGGGCAAAAGCCTTGTCCCGACGAGTGCGATGACGGCGCGGCTTTCATTCGCGTTTGACGGCGGGAGCAGTACAGTGACGAATATCGACGAGTTCCCGTGGGCTGACGAGGCGTTGTACAACAACGAAAAAATGGACGACGCCCCTAACAGCAGCGCAAACAGCACCTCACACCCCGACATTAAGTCCGCGAGGATAGTTCTTATGGATTACGCGGAACTTCTTGACATTCCCTCCGTGGTAGACAGCGAGCAGTTTATAGCTACCGGGCGGTTCTTCCGCGTGAAACGGTTTGCGGGAACGCTGACGGACGTGTTTGCCGTGTATCTCGACAATGCGGGCAACGAAATGCCCGAAATATATACATCTTTCAAGGTTACGGATTTACTCGACGCGTCAAGCCGACAAGAAAAAATCAAACTCGACAGAGGGGTTGTAAGCGCGGAAACAGGCACGGATACGAACGCGGCGGACCTTGATACGGCGGCGGCAAACTCACTTCACCGCGCAGTAAAATATGTTGATAAAATCGGCGTAAGCGTTCGATTTCCGTCAGAGGAAATCGACAGGACGGATTACGCCAACGACATACAAAACGCACCTAACCGCCCCGTTATGTACGCGATGAAAGCGGATTTAAGCCCCTTTGTCACGAACCTTTACGCAAACTGGGTTAAACGCTCCGATGACACGCAAAACTCACTCGGTTGGTGGAACAACTGGCTTTCTGATAACTTTTTCAATTATCGAATTGATGTGAACCGCCTCGACCAGTCATTTTTAGGCAATTATAGTTTTGAAATGCAGCAGGCGGGTATGATTATACTTGACCCCGCAACGATTATGCTGATACAGGCGGACATCAACAAAACCAACGCGTTGAGGGCGGCGGGGAACGTCAAAACGGTTTTTCTGCTGCTTGGGATTTTCCTTATTTTTTACGCGGTTTTGTTGCCGCTTGCTTGGTTTTTGGACATAAATCTTACTTTCGGCGCAAAAGTTCTTGAAATTTTGACGCTCGGGCGGCTTTCGGCGGTCTCTGAAAGTTACGGCGACAAGCGCGAGGCTACGCTCAGAGACGCGATACTTCTCTCTGCCGCCGTCTGCGCGGTGGGCGTTTTGATTATAGCGGGAAACGGCACGGGAGTTTTCGCGGACGTTCTGCGGTGGTTCGGCAGCGTTTCTAAAAACTTGAAAAGCCTTATTTTTAACTGAATTTAATTGATTTGGAGGGGATTGAAATCAGAAAAAAATTGATAAAGCGGTTTACGGCTGTGATTGCGGTTTTGATTATAGTTACTGTAACGGTGTTTGCGGATTACGGAAGTATGAATAAGATTGGCACGAACGAGGCGTTGGGTTCGCCGTTGCTTGATTCCGATTATGACATAAACAAGTGGGATTCAGACGAACTTGCTATTTTCGGGATTTTCCTCTCGAACTATGTCACGCCTTTTTTGGACGACTATGAAAGCGCGTATTCGACAGGCTCGAAGAAAGGCACGGACGGCTACGGCTACCGCGCCTTGCAGTTCGGAACTGGAACTACCGATGATGTTTTGAAAGGTATGCTGAATTTTGTTATACAGGCAAGCAAGAATCAAAGCAGTCTGCGTCCTTTGTATGTTGATGAAAAACAGGCGTTGCCCGAGGATTTTTCGGCAATGGCGAACGACAACTCGGAGCAAGCAAAAACCGAACAGGCGACTGTCAAAAATATCTTTCCGCAAGGAACTATGAATGTCGGCGGTATCGAGGGGGCAATGAATCAGGCGGCTGATGTGTCGGGACTGTCGCGGCTTTATGTGGACGTATCCGACGCTGGACTTCGCAAAAAGATTGTACTTGATTACAACGAAAGTTATGACAAGCAGATGATGTTAATGTTCCTTAACTCGGCGCTGCACCGCGCCGAAAGCGGTGAATACAAGAGCGCGTACAACAACATCGATACGAAATCAATAGCAGACCGCCCTATTTACCTTGACGTGTTCGGGAATATCGTTTATCAAAGCGAAGACAACCGCCTTGTGATGCTGTTCCCCGCCTGCGCCAACTCGCACATAACCTCCGACCCGCAGTACAACTTGCTTAACAGCGTGTTCTTAGGCGGGTATTATTCAGACGCGACAACGGCGGATTTGTGGAACACAATAGCGGGCAAAGGCGGGATTGCGCAGTACGATAAAGCTCCGCTTGAAGCTGTGGGAAAACGTGATGTGTTCGCGGCAGGCGAGTTTATTCTTGGTTACGATATGGCTGAAATGGGCGTGTCAAGCCCGACAGGCGCGGATTTGGTGAATTTTCTTAAAAGTGATGTCAACAGAGGCAGTCAAAACGCGATAGGGCTTAAAGTTCAGACCACTTCAACAAGTTTTGTAGAGGGGATTAACAACGCCGTTTGGCTTAAAAACACGGGCGTTACAAGTTTTCAAGAATTGTTTGATATGGTGTATAAAGACAAGCGCGGAATGGACCCGAAAACGCCCACGCTCCATACAATTCAAGTTCGCGGAGGTATCAACAAATTCGATATTTTAGGCGAACCCATAGCGACAAGCGTTTCAACCACCGAGCCAGTTTCGCGAAAGACCGCTGACGCGTACAACCCATACAGCGTGGAACACCGCGCAATCAACTTTTTGCGGACTGTTTTAGTTGACAGACCTACAACGCTCACCTACATAAGCCCCGACAGCATTGAAAGCCAGTT
>BNUF01000111.1 GCA_025997155.1 Clostridia bacterium
ACGCCGTATTAAAAGTGTTCAAAATCCTTGCAAATAAATATCGTAACAGACATCTTCGTCATGGTCTTCGTGTGTCACTCCTTTGCGGCGTTTTTAATTTTGAGTTATCAAATAAATAATTTCCGAAAAGGTCTATTGTTTTGTACGATAAAGGTTTCGTCTAAAAACTCGTAAATTGCCCTGTTTCCGACTGCCGAGCCAACACGGAAGATGTACGCTTTTGTGCTATCGTCAGCGAAGCCGACACACATATTGCCTTGCGCGTTGCCGACGACATTTGTCACATCAATCGTGGAGCTTGTTCCCGTAAAAGGATTAAACACCGTGATTATTCCGTTCGCGCAGTTATACAGGAGATTGTTACGCATAGTGGTGTAGGTGTTGAGATTTGTCGGATACTTCCAACGGCGAACAGGTACGTCAATTTCGCCTGAATACTGCATCGACAGTCCCAAACTTTTAATGGGCTGTAGAACTTGGTCGCCCGTGAAAGTGTAGGTGTATTTGAAGTGCCGCCCCGCGCCGTTGTTAATGTCGCCGTCAATTATGCTCTCATTTGCGAGAAACTTCCCGCGATACGCGCCGCTTGCCTCGTTTCCAACACGCCCCCAACCGATGATATTTCCGCGCAGATACTGGAAATTATCATCGGGCGGCGTGTCGTCGTCTGTGAGAAAAAATGTGTCGTATGTCGTTGCTGACAGTCTGTCCCACCAAGCCGTGGTGTTAAACGCGTCAAGAAAAACGTGATTGTTTCCGCAAATACGCTCCTTAACTTTTCCTGTGATTTTGTCCGTGTAGTCGATTTGAACTTTGCCGATTACATCAACTTGCGGACTGATTTTTGATTTTTCGCTTATCATTCTGTCGCCTCCCCAAACATTACATTTATTTTCTTGATACCCGCAATTGCCGCCTCTGACGGCTTTTCAAGCGTATATGTCAAGCAGATTTCCCCGTTTTCGGCAACATAATCAACATCAACCGCGCCGCCGTTCTGCTCGTCCTTGACAAGTGAAATGCTTGATACCACGGCGTTTTCGGGCAATTCAAACGGTGTTGTTTGTGTGATTGTCTGTGTCGGGGCGGTTACGTTGGCTGTTAATTTCAGCGTGAAGTTGCCGAGGTTTTCAATAATATTCGCCCTGTCTGTCCAAGCCAATATTTCAGCTTCACCAATCAATCCGTTGATACTGTCTGGTAGTTCATCAATCCCGTATTCGAGAAATAATTCTTCTGTCAGAGTATCTGAAACATATATCCAAGTATCAGCGTTGTCGGGCTGTTCCGGCGCAAAGATAATCGTTTTGAAAGCAATTTCTACAACATTCAAATATTGATTTCCCGATAAACGAACAAAGTTATAGGGTGTCGGGTCGTTAGTTTCTTTCCAGTACCAAGTCGCGCCGATATATGTTTCATTCTCCCATTTTGCAATTTCTACCCAATTCTGTCCGTCAACAGAAGCACTGAAAGCGGCGTTTGCAAGTCTGGTCTCAAAGTCCGGTCTTGGAACAACACCTATTTGAGCTATATTTTGCGGTGTCGGCAAAGTTATTGTAAAAGTATCACCGCTTGGATTTGCGCTTGCTCCTCCGTTACCCGACAAGACACCGTCAAAATAATTTGAAGGAAGGTGAGCTGAGTTATATGCTCCGCTTGAATAGACCCAGTTTCCAACCGTTCCGATATCTGTATCTATAATCTTGTCTTGAAACGAAGGGATATAATACTTTATTCCGACTTCATCGCAGGCTAAGAATTTCAGATTGCCTATGTTTATAATCTCAATAACAATCTGTCCGTTGCCCTCGCGACTGCCTTGCGACATTAGCGTTTCCGTCAAGTAAAAATCTTTGCCGAGAAGATACCCAGTTGGCTTTACGCTGTTTGCCGTTAGGACATATCCCGAACCTCCGCCGCCTCCACGGTCATCGTCAGCGGAACTGTCGGGGTAAGCGCCGCCGCCGCCGTACCAACCGCCTCCGCCCGCGCCTCCGTGACCTCCTGCATAATAAACACCCGCGCCGCCTTGTCCAAATGAGCCGTTAAGCGTTGCAATGCCGCCGACACCGCCTGTCGTTTGGCTTACCCCGCCGCCGCCAGAGCCATAGCTTTCGCCGCGCCCGACACCTGCTACGCCGCCTCCGTGACCGCCGTGCTTGTTACCAGCGCCGTCAGAACCGCCGCCTCCCGCAACGATAACTCGTGTAAGCAAATTGTCTGAAACAAGCCTAATATCTGTAGCCCCGCCACCGCCGGGAAGATTACTTTCCCTTTCTCCGCCGCCGTTAAAACCACCATTTTGCCCGCCAGTGTTGCCGCTACCCCCGACATATAGCCAAGTAGAAATTTCTGATGTCAATGTCAAAATACCCTCGGCATAACCGCCTTGACCTCCGTAAGTAATGTTTGAACGATAACCGCCCTGTCCGCCGTAGCATTTCAAACGATAAAGCCCCGGCGGCAGCGACAAATTCACCGCCGCACCGCTGTAATCACAGATAACAACATCACCATTTTGAACGCCGTTCAAATTCGGCAAATTACTGTAATTAGCCATTTTGTGCCTCCTCAAAACTCACATCAAGACTGATTATATTTCCGTAGCTGTTCCTGTTGGGAAATGGCATGGCGAAATATACTCCGTTTGTTGTCGTACCCTCAAGCGAACCACTATTTTCAAGCACTCTGTCACGGACATACGCGCCGTTTTCAGTAAAAACAACCCACTCCGAATTAAACGAATATCTGTACGCTTTTGACGGCAGAAAACTCTCCGCGACCGCCCACAAGCTGAATCTAATAACTACATCTTCGCTTAATGAAAGGTCAAAATTTTCGGCGAATATGATATTTTCAAGTTGCGTCCTTTCGGTTGTCGGCGGGTAAATTATTGATAAAAGTTGCTCGCTGATACTATCGCTTGGTTTTCCGTCAAGCGTAAAATTTTGGGCAGGAACATCATAAATATGAATGGGGATAAAACCGTAATGCGCAAGTGTTTCAACAATTGCCAAGCTATCTGTTGTGTTAGTTGGAGTTTCGGGGTCTGAACCGCCGCCTGTACCGCTTCCGCTAATCAGCAGAATTTTAGCGGCGTACTGCGAAAAGGGCGTGGTATTCAGGACTTCCACGCCTTTTTCCTTGATTGCTTCACGGATATTAATTTTTGCGGCATAAATCGCCGCCAATTTATCAGCAAATGTCAAAAAAATACCACCCCCTTAAATCAGCCGTTCAAACACAATTTGGTCGTTCACCAAATTCAGGCGTAAAACAGGCGTTGGCGTATAATTCTGTGCGTCCATTGAAACTCCGATTAAGGTATCGTCTGTCCAAAACTGCGTGTCGGCAAGTTCGCCGTCAACATAGGTGTACAGATAATTGCTCATCGAGTGCGATTGTATCGTATTTTGAATCAGTCCGATAGTCGCGGGTACAGGCATATTCATTGCCTCGATTGTCACGTTGTGCGCTCCGCTTGATGTTGATTTTATAGTCGTTACATTTGTACCTCCGTCAATATCAATCGTGTAACTGCCATATGCCTGTTTATAAGTAAAGTATTTTGTTGAAATCGAAAGCCGAATATGCGGGTCTGGTGATGGGTGAGAACCGCCGATTGCGATGTTAAATTTGACGGTTTTGTTAATCGTCTTGATGTCGATGTACATTCGAGCAACCCGATTTACGCCGTCACCAATCTTCACAACGCCTTGTTTGTAGTCTATGACATCAACGATACCACGGCTCGTTGGGGTTCATCTGCTTTTGATACCGCGAAAGAACAAGGCTACAATGGCACGAAAGACGAATACAACGAGGCGTTGTCGCAAGTCGGAGCAATGCAGAATGTGCTTGACGCAATACTCGGCGAAGAATAGCTGGAGGCGAAAATGTTATACGGAATCAAGGAAATTTGGTACAAACGCGACAATGTCATAATCCCCATAAACAAAGGCGTTGTGAAGATTGGTGACGGCGTAAATCGGGTTGCTCGAATGTACATCGACATCAAGACGATTAACAAAACCGTCAAATTTAACATCGCAATCGGCGGTTCTCACCCATCACCAGACCCGCATATTCGGCTTTCGATTTCAACAAAATACTTTACTTATAAACAGGCATATGGCAGTTACACGATTGATATTGACGGAGGTACAAATGTAACGACTATAAAATCAACATCAAGCGGAGCGCACAACGTGACAATCGAGGCAATGAATATGCCTGTACCCGCGACTATCGGACTGATTCAAAATACGATACAATCGCACTCGATGAGCAATTATCTGTACACCTATGTTGACGGCGAACTTGCCGACACGCAGTTTTGGACAGACGATACCTTAATCGGAGTTTCAATGGACGCACAGAATTATACGCCAACGCCTGTTTTACGCCTGAATTTGGTGAACGACCAAATTGTGTTTGAACGGCTGATTTAAGGGGGTGGTATTTTTTTGACATTTGCTGATAAATTGGCGGCGATTTATGCCGCAAAAATTAATATCCGTGAAGCAATCAAGGAAAAAGGCGTGGAAGTCCTGAATACCACGCCCTTTTCGCAGTACGCCGCTAAAATTCTGCTGATTAGCGGAAGCGGTACAGGCGGCGGTTCAGACCCCGAAACTCCAACTAACACAACAGATAGCTTGGCAATTGTTGAAACACTTGCGCATTACGGTTTTATCCCCATTCATATTTATGATGTTCCTGCCCAAAATTTTACGCTTGACGGAAAACCAAGCGATAGTATCAGCGAGCAACTTTTATCAATAATTTACCCGCCGACAACCGAAAGGACGCAACTTGAAAATATCATATTCGCCGAAAATTTTGACCTTTCATTAAGCGAAGATGTAGTTATTAGATTCAGCTTGTGGGCGGTCGCGGAGAGTTTTCTGCCGTCAAAAGCGTACAGATATTCGTTTAATTCGGAGTGGGTTGTTTTTACTGAAAACGGCGCGTATGTCCGTGACAGAGTGCTTGAAAATAGTGGTTCGCTTGAGGGTACGACAACAAACGGAGTATATTTCGCCATGCCATTTCCCAACAGGAACAGCTACGGAAATATAATCAGTCTTGATGTGAGTTTTGAGGAGGCACAAAATGGCTAATTACAGTAATTTGCCGAATTTGAACGGCGTTCAAAATGGTGATGTTGTTATCTGTGATTACAGCGGTGCGGCGGTGAATTTGTCGCTGCCGCCGGGGCTTTATCGTTTGAAATGCTACGGCGGACAGGGCGGTTATCGTTCAAACATTACTTACGGAGGTCAAGGCGGTTATGCCGAGGGTATTTTGACATTGACATCAGAAATTTCTACTTGGCTATATGTCGGGGGTAGCGGCAACACTGGCGGGCAAAATGGTGGTTTTAACGGCGGCGGAGAAAGGGAAAGTAATCTTCCCGGCGGTGGCGGGGCTACAGATATTAGGCTTGTTTCAGACAATTTGCTTACACGAGTTATCGTTGCGGGAGGCGGCGGTTCTGACGGCGCTGGTAACAAGCACGGCGGTCACGGAGGCGGCGTAGCAGGTGTCGGGCGCGGCGAAAGCTATGGCTCTGGCGGCGGCGGGGTAAGCCAAACGACAGGCGGTGTCGGCGGCATTGCAACGCTTAACGGCTCATTTGGACAAGGCGGCGCGGGTGTTTATTATGCAGGAGGTCACGGAGGCGCGGGCGGAGGCGGTTGGTACGGCGGCGGCGGCGCTTACCCCGACAGTTCCGCTGACGATGACCGTGGAGGCGGCGGAGGTTCGGGATATGTCCTAACGGCAAACAGCGTAAAGCCAACTGGGTATCTTCTCGGCAAAGATTTTTACTTGACGGAAACGCTAATGTCGCAAGGCAGTCGCGAGGGCAACGGACAGATTGTTATTGAGATTATAAACATAGGCAATCTGAAATTCTTAGCCTGCGATGAAGTCGGAATAAAGTATTATATCCCTTCGTTTCAAGACAAGATTATAGATACAGATATCGGAACGGTTGGAAACTGGGTCTATTCAAGCGGAGCATATAACTCAGCTCACCTTCCTTCAAATTATTTTGACGGTGTCTTGTCGGGTAACGGAGGAGCAAGCGCAAATCCAAGCGGTGATACTTTTACAATAACTTTGCCGACACCGCAAAATATAGCTCAAATAGGTGTTGTTCCAAGACCGGACTTTGAGACCAGACTTGCAAACGCCGCTTTCAGTGCTTCTGTTGACGGACAGAATTGGGTAGAAATTGCAAAATGGGAGAATGAAACATATATCGGCGCGACTTGGTACTGGAAAGAAACTAACGACCCGACACCCTATAACTTTGTTCGTTTATCGGGAAATCAATATTTGAATGTTGTAGAAATTGCTTTCAAAACGATTATCTTTGCGCCGGAACAGCCCGACAACGCTGATACTTGGATATATGTTTCAGATACTCTGACAGAAGAATTATTTCTCGAATACGGGATTGATGAACTACCAGACAGTATCAACGGATTGATTGGTGAAGCTGAAATATTGGCTTGGACAGACAGGGCGAATATTATTGAAAACCTCGGCAACTTCACGCTGAAATTAACAGCCAACGTAACCGCCCCGACACAGACAATCACACAAACAACACCGTTTGAATTGCCCGAAAACGCCGTGGTATCAAGCATTTCACTTGTCAAGGACGAGCAGAACGGCGGCGCGGTTGATGTTGATTATGTTGCCGAAAACGGGGAAATCTGCTTGACATATACGCTTGAAAAGCCGTCAGAGGCGGCAATTGCGGGTATCAAGAAAATAAATGTAATGTTTGGGGAGGCGACAGAATGATAAGCGAAAAATCAAAAATCAGTCCGCAAGTTGATGTAATCGGCAAAGTTCAAATCGACTACACGGACAAAATCACAGGAAAAGTTAAGGAGCGTATTTGCGGAAACAATCACGTTTTTCTTGACGCGTTTAACACCACGGCTTGGTGGGACAGACTGTCAGCAACGACATACGACACATTTTTTCTCACAGACGACGACACGCCGCCCGATGATAATTTCCAGTATCTGCGCGGAAATATCATCGGTTGGGGGCGTGTTGGAAACGAGGCAAGCGGCGCGTATCGCGGGAAGTTTCTCGCAAATGAGAGCATAATTGACGGCGACATTAACAACGGCGCGGGGCGGCACTTCAAATACACCTACACTTTCACGGGCGACCAAGTTCTACAGCCCATTAAAAGTTTGGGACTGTCGATGCAGTATTCAGGCGAAATTGACGTACCTGTTCGCCGTTGGAAGTATCCGACAAATCTCAACACCTACACCACTATGCGTAACAATCTCCTGTATAACTGCGCGAACGGAATAATCACGGTGTTTAATCCTTTTACGGGAACAAGCTCCACGATTGATGTGACAAATGTCGTCGGCAACGCGCAAGGCAATATGTGTGTCGGCTTCGCTGACGATAGCACAAAAGCGTACATCTTCCGTGTTGGCTCGGCAGTCGGAAACAGGGCAATTTACGAGTTTTTAGACGAAACCTTTATCGTACAAAACAATAGACCTTTTCGGAAATTATTTATTTGATAACTCAAAATTAAAAACGCCGCAAAGGAGTGACACACGAAGACCATGACGAAGATGTCTGTTACGATATTTATTTGCAAGGATTTTGAACACTTTTAATACGGCGT
>BNUF01000112.1 GCA_025997155.1 Clostridia bacterium
CGAACACGACGCGAACCGCCGACGGAACTCCGTATAAACGCAAAGTGCCGCTGTTTCAGGAACGCGAGATACGAAGCCCCTTTGAGAGGTATTTCGCGAACGCTTTGGCGGTGGGCACGGATGGCAAGGGAGTTCGCGTGACAAAGATTGTCAAGGACGAAACGGCGGGAGCTTTGGTGTACGACCCGTCGCACCCCGACGCGAACGAAAACGGATATGTTGAGCAATCGAACGTAAATACTGTTACGGAAATGGTGAATCTTATTTCCGCGAGCCGCTCATACGAGGCGAACGTCACCTCGATGAGTACGACTAAGAGTATGCTTACCGCGACGTTGCAAATATTGAAATCATAAATAAGGAGCGTTACCGATGAACGCTGTCAGCGGGCTAACAAACGAGATTAATCGAGTTACCGAGTTATCATTTTACAAACTGGGAAGTATCGGCGGTGTCGCCGACCCCGCCCCGGATACCAACATTTTTGAAGGTATGGTTCAGGCGGCTATGCAGACAATCGAAGATACGAACAACAACCAACTCGCGGCGGAACAAAAATACGTTGATTTAGCGACAGGACGAACGAACGATTACCTCGCGGTCGTTATGGCGCAGCAACAGGCCTCTGTTTCCCTTAATTTTACGGTTCAGGTTACTTCCAAGATTTTGGACGCGTACCGAGAAATTATGCGTATGCAACTGTAACCCGCTTTCCGTGAAATTGACTGCAAAAGAGAGGTGAATTTATGCGGCAGAGGATTTCGTTGTTTTATAACAACACACGCGATAAATGGGCGGAACTTGACCGTACCCGCAAAATCAAATTAGCCATAACAATAGCGACCGTTATCATCACGATAATAGCGATTATATTTTTCGCGACGCGTTCGAAAATGGTTGTGCTGTACGACCATTTGTCCTACGCGGAGGGCGGGGCGTACCAGATGACGCTGACCGAGGGGGGCATACGAAATTCACTCTCCCAAGGTGTGCTTAAGGTGCGGG
This sequence comes from Clostridia bacterium, assembly GCA_025997155.1. Lineage (GTDB taxonomy): Bacteria > Bacillota > Clostridia > Lachnospirales > WQUN01 > BNUF01. Next base: position 1,006 of record BNUF01000112.1, read on the forward strand.
AAAAGGACGCGGACAGGGCTTATTACGAGCTTTCCGTGAACGGTCCGCTTAACACGGCGACGGGCGGCGGGGAGACCGACAGTTCTTTTGTAAACGCGATTAACCTTATGACTCTGGGCACAACGGAGTCTACTAAACGCGCTATATTGCAGAATCAGTACGAACAGCACCTCGCGAGCAACCTCCGAATGTTTAACGGCGTTTCGGCGGCGCGGGTTACTTTTAGCGTACCCGACCAAGACAGGTATTTTATTCGTGAGAATCAGCGTTCAACGGCGTCTGTCGTACTCACAACCACAAAGGAATTCTCCAAAAAAGAGATGCAGACGATGGCGCGGTATATCTGCGGAGTCGTCAAGGGACTCACTATGGAGGACATAGAGATTACGAATCAGGACGCGCTGGCTCTTTATTCGGGGCAGCAGCCCGAGGACGACCTTCAGGATTCCTACGCGGTCGAGCGGGCAAGGGCGGACGAACTTGAGACAAAGGTGAAGAGCCTTGTCGCGCCGATATATGACGAGGCGAATATCGTTTCTAATTTGCACGTCAATAACGATAAGCAAAAATCAGAGATGCGAACATACGAGAACCCCAACGAAAACGAGGGGCAAGTCGGGTTTCCCACACAGTCTATTTCGAGCAAGTCGTCGGCTAGCGGAGCGACGGACGAGGGCGACGTGGGGCTTGACGCGAACGACAACGCCGCCGCGACATATGAAATGGGCGGCAACAACGGATACAGCGCGAAAAAGAGCGACAGTCAGACGGACTATGTTTATAACGAACAGTACACCGCCACGGAAAAAAGTACGGGCTGGGTGGATTACGACAACTCGTCCCTTGCGCTTGTGCTGTATCGGTACAACGTTTTCGACCAAGCGGATTTTGAGAGCGGTTTGTACGCGGGGGATATCGAACCCGGGCGAAACGCCAAGGAAACCGCCCTTGCGTGGAGACAATTCAAAGAGGCAAACAAGAATTTTACACAGGTTGACCCGCAGAATACGGAATTGCAGGGGCTTAGGCTTACGGTGGCGACGGGTACGCACATACCTCTTGACAACGTGTCTATTCTCGCCTATGACAAGCCCGTGTTCATCGAAAAGACCGAAGTTTCGCAGGTTCAGCATTACGCGATACTCGTCATACTCGGCTTGCTGATACTTCTCCTTCTCTACGGATTCATCAAGAAGACGCAGCCTGAAGAGATTACGGATATCGAACAACCGCTGGAAATCGAGACCTTGCTTGCGTCCTCGGCGGCGGAAGCCGAAAAAGAGGCGGAAGAGGAAGAAGCGGCGGCGAGCGGAAGTATCGAAATCAACAAAGAAAACGAATTCAAACTGCAAATCGAGAAGTTTATCGAGGAACGCCCCGAGGCGGTGGCGCAGCTGCTGCGTAACTGGCTTAACGAGGACTGGGAATAGGGTAGGGTGATAATATGGCGGCAATGACATCCATAGCGGAAATGACAGGACGCGAAAAGGCGGCTATCCTCCTTATTACTCTCGGTCCCGAAAAATCGGCGAACATTTTCAAGCACCTTAAAGAAGAGGAAATCGAAGCTATCACACTTGAAATAGCGAATATCTCGACGATTATGCCCGACGTGCGAGAGGCAATTCTTGAGGAGTTCTATCAGATTTGCGTCGCCCAGCAGTACATTACGGAGGGCGGTATCGTTTACGCGAAAGAGATACTCGAACGCGCCTTGGGCGAAGACAAGGCATACGAAGTTATCAGCAAACTTACGGTATCTTTGCAGGTTAAACCTTTCGACTTTATACGCAAAACCGACGCAAGCCAGATTCTCAACTTTATACAAAACGAGCACCCGCAGACTATCGCTATGATTCTCTCGTATCTCAAGCCGAAACAGGCGGCGGAAATTATAGCCGAGCTCCCGCCCGAAAAGCAGACGGACGTTACGCGCCGTATAGCTCTTATGGACAGAACCTCGCCCGACGTTATCAAGGAGGTCGAGAAAGTTTTGGAGAAAAAATTGTCGTCTCTCGTTATGGAAGACTTTACCGTTATCGGCGGCGTAGACGCTGTCGTCGAAATTTTGACGAACGTCGACCGCTCGACCGAGAAAAATATTTTGGAGACGCTGGAGGCGGAGGACGCGGAACTCACGGACGAAATCAAGAAGAAAATGTTCGTGTTCGAGGATATTCTCACTCTCGACAACCGCGCTATACAGACCGTACTTCGTCAGGATATCGACAACAGAGAACTTGCCGTTGCTCTCAAGGGCGCAAAGCCCGAGGTGCAAGACCTCATTTTCGCGAACTTGTCAAAACGTCTCGCGGCTATGATTCGGGAGGATATGGATTTTATGGGGCCTGTGCGTAAATCCGACTCCGAAGAGGCACAGCAAAAAATCGTTAATATTATTCGCCGTCTGCAAGACGCGGGAGAGATTATCGTAGCTCGCGGCGGAGGTGACGAGATTATTGTCTAGAATTTTTAACCATAATAATGTCACGGTGGACAGGGAAAACGTCATAAGTCTTGATATAATCCATTACCCGAAACCGCCCGAAATAGAAGAGACGGACGAAGAAAACGCGGAGGAAGAAGACGCGGCGGAGTCGGTTTTGACAGAAGACGAGGCGGCGGAAATCGCGGAGGGTATCATTGAAAAAGCCCACCGCGAGGCGGCGGAGTACAAGACAGCTACATTTGACGAGGTAAACGCCGAAGTCGCCGCCCTTAGAGAGGCGGCGCAAGCGGAGACGGTGGAGATAAAAGCCGCCGCCTATGACGAGGGCTATCAAACGGGGTATGACGAGGGCAAAGCCGACGCGCAAGTGATTATTGACGAGGCGGAACGAGTGAAACAGGACGCGGAGATTGAACACACGGAGTTAATAAATTCCTCCGAGCCGTATCTTGTCGAGTTTGTCGCGGACGTTATCGCGAAACTTATCGGCGGCGAGATTCTTTTTAACAAGACGCTGATAAACGCGCTGGTAAAAAAAGGCTTGTCGGAGACGACCCTCAGCGGAAATATCGTAATCCACGTTTCAAAGGACGATTTTGACGCTGTTTCCGAAAACAAAGACGAAATCCTTTCAGAACTTAACACGAGCGTATCAATAGAAGTCTTGCGCGATTTGTCGCTTAAGCCCTGCGACTGTATCATTGAAACCGATTTCGGCGACATTGATTGCAGTTTGTCGGGGCAGTATCAGGCGCTTCGGGAAAATTTGTTCTATATACTGGAGAACAACTAGATGATTGCACCCATAACTTTAGATAAATACAGGACCGTAAACGAAAAGGTTTATATAAAGAAGTTAGGGCGAATTTCGCAAGTCGTCGGGCTTACGATTGAATCAGTCGGGCCTGACGTTAATTTGGGCGAGTTGTGTTATATAAGAAAGACTAAGTACAGCGTCCCCGTTATGTCGGAAGTCGTGGGATTCCGCAACAAGAAGATTTTACTTATGCCCCTCGGGGATATGAGCGGAATCGGGCAGGGCGGGATTGTCGAGGCGGCGGGGCGGCCGATTACCCTTAAGATTGCCGACAGCCTTTTGGGGCGGGTGCTTGACGGGTTGGGCGACCCGATGGACGGCAAAGGGGCGTTGTTTGAGGGGGAGGACTTTAGAGTCTCGAACCCCCCGCCGAATCCGCTTTTGCGGAACAGGATTAAACAGCCTATGTCGATGGGGGTTAAAGCTATTGACGGACTTCTTACAATCGGTAAGGGGCAGCGCGTCGGGATTTTCGCGGGGAGCGGCGTGGGCAAAAGTACGCTTATGGGTATGATTGCGCGAAACGCCGAATCCGATGTAAACGTGATTGCGCTTATCGGGGAACGCGGGAGGGAAGTCCGCGAGTTTATCGAAAAAGACTTAGGCGAGGAGGGGCTTAAACGCTCCGTACTCGTTATCGCGACGTCGGATAAACCCGCGCTTGTTCGCCTTAAGGCCGCCGAAGTGGCGACTTCTGTCGCCGAGTATTTTCGGGAACAGGGCAAGGACGTGATACTTCTTATGGATTCCCTCACCCGCTTTTCTATGGCGCAGCGCGAGGTCGGGCTTGCGACAGGCGAGCCTCCCGTTTCACGCGGGTACACGCCGTCTGTTTTCGCGGCTATGCCGAGACTGCTTGAACGAGCGGGGAACTCCGACAAGGGGTCGATTACGGGAATGTACACCGTCCTTGTGGACGGCGACGATATGACCGAACCCGTCACGGATACGGCGCGGGGTATACTTGACGGGCATATCGTGCTTAACCGAAAAATAGCGAACCGCAACCAGTACCCCGCGATTGACGTTTTGGCGAGTATTTCCCGCGTTATGGGCGACGTCGTCACACCCGACCACAAAGACGCCGCGAACGAGATGAAGAAGGTTATGGCGGTTTACGCGGACGCGGAAGACCTTATAAATATCGGCGCGTATGTGGCGGGGAGCAACCCAGAAATTGATAACGCTATTAAAAGATACCCGAAAATACGGGAATTTATAACACAATTAATCGAAGAAAACGTACCGTTCGATACAGCTGTAAATACTATGAAACAGATAATGGCGTAGGTGATAGCGTGGCTAAATTTGTTTTTCGGTTCGCGAGTTACCTTAATCTTAAAAGTAAGCTCGAGGAACAAAAAAAGCTGGCGTATGGTAACGCGCTTAAACAAGTTGAGATTGAGAAACAGAAAAAATTCGCGCTTTTGGCAGAACGCGCCAGCAATATCGAGGAGTTCCGCAAAAAAGTCAGGGAACATATAGCTCCCGCCGAGTTACAGCGGCACAATAACTATCTTACGTATCTTAAAGAAGCTGTCGCTAAACAAGAAATCGTCATACAAAAAGCGGAAGAACAAGCCGAGTTGCGGCGGCTGGAATTGGTTGAGGCTATGAAAGACAGGAAGACGCTCAAAAAACTAAAGGAAAATGTGTACGAACAGTATTTAATTGAAGAGAAGCAAGCGGAAATGAAAGTTACTGATGAAATCGTGAGTTATAAATATAATAATTTGCGGAGGTGAGCGGCGTGGCGGCAAAAACAGCGTCTTTGGTTGAGGAAGTATCCGTTGACGATACAAGGGACAGGAAAAGGAAGAAAAGAAAAGATAAAGAGGCGAAAAAGTCTCCCGTGCCCGCTGTCGTTGGGTTATTGCTTGTCGTGGGGATTGCGGCGGTCATATATTTTAATCCTCTGCAGCTGCGCGACAAATATATCACTCCGCAATTACAGCAAATACCTATTGTGAAGAATCTTGTCAAAGCTCCCGCGCCTGCGGAGGGCGGGGAGGAAGCCGCTCCCGCGGTGTCCGCCGACGAACTTAACACGCGCATAGCGCAGCTCGAGGCGGAACTTGCAAATAGCAAGCACCTTTCCGATTTGAAACAATCCGACATTGACACGAAACAACAGGAAATCGACCGCCTTAAGGCGTTTGAGGACGCGCAGACGGCTTTTCGCGCCGAAAAGGCGGAGTTTGACAAGATGATTGCGGAGGGCGACCCCAAGGCGTATACCGCCTTTTTTGAGGAGATTTCCCCCGAAAACGCCGAAGTCCTTTACCCGACGATTAAAGGCGACCAAGTAACCCAGAAAGAAGTTTCGCGGTACATTTCCGTTATAAAGGAAATGGACGAATCAGGCGCGGCGAAGATGCTCGAACAGCTTATTTCGGGCAATCTTAATTTGGTTGTCGAAATTTTGAAAAAACTCGATACGACCGTCGCGGGCGAGATACTTAACGAGATGACGGCGGAGAACTCCGCGTCGGTTATGAAACGGTGGAACCCCATTCCCGTTGGTTAAGAGGGGTTAGCCTAACTTATTATATCGGTATTTCCAAGCAGATACATTAAAGAAAACCGAAAAATTTTCCGATGTATTGATTGTGAATATAAAAAATAAATAAAAGGAGGTGCATTTATGGAAATAGCGTCAATTTACGCCCAGCGCGGTCAGCGCGCGGCAGAAAGAAGCGCGGACGTTTTCCCAGAGGCGGCGAAAACCGATTTCGGGAAATTCATTGCCGAGGCTAAGGGTAACGAGGCGACACCTACCCCTGAACGCAAAGAGCAAGCCGAGCGTCCGGAGCAAACAGACGCGAACAAGGGAAAAACCGAAAAGCCGAAAGTTCCCGAAAAAGCCGATAAAACGGAAAAAACGGATAAAACTGGCAAGGCGGACGAAACAAACGCGGCGGACACGGCGCAAGCGACGGAACAAACCGCGCAGGTTACGGCGGAGAAGACGGCGGAGGAAGTGAACGCGGAGATAATAGCGGCAATCGCGCAGTCTCTTAATGTAGAACCCGAAGTAGTGTCAGTCATTTTGAAAGATTTGGGGATTGAAGCGGTCGATTTGGCGAAACCCGAGAATTTGAGCGACTTTGTTCAGAAATTCCACGGCGTACAAACAAAGGCGGAGTTGCTTGACGTTCCGAATGTGTCTGAAATGTTTAAGGCGATTGAAAAGATTGTCACGGACGCGCTTAAGGCGCAGGATACGCAAACGGCGAAAGTTTTGGCCACTCCGATAGAGACGGCACAGCAGACGGTTAAGCCCGAGGTTGTACAACAAGTCGCAC
>BNUF01000113.1 GCA_025997155.1 Clostridia bacterium
TGCTTCATATTACGACATTCGGGAATACTTTCAAGGGCGCAGACCAGCTAAAGCAGGTTCCGAAAGCGGAACGATGAATACCAAATCAACAGACGAAACCTACAATGCGCGCCTTGCCGCCTTGCGCAGTTAAATACGGCTGGTTAATACGCTGAAAATCGGGCGCAGGATTTGCCATATATGCAATACCATCAATCACAGTCTTATTAAATTGTATTATCCATCGATTTATGGATTTTCCTGAGAGTGCCCAGAATTTCTTTTTTCCATGTTTTTCAACAACATCCAAAATAATACTCTTAGGAAAGTTTTTACCCTGCAAATCCCAAAGGGTAAAACCTATGGGAAATTTTCCTGTTACATTATCAAATGTATCGGCTCTAACAACAAAACCGCGTTTAAATTCTGCCTTAAAGAAATCACGAAATTTTATAAAGTTTTGACTATTTACAAACTTTAATTTCGAGAATAGCGCCAACTTACATTCCGGTATTTCATGATATATACGTGCCATAAATTGTGCGTATACTTCATTTGTAGCAGAACCTATAGTGGATTTATATTTGTCCCGTGTTTTATGTGCTGTAGCAACATTTTCTTTATTATGTCCCGTTCCTGTTGCTGTTGCCGTACTCGTCGCCTCCGCATACGGCGGATTGATATACACAATCAGCTTCTTGCGTTTTCCCGAGTCGTTGATAATCTTCTTCAATTCTTCCGGCAGTTTGTCAAAACCGTCATTCAAAAAATCAAACTGAAAAACGTGCCCACTTAACAGGTTAAGGTTTTCGTCAATGTCGATAAGGCTTTGCATGGTTTCCACATTCCCCTGTTCAACATCGCTTGCCCACACGTTATATTCATTCGTCAAGCCTGCAAGCAAGTTTCCCGTCCCCGCCGCACAGTCCCATACATAATACTCGTCCTGCCAATTCTCCCCAAACACCTTAGCGAGATATTCCTTTGACTTATCCGCCCAGATTTTCGGCGTAAAGAACGAACCCTTTACTTCGCGAATATTTGTAGGAACTAAAAGATCTCGGCGGTCAATGATGTGCTGTCTATACTCAAGCGCAGGCGGGCGCTCGTATCTATTCCAAAAACGGCTATACGCCGTGCCGCCATCGGTAAAACTAATATCAGACGAAAAAAGCCGTCCGCTAATGTTTTCCTGAAACTTGTAATTATCGTTTTTCAAAACGATTTTCAGTTTTTCCGTTATCGTATTTCCACCGTCGCTCATGACATCGGCACGGTAAAAATCACAATCAAGAATACCCTTTTGCTTGAACTCCGTCCATTCCGCTTTTGGAATATTGATAAACGGCTTTACTTCTTTTACCCATTTGATAAAAATCTGCACAAAATTATCTTTTGTGATAGGGCTTTTGATTGAAGTGGACGCAGAGTCGGCTGCGCCGACTTTAGCGGAAAAATGCGTTTTGATAAACTCTTTTATTTCCTTGTCATCGCCGCCAAAGTTATAGACCGCAACTTTCGCACCGATCAGTTTTGTTACTTTTTCCTTCGCTTTTTGAAAATCCGCAGTTTCGTGATTGCTCGGCGTGGTATTCCAGTTAAAATCTGTTTCGTTAAAAATCGGCAGCATATCGTGAAATGATACAAAGGCAATCCGCACCTCATCAAAAACACCGAGCCATGGCGGCGCTAAATGCTCGCCCTTTTCATACGTCTTTTTGCAAGTAAGAATGAGTTGCGTGAACATATCAAAGACATCGTGAGCGCCCTTTTTCGCTTCCGCCCACAAGTAATGTTTTGAGCTTCCCACACCATCGCTAAAAAGGTCTGTACGCGTTTTTTTGTCGGTGATTACGAAGTCGATATTGTCGATATTCGGTTCATAGCCGAATTTAAGGAAATAGTCATCGTGGACAAGCCCTTTTAGAGTTTCTTCTTTCTGTATACCGCTATATGTTGGCATTTTACCCCTCTCCAAACCGTTATGTGTTGATTTTACTATAGAACTGGCTGTTTTTCAAGTGGTCCTTTTACGAAGCGGTGGCATGGGTGCCCCCCTCCTCCCGCCTATAAAACCTGCGTGTCCTTATGCTTGCCCGTAATGGAGAATATGACCCACTCGGCAATATTGACCGCATGATCGCCGATGCGTTCAAAGTATTTGGCAATCTGCATGAGGTCAACGGCCTGTTCACCATTTTCTACATCCTCATGGATTAACTGTATCATATCCGTTTTCACGATGTCAAACAAATCGTCCACCACATTGTCGGAGACAATGACCGCCTGCGCCAGGGCCAAATCCTTTTTGACAAAGGCATCAATACTGTCTGTCACCATTTTTATGGTTGCCGCCGCCATTTGCGGGATATGCTTGAGGTTGATGATATATTTCCGCCCGGCCAGATATACGCAGAGTTCCGAAATATCGGCGGCCTGATCGCCGATACGCTCCATGTCGGTAATCATTTTCAGCGCCGTGGAAACCTGCCGTAAATCCCGTGCCACCGGTTGTTGATTCATAAGCAGCTTTAAGCAAAGGGTTTCGATTTCCTTTTCCTTGTCATCTATTATGTCGTCATTTTCAATGATTTTTTGAGCCGACTCCACATCCTGTTCTTCAAGCGCCTTTACCGCTTTCGCTATGGCGTGTTCAATAAGAGCGCCCATTTCAATCAGGCTGTTATTCAATTGTGTAAGCTGTTCGTCAAAACGACTGCGCATCATCCAAACCTCCCCGTAATGTAATCCTCTGTCCGCTTATCCTGCGGCATGGCGAATAGAGCCCCGGTGTCCGTGTACTCGACCACCTCCCCAAGAAGAAAAAACGCTGTTTTATCGCTGATCCGGGTGGCTTGCTGCATATTATGGGTCACGATAATGATACTGTACTTTTCCCGCAAAGTCAGCAGCAGTTCCTCGATTTTGCCGGTGGAAATAGGGTCAAGGGCGCTTGTGGGCTCGTCCATCAGCAGCACCTCAGGCGATACGGCAAGGGCCCGCGCAATGCAGAGCCGCTGCTGCTGTCCCCCGGACAAACCCAACGCGGACTTTTTCAGCCTGTCCTTGACCTCGCCCCAAATCGCCGCGCCTTTCAGGGATTCCTCAACGATTTTGTCAAGCTCATACCGTGACTTTATGCCGTGGGTTCGCGGGCCAAAAGCGATATTGTCGTATACACTCATGGGGAAAGGATTGGGCTTTTGGAATACCATCCCAACGCGCTTTCGGAGTAGATTGATGTCCATGTTCCCATAAACGTCTTCGCCAAACAGCCGCACACCGCCTGTAATTTTGCAGCCCTCTACCAAATCGTTCATGCGGTTAAGTGTCTTTAAGAGCGTTGACTTTCCGCAGCCGGAGGGCCCGATAAACGCGGTTATCTTTCCATTTTCGATTCCCATGGTGATGTTTTTGAGCGCCTGAAAATCGCCATAAAACAAATCCAAAGCTTGTATATCAAAACAGTTCATGCTTTGCCTCCAATCCGCCGGGCAAGCTTTGCGGAGCCGGTATTGATTAAGACGACAACAACCAAAAGCACAACCGCGGTGGCGTAGCCCTCGCCGGTGTGAAGTCCCTCACTGGAAAGAGCGTACATATGAACCGACAGGGTGCGCGCCGACTGCATAGGGTTTTCAGGTATCTGCGCCACGGTTCCAGCGGTATAAATCAGCGCCGCCGTTTCTCCGGCGATGCGGCCGATGGAAAGGATTACCCCGGCCAGAATACCCGGCATTGCTGAGGGCAGCACAATGCGGAATACGGTGCGGAGCTTGCCCGCGCCCAAGCCGAAAGCCCCCTCGCGGTAGGTATCGGGAACCGCTTGCAGGGCTTCCTCACTTGAACGCATAATCAGCGGCAAAATCATAATTGACAGGGTAAACGCTCCCGCAAGCAGGGAAAATCCCCAGCCTAAAAAGGTGACAAAAAACAACATTCCAAACAGGCCGTATACAATGGAGGGGATGCCGGAAAGCGTTTCTGTTGTCACCCGCACTAAAAGTACGGCTTTGTTGCCGCGCTTTGCGTATTCGGCAAGATAAATCGCCGCGAAAACGCCGAGGGGCACCGCGATGACGAGGGACAACAAGGTCATGATGACGGTGGAAATCATCGCGGGCATGAGGGATACGTTTTCGCTGTTGTAGTTAAGTGCGAAAAGTGACGGCTTGATATGAGGGACGCCTTTCACCAGGATGAAGCCCACAAGGAACAGCAAAACCGAAAAGGTAAGCGCGGCGGCCGTCCATGTAGCAGCGCCCATAATCAACTCGGATGGCTTTTTACGCAATTATGTTACCCTCCGTTTCAGTGCCGAAAAACTAAGATTGATGAGCAGGATAAACACAAACAGGACAACACCGGTTGCAATCAATGCCTCACGGTGCAGTTCCGCGGCATAGCCCATTTCAAGAACGATGTTTGCGGTAAGTGTGCGGACACCTTTGAACAGGGACACCGGCATACGCGCCTGGTTCCCTGCTACCATAATTACGGCCATGGTTTCGCCTATGGCACGTCCTACCCCGAGGACAACCGCCGCAAGTACGCCGGATTTGGCGGCGGGGAGCATCACAAAAAATACGCTGCGGTAATGCCCCGCGCCGAGGGCCAACGCGCCCTCGTAATACTGTTCGGGAACAGCACGCAGCGCACTCTCGGCAATACCAATGATTGTCGGTAAAATCATAATACCGAGCAGGATAGAAGCCGATAAAATGCTGTTGCCTGAAAGCGGGATAATGACCGCCATGCCGAAAAAACCGTATACAACGGAAGGGATACCCGCGAGCAGTTCCACCCCCGGCTTAAGTACACGATAGAGTTTTTTCGGACAGACACGGGCGAGAAAGATTGCCGCCAGTATGCCGATAGGAACACCGATAAGGAGCGCCCCCGCCGTAACATACAGGCTGCCAAGTATCATGGGAAATATTCCAAACACCGGGGGCGTGTCCGCCGGCGACCATTCTTTACCAAGCAAAAAATTGAACACGCCAATTTTCCCTACAGCGGGGAGGCCGTTTGCAAACAAGAAAACACAGATTAAGGCGACCGCCAGTATGGAAGCAAGCGCCGATATTAAAAACACGGCGCCCATGAGTTTTTCTCTCACCCTGCTCATTGAATCACATCACTCCACTTTACCATCGCGCCGGTAAAGATACCCTTTACCTGATCTTTTGTGAGATTCGTTACCGGATTTTCGTTGTTCACAATTACGGCGATTCCGTCAAGGGCAATCTGTGTCGCGGATAACACGGCACGTTCGCTGTCCTTTAATTCGCGGCTTGCCATACCGATGTCACAGGTCCCGTCAATAGCGCCTGTCATCCCGGCTGATGAATCGCTCATCTGAATTTCGATAGTGGCGTTTGGATTAAGAGCGATATACGCCTCTTTCAACTTTTCCATAATTGGCGTGACGGAAGAAGAACCCGCGACAACTATTTTGCCGGAGAGCCTGCCGCCGGTATAGGGCGGCGCATTGTCAATAATCGCGATATAGCTTTTGGCTACAACCGCCTGACCTTCCGCCGACAAAATAAAGGTGATGAAATCCGCGGCAAGCTCAGACGGTTCGCCCTTAGTTGCGATGTTGAATGATCGGGACACGGTATAAGCGCCGTTTTTTACATTTTCGCTAGAAGCCGTTACGCCCTCAATATCCGCCGCTTTCACGGTGCTGTTGAGCGATCCAAGGGAGATGTAGCCGATAGCGTACTTGTCTCCTGCAATATTCGTCATCATTACATCGGTTTGTTTGGCGATAACGGCTTCTTTGGTGGTCATATCCTTTCTGCTTCCGTCACCGCCCCTGGCCTCAATGCCGAAAAGTTCAATGAACGCCCCCCGTGTGCCGGAGCCGTCCTCCCGGGATACAACGTTGATTGCCTTTGCCTTGTCAAAGGCCGCCTGATTTCCTTTGGCGCATCCTGCAAACAGAGATACCGCCGCAAGTACAAGTAGAATAGTTTTCTTCATCATAGTTTTCTCCTGTTTCTGTTTTCTTACACTGATGATATTAGGGGAATATATAATCCGGTAGCAGTTTTATGTAAAAATTGTGTAAAATCGACACAATGATTGAGCAATCTGCGGCTGTCGTTACAAAAGACAGCCGCAGTACACTTTTACCAGCGTCCCCGCCAAAAACTGCGCCATGTCTTCGATAGACCCCCAAAACTATTGCCTGTTGTGCTCACTCCGACCGAATCGGTGTATTTTATGGCGAGAGCGGAGGCTGTCACGGTCACTTCCCCGAACCATCCCTTCCGTTGCGTGTCAATGTTTACATTGATTATCCCATGACCGCCCAATTTTTGCGCTTCTTTGAGCAACAAGTCATATGCCGCTGCTGCATCGTGGTCGTTTTTCACGGTTGTAGTGACAAAAACCAGTTCCAAAGGTTCAAAGTCTTTTACCGCTACCGCAGTATTGTACTCCGTATCCAAGCCGCCGGAATTCCACATCACCGCCCCCGCGCCAAACGAAGCCAGGCTGCCAAGGATAGCCCAACTCATTACTACCACACCTGCGACCACACCAATGATGATCTTTTTCTTTTTAGTCATAATAGACTCCTTCAAAAATATTTTTTTACACCCTGCGGTGTAAAAACCAAAAGCAAATATTTCATTCACCCTTGATATTTTTAAGGTAGTCTATAGAAGTAAACAGGTTGTCAAGAAAAGGTCAATTTTTAGTCAACTTTTTTTTCCCCCGGCCGCTTTCATTTGAAAGAAAATATCTACACCTTTGCAAAACACTCGGAAAAACGTGTCATGGGAAAATCCGTCGCAAACGGTCACTGCGAACCGGTAAAATATAAATTGGGTGATATTGTTTGGAATGATACTTATTCAATTCTCCCTGTTTCATTGGATTGAGTATTATTGTTCGTTTATCAATATATTTATTTTTTCTACTACTTCAACTGTTTCTTCTTCCGTTGCTTGTATAATATATTCTATTTCCCTTTTTGTTCATGCCCTGTTTGTGGATTAAAATTGAGCCAAACAATATCACCTCGACCGGGTATATAGTTATTGTTTACCATATTTCATTTCCTAATGGTCCGGCTGTTTCTACTTCTTCATGAAGATTTTTATCATTTATTCCGTTTAACATATCTGTCAGTTTGTTTTTTCTTTTCGGTTTTATGATTATTTCATTCCCCGTGTCCTTAATGTCCACAAAAGAACCATCCTTTAAAGATAAGTCCCTAACAATTAAATTAGGTATTCTTATTCCTAAGCTATTACCCCATTTTTTAACAACCGCTTCCATGACATTATGCCTCCTTTGTAAATATATACTATGTTTATACATTTATCAAGGGAGTTTTTAGTAAAATGTTCAAAAAATTTACTTTTCCCCAAGATTTGGAGGTATGTCGCATCACCGGCTAAATACCCCGCCAGC
>BNUF01000114.1 GCA_025997155.1 Clostridia bacterium
ACCTCGTTTTGGAAATGCCCTCGCTCTGCTCGTCCGTGAAAAAATTCAAGCAGTTCCGCTGGCTGTCGCAATCCGCCACCAAAACCCGCTTCCCCATTTCGGCGAACGCATACGCCACATTGATACAGGTCGTAGTCTTGCCGACCCCGCCTTTGTTGTTGTAAAACGCCAAAATCTTCATAAAAACCAATCCCTCTCTAATTTTATATTTTCTCAATCCCTGTTCCGCTATATATAAGGCACGATAAAGGCGGCAGGGACTGACGACCGCCTTTCGAGTTTGCAACCTCGCCGTGCCGCTGCCGCCCTAAGGCGTTTAACCATAATTAAGTAATTCTTATCTTTTAATTTGCTTAAAATTATCAACTACAAAAGGTGTGTGCGAGTTCTTCTGTGCCAATGTCATTTAAAGTGCCGACTGCCTCTTTGGTTACCATAGTGAAACGCTGACTCAGGTAGCGCAAGGCGGCGCCGAGTTCCCCGTCCCCTGAACTGAATATATGTAATTGTGTAAAAATTTTAATGCTTTATATTAAAACTCGTGCGGGGCGGGGAAATTATAGTGTGCTTTAATCTGTTTTTCCATATGTCGTTTATTGCCGTTAATCGTAACAACCTCAAATATTTCTATTTTATCTATCAGTTGGGCAAGTATCGCCTTGTGGGGCGTTTCAAAGGTGACGACATCTTGTATAAGCCTCATATAGTCTATTTGTTGCCGTAGTTCTTCTTGTTTGGCGGATAAGGATTCGCGGCGACTTAAAAGATTTTCTTTTTCATCGTTAAAGGATTTCAGTATGTCCACAAAATCATCTTCTGATATTAAGCCGCTTATCTTGTCATTATAAAGATTTTTAACGATATTTCGTATTTCCTCTATTCGCTTGTCTATACGGGAAACTTCCTTTTCGACTGGATTTTGCGGGAGTTTTCCTTTCGGCAACATAGTTTCAAATTGCATTGCAAAGGCTTTGCTGTTAATAAGTTTACGAGAAATTGATTTCAAGTCGTCTATAACTGTTTTGTCCAAAAATTCCTCGTATATTTGGTGACGTGTGCATTTTGCGTTGCGGGCGTTATTTGAGCAAGTAATTATAAAGTTGTTTTTTTGTTTACCTTGTCCACGCCTAAATGTCATAGGCATACCGCAATCTCCGCAATACAACATTCCCGAAAAAAGGTGATGTGCCTTACCCGAACCGTAATCTATCGAGGCGTATTTTGACAGCATTGTTTGCACTACCTCAAAAGAGTTGCCCTCTATAATAGGCTCGTGGGTATTTTCGACGACAATCCAGTCACCGCGCTTTATCTTCCTAAATTTGCTTGTCTTGTAGTTTATTTTGGTACTTCTGCCTTGGGTCATATTCCCGCGATAAGTAGGGTTTGACAGTATTTCCTTTATCGTCTGCTGTGTCCATATGCCGAATTTTGAGTTTACGTTGACGTAATTGCAACGCGCTTTTTTGTACTCCGAGGGAGATAAAACCTTTTCGTCATTTAGTATTCTTGTTATATGCGACATACTAATTCCATTCAGATACATATCGTATATTCTCTTTACGGTTTCGGCAGCTTCTTGGTCAATAACCAACTTGTTTTTGTCGGATATGTCTTTTGAGTAGCCATATATAGCAAACGCGCCTATAAATTTTCCATTCTGACGCTTGTTATCCATAACCGCCCGTATTTTTTTGGAAATATCTTTTGCGTACATATCGTTTATTAAGGCTTTGAACGGCGTTATATCGTTGTTGGCTGAATGTTTGTCGAATGTGTCCACACCGTCTGTTATCGCAATGTAACGAATACCTTTTGTCGGGAAGTAACGCTCCAAATAGTAGCCTGTATCTATATAATCACGCCCAAGGCGCGACATATCTTTCGTAATCACAAGATTTATAGAACCTGCCTCTATATCGGAAATGAGTTTTTGAAAAGCGGGGCGGTTGTAGTTTGTTCCGCTGTATCCGTCATCAATATACGTTTCCGTTACTATCCAACCGTGTGCTATAATATAGTCGTAAACCAAGTTTTTTTGATTCGTGATACTGTTAGATTGTGTGTTGGTTTCATCTTCTTGTGATAGCCTTAAATAAACACCAACTTTGTAATTTTCCAAAAGCCAGTTTCACCTCTCCGTCCTTACCGTCCCGAAGTGTTCGGTAGTAAGTAAGTTTCCGATAATAGCTCTTAGTATTTTTTCAAAATCCACACCCTCCGAGTTAAAGACTCTTATATAGGTTTCGGACTGCGCTGTAGATACCGTTTGCATATTGAACACCGCCTTTATATATAATAAAAGTTTATGATTGTGTCCGTTGTCCTATATCTATATAGAAACATATCTTTGTTGATATGTACACAAATTCACCAATACCGTCTTTCCCTCGCCCAGAGCTCCTTTTCGAGATGACCAAGTACGCGAGCCACTATGTGGATTACAGTCCGTGGGCGTGCTCATTTCGTGGCACACTATCCGACGAACACCGTTGTATGGTTTCGGTGTTTGCTATTCAGTTGTAGTTTTTTGTTTCTGATAGTGCAAAGCCTTAAAAATTAATGGCTTTGGAAAATACCTATAATAAAATTAGAAACAAATGGGAATTTGCCAAAAACATCAAGTTGTATTATTCGATTGATTGTGTTTCAACTATATTATTTACATTATGGAGGAATTGCTTTATAATATGTAGGAGGTGATAGGAATGCCAACATTAAAACCGCGCTTTACAATTACCGTTCCCGATGAACTGCTAAAGGATATTGACGACTATAGATTTGAAAACCGCTATCAAAACCGAACACAGGCGGTATTAGCGTTAATGAAAGAGGGCATTAAATCTAAGGTTGAATTTATTTCAATTATCATACAGAAAGGGCGATAATATGTTTAGTGAAAAGCTGAAACAGCAACGCGAAGAAAAAAATTTGACACAGGCTGAATTATGCAAAAGAGTAGGCATTAGGCGCGATTCCTACAACAAGTATGAGCGAAAGGGCATAAAACCGCCCTATGACGTGCTTGCCCGTTTAGCGAAAGAACTTGACGTTACCGCTGATTACCTCATAGCTGAGAAAGAACAAGCAGAAACTAATGATTATGTTTTTGTTGCGGGAAAAAACGGCGTTCGTCAAAAATTTGAAATTCCCAGTGATAAATTAGAGCGTTTCAAAAAGCTGATTGAAGCAGGACTTCCAGAGATATTGGACAAAGAACACAGCGACTTGTAACGCAGGAGGACTATAAATCCCACAGTTTAGCACGGCTTGAATTACAGTTACTATGGAAAATACCGCAAAATCGCAACGGCAACTTGGCAATTATTGATTGATTTAGCGCTTGATTGCTTACCTATTTTACTCCTATGAAAGCGCACAACTTTCCATTCAAACATTGGAACTTCAAGAACTCTGTGTAAACAATGACGGATTCACAATACTTGTAGAGGGTAAATGGTACATATTTTTTGACGCTTCGCTGTCCTCAAAAAATCGCATTCGATTTACAATAGCCCACGAAATTGGGCATTATATTTTAGGACACGAACAGAAGACTTAAAGAAAATGCCAAAGACAAAAAAATCGACCTTACAGGTGAAAAAATCCGCAATGAACGCAAGCACACATTTTAAAGCGAAGCCGATATGTTCGCAATGCGCTTACTTGCTCCCGCCTGTGTCATAAATTTCTGACGCACAACGAGCAGTTTAAGCCGTTTATAAAACAGAGAGAACAGAGGGACTGAATATGGCAGCAACAAAAGTAAAAAAAGAATCAAGTATGGAAGAAACACTGTGGAAATCGGCGGACAAATTGCGCGGTTCGGTTGAGCCGGCGGAGTACAAGCACGTTGTTTTAAGTCTGTTCTTTTTGAAGTTTGCGAGTGATAAATTTGAGGCGCGGCGAATTGAACTTATCGCGGAGGGGCAAGAGCAATACCTTGACTTTGTAGAGTTTTACACGATGAAAAATGTATTTTTCCTCCCCGAAGAATCTCGTTGGTCGTACATAATGCAAAACGCGAAACAGGACGACATTGCACTTAAAATTGACACCGCATTGTTCACGGTAGAAAAAAGCAACCCCACACTTAAAGGGGCGTTGCCCGACAATTATTACTCACGCTTGCACATCGACACGGCAAAACTTGCGTCCTTGCTTGACGAGATAAACAAAATCAACACGGACGACAAGGCGCAGGATATAATCGGGCGAATTTACGAGTATTTCCTCGGCAAATTCGCGCTTGCGGAGGGCAAGGGTAAAGGCGAATTTTACACGCCAAAATGTATTGTAAACCTTATTGCCGAAATGATACAACCCTTTAAGGGCAAAATTTACGACCCCTGTTGCGGTTCGGGCGGTATGTTTGTGCAATCCATAAAATTTATCGAAAGCCACCAAGGAAATACCCGTGACATTTCCATTTATGGGCAAGAGTCTATGAACACCACATATAAACTTGCGAAAATGAACCTTGCAATCCGCGGCATTTCCGCAAACCTCGGAGAAATTGCGGCAAACACTTTTTCAAACGACCAACACAAAGACTTGAAAGCCGATTTTGTAATGGCGAATCCGCCGTTCAATCAAAAAGAGTGGCGCGGGAATGACGAACTCACGAACGACCCGCGTTGGAATGGATACGAAGTACCGCCGACAAGCAACGCAAACTATGGTTGGATTTTGAATATCGTGTCCAAACTGTCGAAAAACGGTGTGGCAGGTTTTTTGCTTGCAAATGGTGCGTTATCCGATGACGGAACAGAACTAAAAATTCGCGGAGAACTTATCAAAAATGATTTAGTCGAAGCAATCGTTATTTTGCCCCGAAGCCTTTTCTACACCACCGACATAAGCGTGACGCTGTGGATTTTGAACAAAAACAAAGGTGCGCGGACGATAGAATTAGGCGGCACAATGAAAAAATACCGAAGTCGCCGCCACGAAATCCTTTTTATGGATTTGCGTCAAATGGGTTCGCCGTTTGAAAAGAAGTTTGTGGAGTTGACAGAGGACGACATACAAAAGGTTACAAAAACATACCACGACTGGCAACAAGTCGGATACGAGAAAACATACGCCAATATCCCGGAATTTTGTTACAGCGCGAAAGTGTTTGACGAAATTCAAGAAAAAGGTTATACACTCGTTCCGAGCCGATATATTGAGTTTGTCAACCGTGACGAAAACATAGACTTCGACACAAAAATGAAAACGCTCCAAACCGAACTTCGGGAACTGCTGATTGAGGAAGAAAAATCGAAAGCCGACTTATTAAACGTGTTCAAGGAGTTAGGTTATGAAATCAAATTATGATACTCTCGGTAAATATATTCAGACGGTAGACGTTCGCAATATCGAGGGCAAAGAGGAAAACTTGCTTGGAGTGAGTACGCAAAAATATTTCATACAATCCATTGCGAATACAGTCGGTACAGATTTTACAAAATACAAAGTTGTTCGCCGTAACCAGTTCACCTATGTACCGGATACATCACGGCGTGGCGACCGTATCGCCGTCGCCCTGCAACAAACTTGTGACGAGGGGCTTGTATCCGCTATTTATACTGTTTTTGAAGTAACCGACCAAAGCAAACTCCTACCCGAATATCTTATGCTATGGTTCAAACGCGCGGAATTTGACAGATATGCCCGTTTCAAGTCACACGGTAGCGTCCGAGAAATTTTCGATTGGGACGAAATGTGTAAACTTGAACTGCCAGTTCCCCATATTTCCGTCCAAAACGACATTGTACGCGCATACAACACGATTGAGGCACGGATTAAGCAAAAACGTAATATAAATGATAATTTAGAGGCTACGGCGAGTGCGATTTTCTCCGCGATGTTTGTCCCCGCCTATTCTGACCCTCTGGCGGGCGGTTGGACTATGGTAACGCTTAATGACCTTTGCGATGTCAAGGGTGGTAAGCGTCTGCCAACTGACTGCGAATTACTTGACACACCAACGACACACCCATATATCCGCGTTCGTGACGTTGCTGGCGGTCGTTATGTTTGCTTGACAAACCGATTCCAGTATATCGACGATGAAACTCACGAAGTGATTGCTCGATATATCGTTGAAAGTGACGATATTATCATCTCCATAGTTGGGACAATCGGGCTTTTTGGTAAAATCCACCGTTCATTGAATGGGGCGAACCTCACCGAAAACTGTGTTAGGCTTACGAACATTCGCAATGTTTCCTCCGATTACTTGTATTACACGCTTCTCTATAAGAAGCAGATAAACGAAATTGAGCTTCTTACTGTGGGAGCGGTGCAGGCAAAGCTGCCGATTTATAACATTCAATCCATACAAGTCGCTCTACCTCCCCAAATGGTTTTAGGGGAATTTCAGGCAAAAATGGAAAAGCTGAACCGACAAATTGAGGAAAATACCCTTGAAATCGAACGATTACACGATTTAAGCGACGTTTTCCTCGCCAACATCGCCCGCTAAATTATCATTTAGCTGACCGAAGCTAAGGAAAGGACACAGAGATTATGGATAAAAAATATGAGCCGATTGGCGACTATATCCGTCCTGTCGATGAGCGAAACACCGACTCACAGGTAGATACGCTGTTAGGCGTGAGCATAAACAAGTTCTTTATGCCATCGGTGGCGAATATTATCGGCACAGACCTTACAAAGTATAAGGTTATCCGCAAAAATCAGTTTGCGTGTAGTCTTATGCAAGTTAGCCGTGACGAGAAAATCCCTATCGACTGCCTAACGGATTACGAGGTGGCGATAGTTTCACCCGCTTATCACGTTTTCGAGGTTGCAGACACTGAAAAGATACTGCCGCAGTATCTCTCAATGTGGTTCAAACGCGCTGAATTTGACCGCGAAGCCAGTTTCCTCGGTGTAGGCGGTGTTCGCGGTAGTATGACTTGGGACGATTTTTGCGGTATGCGTATGCCAGTTCCCGCTCTCGACAAGCAAATGGCTGTCGTGAAGGCGTACCAGACTATAACCGACCGAATTACCTTGAAGCGGAAGATAAATGATAATTTACTTGCCGCTTAATTTGCGACAAGCCGCGCCGTACAGAGTTCCGCAAGGTCGGTGAGTCGTGTAATCTCTTGCTCCGCTTGTTCCTGCGCCGTAAAGAAACGCTCACAATACCCCGAAAAATGGGCTGTAAGCTCAAGCGGGGGCAGAGCAACCGGAATAGATTTGAGAACACCTCCCGAAATCTCCATAAAAGTTGTGCCGGAAGCGTGACTCTCAATCATCTGCCTATTCTCTTTAAGGAAATAGTAGATGAAAGCCGTTCCGATGTTGCTTGCAGGAATTATCGACTTGAAACCTTGATTGGTGCAAAG
>BNUF01000115.1 GCA_025997155.1 Clostridia bacterium
TGGGATTGCATAAAGGAAAACCACCGTTTATTATCGCAACTGAAGGAAGAGATAGACGGTGTTGATTATCGGAATTATTTGATTGGCGCAAAGAAGACCTGTTTCAAAATCAACAACGCTAAGACAGCATAGCGAAATTCTATATGAATGTCCGCAGGATATGGTTCAAATGGATTAACCGATGTTCAGCAAAAGTGACAAAGAACTGGGAACAGTTCGACGACTACTTACGGGACTATCTACTACCGAAACCAAGAATAGTACACTCGTTTAGCTAAGCGAATCTTTTTTCAGAAGAACCGGATGCCTTCTTTGGTCGGGCACAGTAACCGTGGGGGCTCCGGGTGGGTAACTGCCTGGTTCTACCCGGCTAGCTTTCACGTTACTCCGGAATGGATAGGCAAAAAAATTGACAAAAAGTTGACCTTTTATTGACAAACAGCAGGACGACTCAAGGGTATGTGAAAAGTTTTTGAAGCTGGATAGGAAATTATTCAGCGAAAAGACCTGGCAAAAATATATATCAAGAATCACGGCGGATAGTCTTGATAAATTAATGGTGGGGATAAACAAAATTGCAATAGGGCTTGGGTATGAAGATTTGAAAAAAATAGTGGAAGACAGCACGGCAGTGGAAAAAAATATCCATTATCCGACAAACAATTCACTTGTTTGGGATTGCATAAAGGAAAACCACCGTTTATTATCGCAACTGAAGGAAGAGATAGACGGTGTTGATTATCGGAATTATTTGATTGGCGCAAAGAAGACCTGTTTCAAAATCAACAACGCTAAGACAGATGACAAGCGGGTAAAACTATTCAAAAAACAGTTGGTGACTTTCACCAAGACGATAAACCAGCTGTCAAATGCGGTAAAAAAAAAGTCTGTTTATATGGGTCTAACCCCTCTCGCGATGGGGGTTATAGTATTAATGGAGAACTTCTTGCCCGTCGCGCAAAAAGTATTTTCGATTACCTATCGGCACGAGATCAAGGGAGAAAAGGTCCCTAATGATGAAAAAATCTTTTCGATATACGAACAGCATACGGATATAGTGGTAAAAGGCAAGCGGGAAATAGTATTTGGACATAAAGTTGATTTTGTATGCGGGCGGAGCAATCTGATATTGGGAGTGAATGTAACGAAAGGGAATCCGAGCGATACAACATTATACGAAGGAGCGATGGACAAACTGATAAGGGATTATGGAAAAGTTCCTGATTCAAGCACAACTGATGGCGGATATGCAAGTAAGAAAAACCAGGAATATGCAAAGAAACTCGGTGTCAAAAATATAGTATTCAACAAAATTGTTGGAAGCCTAAAAAACATTACCAGCAGCAAAAACATGGAAACACGTTTAAAAAAGTGGCGCAGCAGTGCTGAAGCTATAATATCAAATTTGAAACGCGGTTTTGACTTGAGAAGATGTATGTGGAAAGGCAGCGCTCATTTTGACCAAAAAGTATATTGGAGCGTGATCGGTTATAACATCCGTGTCATGGCGGCGCACGTTCTGGAAACATTCCGGCTTGAATCTCCGGTACAGGCTTAAAACACCGGAAGAAATGGCGTACTTTTAGTGATTTAAGGGGGTATTATGCCCATTTCAATCTCGTTTCCGTAAAAATACTGGGCAAACTGACTTTTTTGGTCGTTTTTATGATCGCCTAAAAAGCAAAACTACTTTCTCAAGGTTGTTTCGAGCAATCTGTGGGCAGTTTTACGCAAAAATACCAGTGCAGGCTATTTTTTTTCGACTTTAGGGTTAGACACTAATTAAGAGATACACCGTAGTAGGCATAGTGTCCCTGGAGTTTCTTTGATAGCGCCTTGTGCTGTTCCTTCCTTGAATAGTGTCTGTGCTCCCTGCACCACTGCCCTATCGCTTTTAGGCTCCGGCTTAACCGCTTGCTGTCCGTTTTCCGTCCGACCATCCACCGCCCTTTCCGTGACTTCATCCAATAATGTTTAAAGCCCAGGAAGGTGAAACTTCCGTTTCCGTGTACCTTCGGTCCGATGTGGCTGTCTCGTTCCGGTCTGGTGAAGTCTACCAGCTTGGTTTTCTCCGGGTGTATGGTTAATCCATATTTCGCAAAACGGAGCGCCAGCACCTTCATAATCCGGTCGGCATCCTCCTTCTTTTCGCACCCGATGATTGCGTCATCCGCGTACCGTACCATGAATGATTTCCCTTCAAGGCGCGGTTGTACGGTTTCCACAAACCAGCTATCCAGTACTTCATGGAGGTATATGTTGCTCAGTATTGGTGAAATCACTCCTCCCTGCGGTGTTCCGGCGGTGTTGTACCGCACGTCTCCCCGCTCCATTACCCCGGCGTTCAGCCACTTCCCGATTATCCTTTGTATCACCCCATCGCTAACCCTGCGTCCCAGTATCTCCCGGAGTTTGTCGTGTGGTATGGTGTCGAAATATTTACTGATGTCCATGTCGATGATGTATCCGCTCTTGATGTTCATACTTTCGTTTCGGATTCGGTCGATGGCTTGATGGGCCGATCTCCCCAGCCTGAACCCGTAGGAAAAGTCATAAAACACTTCCTCGTATATCGGTTCCAGTACCAGTTGAACCGCCCGCTGGAGTATTTTGTCCTCATACGTCGGTATCCCTATGGGCCGCTTTTCGGTTGTACTCCCGGCTTTCGGGATGTATACCCGCCGTACCGCCGGCGCCCGGTAGTTCCCGCTTTTCAGATGGTCTACCAAGCTCTGTAGTTTCCCCCACAGGTCGCCCTTCTCGTACTCCTCCGCTCCTACTCCGTCTATCCCTTTCGCTCCGTCACGGCGCGTCAATTCATAGGCGCAATACATCCATTCCACATCAATATGATGTGCCAAACTTACCAAACTTTCTCCCGGGTGTTTCCGGACCGCTTCCGCTATCCGCCGCTGTTTCGTTGACAGTGTATCCCAGAACTTCTGTGTGTCCATACTGTTCCCCCTCGTCGGTTCTTCTCTCAGGTACAGCCCTTCCCTCTTTCCATAGGCCAGGGTCCCGGTGGGTCCGGTTCCCCTGTGTTATCGGTATTATGACTGCACTACGACTACTCATGGTTCTTCCCATCGCACTTCGTTTTCCTCGTTTGATGGTACTGGTATCGGACCTTTGGTCCGCGTTTCCCTGTTTTCGTGTTACTCCTCCAGTTTCCCGGTTTCGTCTCTTCTTCCCCTGGGATAGGTTGGAAGCCTGGACAATTTATATCCCGCCTGCCCGCAGCGGCTCTGTGCTTCCAGAAACCATGAGTTCTCGCGGACCAAAGGTCCGAACGTTCCCGTATGACCTGCTGTACATATGCCCCGCTCTCTGACCCCGGCCGGGGTGTTCCGCTCGCTTATCGCGGTTCACTATTGCTCCCGTCGTCGTAAAAACGAAAGCCCCTTGCGATAACAAAACTTTCGAGGCTCAATCACGCGGCTTTTGTACTCGCTGTATACGCTTCACAAACCTTGTCGCCAAGGCCCATGCATCGAACCAGAGGTTCGCACTCGCTTCCAGTGATTTGCTAAATCTTTCTGGGTGAAGTGCGCTATATTCTTAGCGGTTTCACTAGGTCATGTTGAAAGGTTTATCCTATTTCCTCCTTTCACGAGCTTTCGTGACGCAATACGACGCTTTTATAGCCCGAATAAGGAAACCGTAGGTTTCCGTGAAAAACAACACCTTTGGGGGATTTTCAAATTCATCAGTTAGATAAATCCTTGTCCTGTAAAGAATTAGCGTTGCTGGTTCGGTGTGCCGAATTCTAGCAGCCTGTTGCACTTCTCTGGGGGGATCGCCAAAACCGGGGCAGTATGATACCCTGAAAGCATGAGTATACGATTTGTAAATATAGACCGGGACACGCCGATGCTGTTTCCGGTAGATATGCGTGATTGGCTGCCGGGGAATCACTTAGTCCATTTTATCGTGGACGCCGTAGAAAAGCTTAACGTGGAAAACTTCAGAATAAACTATACGGGAAGCGGGGATGAGCAGTACCCGCCGGAGATGATGCTGGCATTGTTGATCTATTGTTATGCGACCGGAACGTTTAGCTCGCGGAAGATAGAGAGTGCGACTTATACAGATATAGCAGCGCGGTATAT
This sequence comes from Clostridia bacterium, assembly GCA_025997155.1. GTDB lineage: Bacteria > Bacillota > Clostridia > Lachnospirales > WQUN01 > BNUF01. The sequence goes on from BNUF01000115.1 coordinate 4,110, forward strand.
TTGTGGAGGAGCAGCGCATCCGGACCATACGGTGTTGTGCCGGTTTCGGGTGAATAACAAAGAAGCGTTTGCGGAATCCTTCACAAAAGTATTGGTACTGGCACAGGAGATGGGTCATCTAAAAAAAGTCGGCGGGATAAGTGTGGACGGGACCAAAATACACGCGAACGCGAGCAAACACTCGGCAGTCAGTTATAAAAAAGCCGTAGAGATGATAGGAGAGATAGAAAAGGAAGTAGCGGAACTGATTGCGAAGGCGGAACAAGCGGACAGTACGCCGCTTGAGGATGGACTTACGATACCGGAAGAGATAGCGTTACGAGAAAAGCGGAAGGCGAAATTGGAGCAGGCGAAGGCAGCTATGGAAGCTCGGTACGCAGAGGCGCAGAAAGCGAAAGAGGAACTGAAAAGGGCGGAAAAGGAGAGGAAAACGGGGCAAAGTGATGATAAATCACCTGAAAAGACGGATCAGACCGGAGGAAGTCCGGCTGATACCGTAAGGCCCCCTGCGGTAAATCTCAACAAGCCGCTTGACGAGTATCAATATAACTTTACCGACCCCGAGAGCCGGATAATGAAGGCGGGGAACGGGAAACATTTGGAAAAAGATATCAAATATCAGGAATTTTTTACCCTTGCCCGAAGGCTGGAAAGAAAAAATCACCATACGGCATTACATGCCGCAGGGCTTGTTATTACCAGAAATGACCTGACCGACTATGTACCCATCTACCGTGATGCAAAAACTGGAACTATTGCCACCCAGTATGCCATAGATGATCTTGAAGATTGCGGCCTGGTTAAGTTTGACATTGTAGGTCTGACAACCCTTAGCCAAATAAAAAATACCGAAGAATTGGTTCGTAAGAGAGGAGACGCCTGTGCTACATTCAGTATTGACGCCATTCCCTTAGACGATCCTATTACCTTCAGGCTTTTGAAAAATGGTGATAGCGATGGCGTGTTTCTATTTAAATCAGAAGGGATGCGGAAAGTATTGAAACAGGTAAAACCTGACTGTATTGAAGACCTTATTGCGCTCAATTCTCTCTACAGGCCGGGACCCCTGGATTATATTCCTCAATTTATTGATTCCAAATGAGGGCGGCAGCCCATTGAATACCCCGATCCATGTCTGGAGGACATTCTTAAAGAAACCTATGGTATTATTGTTTACCAGGAACAGATCATGGAGATAGTAAATAGAATTGCCGGTTACCGCTTGGGCCAGGCGGATATGTTCCGCCGGGCCATGGGAAAGAGAAAACCAGAAGTTATCCGGAAAGAGAAAGAGAAGTTCCTCGCAGGGGCCGTTGTCAATGGTTTTACAGAAAAAAGTGCGTCCCGAATCTTCGAGTTTCTTCTTCCTTTTATCGGAATTGCTTTCAATAAAAGCCATGCGGCGGCTTATGCCCTTGTTGAATACCAGACCGCCTATCTCAAAGCTAATTTTCCCGAGGAATTCAGTAAAACATTTTTTTGCTATGGCACTCCCTGACAGACCAGCCGTGCTATTTTTGCAGTATATCAGATTACGGAGGCCAAAATGAATTTAAAAGCAGGTTATTGCATAATTCCCCTATTGTTCTGTAAAACAGTAGAAAATCTATTAATTTGTTCTTTTAATTCCTTATATAAAGGCATAAACGAACAACCATTGTTGTAAGTCCTAACAAGTTCAAATTCGCCGGTCTCCTTCTTATGAAGCTTTGCGCCGTTACTCGTGAGCGCGGCAAGACACAGCCCTTCTGTCATAATCGCATCAGGCACATCCATAATTGCTCGTACATCATTTTTAACTGCGATTAGACAAAGTTTCGCAGTCCTTAATGCTTCAGGGACAAATTTGAGAAAGTAACCGTGGTGTGTTACTGTCACGCGGCACATTTTTTTTGTTTTCAACTGCTCCGGCACAAATTTAAGCGAATAAGCATCATTTTTAACTGCGGCCAGACAAAGTTCAGATGTTTTCAATTCCTCGGGCACAAACACCAATTCATCGCCTCTATTCGTAACAGCGGCAAAGCAGAGTTCTGGGGTTTTCAATCTTTCGGGTACAAACGCAAACGCACCGGAACAATAATAACTCGTAACAGCGGCAAGACACATTTCAGGTGTTTTGAGTTGTTCCGGCACATGCTCAAGTGCCCTGCCTTCCCGGGAGACGGCAATTAAACATATTTCAGGCGTACGCAGTTTTTTGGGTATGAGTTTAAGCGTTGGTCCAACAACGCACCAATAACCCTCATCATTATCTGAGGCTATAACCGCACCTTTAATTCCGGCAAGACAGATTTCTGGTGTTCGAAATTTTGTAGGCACAAACTCAAGCATTAAACCTTTCTGTGTGACTGCGGCAAGATAAAACTCAAATGTCTTCGCCTCTTTAGGCATATTCCTGCTTTTGACCTCCTAAAAATTATTGCTTCCATTCTATACCAACTGGTATGTCATAGAACGGTAGATCAGCTTATTTTCCCCAAAACGTACCAGAATTTTAAAGAAAAATGGCACATACCCCTGGTCGGCAGTCATATTGGCGGCACGTTGTTGTAAAACCACCCTTTCTATCATGTTGATGCCGGGTGTGCGGAGGGAGTGCGGAAGCCGTATCAGGGCTTCCATTTTCTGTATAAATAACACTTTCAGGGAAAAGGGCAAATTTTTCCTTGCCTATCCCCCAAAAAACTGATAAAGTTACCGTAAGAGGTAATGAAATGGCGGTGAAAGTCAAACCGGTGCAGCCCACCGAGATAAAAGATAAGAAGATTGCCCGTGAAGTTATAGAGCAAATTCGCAAACCCATACCCAAGGCTGTTGAAGCAAAGCTCAAAAAAGAGGACGACCTAATCCTGAAGTTTTTTTAATAGCCCTATGCCTGTACAATTTAGCAAGGCCACCGGCAGCAAAGCCTTTAAACTGGAACAAAGGTTTCAAGCACCCCATTAGGCGGTTTTTCCTGTCCCGCTGAGGAATATAATGATTACCTCTATAATGGAGCATCGGAATCCCGGACGGATCATGTCGCCCTGACGTGGCTTCTGCGGGAACGGGCAACGGGGAACATAGCCGCCTATATGTCCTCGGACTAAAAGTCCGCTATCACCGACGCTATTAAACTCTCATTTACCGAGAAGGAACTCCATAATCTCCATTATCCATTCAAGACCATCCCTGCTATCAAAATAGCAAAGCTGGCGGTTTCCCAGGATTTTAGCAAAAAAT
>BNUF01000116.1 GCA_025997155.1 Clostridia bacterium
CGTTTGTCCGCGCAAAGCAGAACAAAAACACACAAACTCTTGACGAATATGTAAAGCGGCTTTTTGAGGACTATGGAACGGACAGGGAGATGTCACGCGGGATACTTGAATTGTTTTCGCACACGGCAGGTTATACTTGCCATGGCAGGGCAAAACCCGCTCCGAAAGCTCAGCCCGAGCCACAGACGAAATATGTAAACATCCCTCCCACCGCCCCCGCGAATTTAAGCGCGTCCCTCAAAACGGGCAATATAATACCTTTCGGGAAATACAAATGGCGCGTGTTAAATGTCAACAGAGACACCGCATTGATAATAACCGAAGACATAGTTGAACAAAGAACTTATCATTCAAAACGGAAGGGCATGATTTGGGAAAACTGCGACTTGCGGAAATACCTCAACACGACGTTTTATAACAGCGCGTTTAATTCGGAGGAGCAAAGGCGTGTTTTATCGGCGCGGGTTAAAAACCTCGACAACCAATGGTATGGAACAAAAGGCGGCAACGACACGACAGATAAGGTTTTTTTGCTGAGCTTAGAGGAAGTAGTGCGGTTTTTCGGCGACAGCGGACAACTAAGCAACAGACCTAAAGATGGAAGTTGGATAAACGATATGTACAATTCAGCAAGAATCGCAAAGCACAACGGAGCGGCTTCGTGGTGGTGGCTTCGGTCGCCCGGCCTCTTTAGTGATTTTGCCGCCTTTGTCTATTCTGTCGGTTTTGTCTACATCTGTGGCGGCGATGTCAGCTATGACTTTGGCGGCGGGGGTGGTGTCCGTCCCGCTTTGTTACTGAATCTGTAATCTTTAATCTTTTAATCGATTTTAAGGTTTTAATCCGCTTTTAAGGTCTTAAGGTTTTCATAATTCCGCGCGGAACGCGGACGCGATTTTTGATTTTGGAGGTTGAGTTTGATGATTGAAAAAAGCGGCGACTTGCTTGTCGTGACAAAGGCAAAAGAACTTTGCGCCTACATTATGACGGTTACGCAAAAGTCCCCGAAACAATTCAGGTTTACTTTCGTCAGCCGCCTGCAAAATCTATCTCTTGACGTAATAGAAAACATATATTTCGCCAACGAGATATACATAGGCAAGGGCGGCGAAAAAAACGCCGAAAAACGCCTTGCCTTGCAACACCACGCGCTAACCGCCCTTAGAACCTGTTTAGTATCCCCATTGCACCGTCTTTTTGGCTAATTTTTCGCCCCGCCGCGTCAGCCCCTCCTAACAAACTCTTTGGAGTGTGCGTCGTCGGGGCTTCCTTGCGAGACGGAAAATTATCTCAAAAATCCGCCGCAAGCGGGATACTAAACAGGTTCTTAAACTTACCGCGTATATAGCGGGGGTGGTGTCCGCCCCGCTTTGCCCCCTCCCATACGCCTGAAACCTTGTCATAAGTATGACGGTCCGCGCTTTGGGGGTAAAGGAATCAAATCCCCTCTCGTCGGAAACGACTGGAAAACACATATCGGCGAAAACAAAGACGCGTAAAACGCTTTTTTGTTTTCGGGAGACGGAAAAACCGTACTGGTTCGACCAAAGGTTATCGTGGCATGTTTGTTGAAACTTCAAACTGCATTCGGTATGGTGATTGACATTTCAAGGCAAACAACCTATATTTTATCGGGCTTTTACAGGTTTGGGGGACGGGTACAGTTTGACGGAAATACATGAGATTAGCAGTCTTGGCTATAACCGCAAGCAGATTGCCTTTTTCCACCTAAACCCCAAACAACCGCTCAATATCCTCATCCGAAATAACCCGTCTGCTCTTCTTTTTCGCGTTTGAGAGCAACACCGTTGTGCGTTCCTCAACAGATGCCTTAAGAAGTTCCATCGGGTCAACCCCACGCAATTTGAAAAACAACAGCGGGTCATCGTCAAGCCGCCGCCCTATGCCGTATAGTGTAGCGGCAATGTGCTTGCACATATGCTCTCCATATTGGTCGGGGCAGTCACATTCCCACGTTATTTCTTTTGGGGACGGGAACAACCCGTCCCCTTGCCTCAAGAATATATCCTCAAGTTCTTTTGGGAATTTACCTTCCGTGAGTTCCGCAAGGTCGGCAACCCGTTTTGCGCATTGTTTTGTGATTTCCGCCCATTTTTTGTCAGATAGATTTTTAATATCAATTTTAATCTTGTATAGCGAAGAACCTTGTACAATTGAGGTGATTACACCCTCGTCAATCTGTAAGTCAAGCACGAATCCATTCTTTACATAAGCAGAACCACGCCCAAGGCAATTGGAGATATCGGCATAACTCTCCATATTTTTGTTCCACGCAATGCCCCACCAAGTTACGGCGATTTTTCGTCCCTCGATAACGACAGGAGCAAGGTTAGGATTTTTCTTGCGAAGTTTGGCGATTTCCTTTTGAGCGTCCGCCCGCCTTTTTGCAACAGGCACATATGGTGCGTATCCCCACATAGACTACACCTCCAATCGGAACAAGTTGAGCAGTTCACGGTTATCCATTTCAGTTACCCAGTTTTCGCCGACTCCGATTATATCATCGGAGAGTTTAGCTTTTTGCTGTAGCATATTGTCTATCTTTTCCTCAATTGTACCTGTAGTGACAAATTTATGCACCATTACATTTTTCGTTTGTCCTATGCGGAAAGCGCGGTCTGTCGCTTGATTTTCGATTGCGGGATTCCACCAACGATCAAAGTGTATGACGTGGTTTGCGGAGGTAAGATTCAGCCCGACACCTCCCGCCTTTAGGGACAACACCATAAAGGGGACATATTCGCTGTTGAATTTCTCTACTATTTCGCCGCGCTTTTTCGGCGTTACCCCGCCGTGAATGATTAAGCCTTCTCTCCTAAATATTCCCTCAAGGAATATAGCGAGGGGTTTGCACATTTCTTTGAACTGCGTGAAGACGAGGACGCTTTCGTGTTTGTCGCGGATTGTTTCGCATATTTCGCTAAGTGTGTCGAATTTGCCGCTGTATTTCGGGTCAAATGCGCCTGTACCTGAAAATTGGTCGGGGTGATTGCATATTTGCTTGAATTTTGTGATTGCTGCAAGAATTCTACCTTTACGTGCAATGCCTGTTATTGTGTCTGATTTTTCGTTGAACAGCCTGTCGAGTTCTTTAACGAGTGCCTGGTAAAGGGCAACTTGCTTTTTGGTAAGGGTCGTGAACTGTCGTATCTCGCTTTTGTCGGGTAGGTCGGAGATGACGGACTTGTCCGTCTTTAGCCTACGCAAAATAAACGGTGACACCGCCCCGCGCAGTTTGGCGTACATTTCAGGATGTTCCTTGAGTTTCTTGCTGAAATCGGTGAACTCTCTTGATGTGCCAAGCAAGCCTTGGTTTAGGAAGTCGAATATACTCCATAGGTCGGCAAGTCTATTTTCTATCGGCGTTCCCGTCATTGCAATGCGTAATTTACTTTTTAACGCCTTGACGGCTTTCGTTTGTTTAATTGTTGGATTCTTGATTGCTTGTGCCTCGTCGAGAATAAGCAAGTCCCAAGTGATGTCCGCAAGTTCAGTTAAGCGTGAAACCATACCATAAGTAGTAACGAATAAGTCGGCAACGGTAAGGGCAATTTCTCTTTCTGTTCCGTGGATAATTTGTAGCTTTAGGCTGGGGGCGAATTTAGCCGTTTCTTTGCTCCAGTTTATCAGCAGTGACGCGGGTACAACGAGTAATGTTTTGGTGTTATTCTTGCGGAGTTTTTCGAGCAGAGCAAGAATTTGCACCGTTTTGCCGAGTCCCATATCATCGGCGAGTAACGCGCCGAATCCCACTTGAGTCATAAAGTGCAACCAGTTTAGCCCAGTTTGTTGGTAGTGGCGCAAATCCGCTTTGAAAGATTTCGGCACAGTAACCGCCTTAAGTTGTTTTGGTTCAGCCATTTTAGATATGAAACTGTTGAGCCATTCCCCTTGCGTAATCTCGTATTCGTCAGTTTCTTCGGAATCGACAATAGGCTTTAGCCCCGCCTGCATTTGAATAGCCTCTGCAAGCGACACTTCTCCCGTATTTTCGAATTTATCAAGTGCGGATAGGAGTTGCTCTAATTTTGCATTGTCCACCTCAACCCATTTACCCTTGAGGAAAGCCAAGCCTTCGTCTTGTGAAAGCAATGCGTTTAGTTCCTCATGCGTAATCTCCGTGTCGCCAAGGTATATTTCAGGCGTAAACGCGACAAGTTCTTGCAATCCGAACGCGGATGGTTCTTTACTGCCGAGCTTTAGCGAGAGACGTGAACGTTGTTTGCGTTTCCAGAAGTCGGGAATACGGCAAATAATCCCGCATTCCTCGTATAGCGGGACTTCGCGCAAGAATGTGAACGCGTCGTTTGGCTCGAACTTTAGTGGGTGAAATAATTCCCCGTTATCGGATAATTCGGCGATAAAGCCACTCTTTTCTGTCGCCCTTGTGACTGTAGAAAGCAGTTGAATAAGCGAGTTTTGGTCGCCCTCGTATTCTTCTAACGCACGTTTGAGTGGAACGTGTACCGCTTTGCCTTTTGTGCCTGTGCTGTATGTAGCCATAAACGCGAACGGATAGTCTTCTTCTCTTGTTTCCACCAAGTGGAAGAAAACTCGCCCCGCAACGGTTAGGGAATTGTTTTTACCCTTGATGTATTCTTCTGCTGTACCCGCGAATGTGGCGAGCTCTGTGTTGAACACTTCCGACAATTTCTCCCAGATACCTTTAAGCCAAGGCAAGTTTACATATTCAACACCAACCGCATATGGCACGGAACGGAACAAGTCGATTAGAACTTTGTCGTCGGCAACTTTAGCCGTACGGGTTATCTCTAAGTCAGGGTCGTGTGCAATCTCGTAAACAAACTTTTCGGCAATCTCTTGAAGGAACGTTAAGGAATCGCTCATTCCACGATTTTTCTCGAAAGCACGCGAGTATAGTGTCTTGTACGGATTTCCTTTGAATGAATCAAATAAGCCTTGGTCGAATATAGCCTTGGCATTGTCCGAAACGCTTTTCTCGATGACAAATCCTGATTCCGTGAAAATGGCTGTGAGTTCATATGTATTGGGCATAGGTTGATTCTCCATTAGGGGTTCTGGTGGTTTACAAACTTTCTTTAGCACAATTTTACCATAGTTAGGGGACAAGCACAAGATAGGCGAATTTTTGTGAAATATTAACAAAATTATTGAAAAATTTTTGTGCAAACTGACGAAATTTCTTTTGCGGAGAATGACGATAATATTTAGTTTGCCCCTTTGTGCGGGGAACACTGGAGGGTAGCGGTCCCTTAATTAAGGACTTTGAACCCGCCTCTGGAGGCGGGAACAGTGAGGATTATCGCCATTCCCGTATTGTCCATAACCACGAATCATGACACGGAATGTGGGGATTTTGTGCTACATCGCTGTAGATAATTTTTCTGTGTAGGATAGGGGTTTTCTCCATTGGAGTGGCGAAGATTTAGGGAAATTCTTACTTACCCATATAACTCGTTAACATCGAGTTTGCTTGTATTTTCTCACGGCATAGTAATACGACAAAAGAGAGGCATATATTATCGGCAAAACTCACACTTTACTTCTATGCGATAGTCGTCTATAATGACCATATGTAATGCCTGCCATTATGGACATTATACCCGTCTGTTCACGGACAGGCAAAATAGTCGGCTCGGGGCATTTATCGGTGGCTAAAACAATTCGCTGCCTACATAAACCTAATATTATCGTCATAACCTGAAGACAAAATCCTAATAATTCATTAAATTTTAATTAGAAAATTCTAATCTAATTTTAATAAATCTAAGTTATGCCAAAATTCTTATGCTACACCTTTATACCACCCCCTTGCTCCTGCGGACTATCGGGAAGATTTGATTCGCTGCCTACATAAAAAACAGCAAACTAATATTATCGTCATAACCTGAAGATAATATCCCAATAATTTATTAAAGTTTCATTAGAATTTTTAATCTAATTCTAATAAATTTAAATTATACCAAAAATTTTTATACCACATACGTCCGAATTCTTCATACTCCTTGTTTCTACGGGCTACCTAAGGGCTACATAAAAACATCAACCTGATATTATCGTCATAACCTGAAGTTAAAACCCCAATAATTTATTAAAGTTTCATTAGAAATTTTTAATCAAATTATAATAAAACTTTTCAATTAAAAATAAAGAATGGCTAAATACAAGGATTTAACCACTCTTTATTTTTAATCAAATTCTAATCTTTATAGATTGTCTAAGGCTTCCATAGCGCATTGCTGTTGTTCCTTAACGAGGTGGACATACGTGTTATAGGTTATATCCACTGTCGCGTGTCCGAGTAAGACCGACACCGTTTTTATATCAATCTTTGCCGCGAATAGCATGGTTGCAAACGTGTGTCTGAGTCCGTGAACGCCCATATCTTTGACGTTAAAGCCCTCTACCCGTTCAATATATTTGAGGTGATTCGTCAAACTCCGCGCGAGAATGAGGGTTCTGTCCTCAACCGACTTTATGAAAACGCTCTCGTTCATATATTCAGGGCAATTCTTATTGCGGATTAGCGTAATCATTTCCAGTGCCCTTTGAGGAAGGTATATTGTCCGATTCCCCGACGGCGTCTTTGTTGTTGTGATTTCCGTCTCGTAATGGTGGGTGTCTCCCTCTTCGTTGTCATCGCATCTGACGAGGTACGCGCTTTTCTTTACTTCTACGGTTTTATCCGTAAAGTTTACGTCGCTCCAGCGGAGGGCGAGTGCCTCGCCAACCCTCACTCCCGTGTACATTATGAAGACGAGGTGTGGAACCCAGCCATATTGCCATTTAAGCGCGAGGGTGTATAGGTTTTCGATGTCCTCTTTTTCAAAAAATTTGATTTCCTTCCTAATTAAATGTAGAACTTTTGGGGAGCGTTACCCCTGCCATAGGGTTAGTCCTCATGTCGCCTTTGGTTACCGCCTTTTTGAAGCACGCGTAAAGAATGTTGTACACTTTGCGCATTACAGAGAGCGAATATTCTGTTTGAGGAGTTTGTTTATCGTCAGCTGTAATAAGTCCGTCGTAATGTTAATAAGCTGCACCGAGCCGACTATTTTGCCTGTCCGTGAACAGACGGGTATAATGTCCATAATGGCAGGCATTACATATGGTCATTATAGACGACTATCGCATAGAAGTAAAGTGTGAGTTTTGCCGATAATATCAGGTTGATGTTTTTATGTAGCCCTTAGGTAGCCCGTAGAAACAAGGAGTATGAAGAATTCGGA
>BNUF01000117.1 GCA_025997155.1 Clostridia bacterium
TTCACCTGACCTTAATCCGATTGAAAAATTGTGGGCAAATGTTAAAAGAAGATTGAGATTTCATATGCACAAATTTGATTCTTTTTGGGATGCGTTGGCTAACGCTTTTAAATAGCCTTGACTATATCACGGTCGGCGTTAAGAAATCAATTGTTGCCGTTTGCACCGACATTTCCGAAAAGATGCTTGACGCGTATGCCGACGAAGCACTCTTGACTACACCGATAGTGTTTAGAGCGCAATGGGACGTACTTAAGAACAATCCCTGCGCAATGCGCGAAATCGAGAAACTGAAACCGAAAATCGCAAAAGCCTTTATTAATGCTGGCGTGTCGAAAGACCTTGTTTTGAAATACGTCAAAGTGTCGGCAGAAGCTGTGTAAGCGAGTATGTATGCCCCGCAACTCTGCGAGGCACTTGGGGAGAATTGAGACGAAGACGATTGGATTGTTGTGGTTGACTGCCACAGTTGAGGGGGGAAGTTTTATGTTTAGTTCACACGGGTGTTTTGCGCCATTGCCTGAGATACTTGAGTTGGAAGACGAACGCGACAATGACGACGTGAACGACATTAGGAAGTTTATACGGAAGAATCCGAAACTTGCCAATGCTCTCGCGATTTGGCTTATGTACGATGCGTTGGATTGTTTTATGCATTACTGTAGTGACGCTTATGGAAATGTGTTTAGCCTCACAGAAAGTCGCGAAGAAGTGGAGGTAGCGTATCCCGACTATCTTGATGAAATTGCTGAGGTTGATGCGACAGATTTAATCCTCGTATGCGAAGACGGGAGCGACGGGTATTTGTATGTGAAGAAATTATGATTGTTGTTGGCGTGATTTTGTTAGTCTGCTGTTTGGGTATCTTTGGGGCTATGCTTGTTGATTTTGTGTGTCGATTGAATTGTGTGAAAATACAGGCGAGCGTTGTGCAGGTTGAACGGTTGGGACGGAAGTATCAAGTAACTGTTCGCTATGTGGTTGGCGGTGTTACATATAAAAGCGTTTTGCTGTTGACTGAATATGGTGGCGAGGAATGCGTAGATGTTTATGTAAATACGCATATTGCCGATAAAGTATCGAGGGTGCATTATGATAAACGGAAGAGGAACGCGGCAAACGCGCACTTACTTGCATTATGTTTGGTGTTGTTTGCCTTGTGGTTTGTCTTGTGGCTTGGTTTGCGTTTAGTTTAGGGAGGGCAACTGTATGACTTCAATAGAAGCGAAGAAGCAATATCCGAATAAGTACATTTTGATGGTAGTCGAAAGTTATGACGATGGTGGGCTACCAGTTGGGGAGGTTTTATGCGCGTATGGCGACCGCGTGAAACGCCGAGAATTTTATGAGAAACGCTACCGCTTGCCGTCGCTGGAATATCGGCTTATTATGGGCAAACAGATAATAAATAAGACGTTCTCACCCGACATTCCGATTATGGAGCAGTTGGCACTTATGGACGATGAAGCCGTTTGGTGGATATCGAAGTCTGTATCGTTGAGCGACAACCCTAACCCACGCAAAGGCGAACGTGAAACAATAGCCGCTATAATCTGGGAACGGCAGACCACGCCGCTTGACAACATACCTGACGATATTTTAGCAAACGCGATAAGTCACACCTTGTTGACGGACGCGTGAGGTATGAGGTAAGGCATTCGGCGGAAACTGCGTATGATTTGCGTCGGGATAAAGTATGTGATATAATCACATGAGGGAGGGTTCGTATGGATATCGTGGAGGAGTTAAGAAAAGCAGGATTTACGCGACAAGCGGATATACTGTCACCGCTTAAAAGCTCGTTTGTACGGATAGTTACAACTACGGCAACAGAGGACTACTTTCGCGTTGGTGAAAGCAAGATTGGCGGATTTCCTCATTTGCCAGCAGAATTTAGTTGGCCGATGTATGACGGTAAACCTCTTGCATTTATCGCGCAGTTTAACCTTGCGGACATTGCTCCGTTTGATAAAGATAGTAAACTCCCTCATGCGGGGATTTTGTATTTCTTTTATGAGGGCGGCGAGAAGGTTTGGGGATTTGCTCCCGAAGATAAAGGCGGCTGCAGGGTTATTCATTACACTGGAGATTTAGAGAATCTCAAGATTACTGAGCCGCCCGATGGAGTATCGGAGTATGTCGATTTGTCTCCATGCAAACTTAACTTTGATGTTGGCGTTGATTATCCGACATATGAAACTTTAGACGCGGTTGGTTTGGACGCGGAGGTTGCGCGTGAGTTTGGGGAAATCAAAGATAAGGACAGGTACGATAAAATCATTGCGGATTGTGAAAGAGAATCATATGGCGAACACAAATTTTTTGGATACCCCGACCTTGTACAAGGCGAGATATTCCGTGACTGTCAACTTGCAAGTAACGGAGTTAATACGGGCAATGGAGAAATTGCCAATAACCTGAAAACAAAGGAATTGGAAAAAGGCATAAGCGACTGGACACTACTCCTTCAAATTGACTCAGATGATAATGCCGACCTTATGTGGGGGGATTGCGGAACTGTTTATTTCGCAATCAAAAAGAAGGATTTAGAGTTGGGAATATTCGATAATGTTTGGGTTGTGTTCCAATGTTGCTGAGAGTTAAGGAAGTGGCGTAATGGTTTTAACAATCACATATACCGGCGAGAATACGAGGGATATTGGGTATCTTCTGCACAAGAACCCTTATCGCCCGCAGTTTGTTGATTTGAATTACGGCAAGGCGTATGTGTTTTACCCCGAAGTTTCAGATGAGCGAACAACCATTGCCCTTGTTCTAGATATTGACCCGATTGACCTTGCGCGGGGCAAGGTCGGGCAAACGGGCGGCGGTTTGTTTGATTATGTAAACGACAGACCTTATGTATCGTCGTCATTTATGAGTACGGCGATTTCAAAAGTATTCGGAACGGCTATGACGGGACGCGGCGACGACAAACAGGCGCTTGCCGATTCCGCGCTTGATTTGAGTGCGACGATAGTTATGCTGAAAAGCGATACAATGATGTTGAATCGCGTGTTTGAGCCGTTAGGTTACTGTGTTACATACGAAAGTTTTGTTTCCGATGAGAAGTTTCCAAGCTGGGGCGGCGGCAAGTATGTGAACCTTACGATAAAAGGTAACGTTCGCCTTGCGGATTTGTTAAAGCACATATACGTGCTTATCCCTGTATTTGACAGACGCAAGCATTACTGGATTGGAAGCGAGGAAGTCGATAAGCTGATACGCAACAGTGAGAAATGGTTACCGAATCACCCCGAAAAAGAATACATTGCGGGAAGATATTTGAACCGTAGCCGTTCGCTGACGAACAAGGCACTTGAACAATTGAAAACTGATGAGGAAATCGAAACGGAACAGAACGACGAATCAGATATAGATAATATTTCGGAAAAGCGTCCGAATCTGAACCGTCAAAGATTACGCGGCGTTATGGAGGTTGTAAAAACTTGCGGGGCGCGGAGCGTGATTGATATGGGTTGCGGCGAAGGAAACTTGCTGTCTCTGCTGGTTAAGGAAAGCGCGATTATGCGAATCGGTGCGGTTGACGTGTCGTGTACGGCACTTTCGCGGGCAAGCTCAAAGATACGATTTGAACGCATGAGCGACACGCAGAAAGCTAAAATCAATATATTTCAAGGTTCTCTGACATACAGAGATAGGAGGTTTGAGGGATACGACGCGGCTTGTGTGGTTGAGGTTATCGAACATTTGGACTTGCCGCGCCTTGACGCGTTTGAGCGTGTTTTGTTTGAATACGCAAGGCCTCGGTATGTTGTTTTGACAACGCCTAATAAAGAGTACAACGAGAAGTATCCGAATTTAGCGGAAGACAGTATGCGGCACGGCGACCACCGTTTTGAGTGGACAAGGGGCGAATTTAAGGAGTGGGCGAACAAGGTTGCGGAAAAGTTTGGCTATTCGGCACGACTTTCAGAAATCGGTGAAATAGACGAACAGCTCGGCGCGCCGACACAAATGGGGGTATTTACCTTATGCGAATAGAAATTCCCGAACTTGCGGTAGTAGCAATGGTAGGCGCGTCCGGGAGCGGCAAGTCTACATTTGCAAAACGCTATTTCAAACCGACAGAGGTTCTTTCTTCCGACTATTTCAGAGGTTTAGTTTCCGACGACGAAAACAATCAGGCGGTAACGTCAGACGCGTTTGACGCGTTGTATTATGTCGCGGCAAAACGACTTAACCTCGGGCTTTTGACGGTTATCGACGCAACGAATGTGCAGAGAGAGTCACGCGAAAGTATTGTGAAATTGGCACGTGAACAGAACTGCCACGCTGTCGCAATCGTGTTGAACACTCCCGAAGAAATCTGTATGACAAGGAACGAATCCCGTCCCGACCGCAATGATTTGGGCGGACATTTTGTAAGACGGCAGGCGACGCAACTCAAGCGTTCCCTCAAACATTTAGAGAAAGAAGGATTTCGTTACGTCTTTGTTGTGAATAGCGAAGAAGACGCGAACGAGATTGAGATTGTCCGCAAACCCTTATGGAACAACAAGAAAGACGAACACGGAGCGTTTGATATTATCGGCGACGTTCACGGTTGTTATGACGAGTTGTGCGAGTTGCTTGTTAAACTTGATTATGTTGTTGATAAAGAAAATTGCGCCGCCGCGCCGCCAACAGGCAGAAAAGCCGTGTTTTTGGGCGACTTGTGCGACAGAGGAACACAGAACATTAAGACGCTTAGACTTGTTATGAATATGCGCAAAGAGGGAAACGCCTATTGCGTTATGGGCAACCACGATTTTAAGTTGCTTAAGTACCTCAAGGGGGCAAAGGTAACGCAGACACACGGTTTAGAATCAACGGTATCGGAGTTTGAAAACGCTGACGAAGAGTTTTTGGAGGAGACGAAGAAGTTCCTTGAATCCCTTATCAGCCACTATGTTTTCGACGACGGCAAGTTGGTCGCCGCTCACGCGGGACTTAAAGAAAAACTGCAAGGACGGGGTTCGAGCAAGGTAAGAAACTTTTGTATGTTTGGAGAGACGACCGGAGAAACCGACGAATACGGATTGCCCGTGCGTTTTCAGTGGGCGAACGAATACAGAGGACGCTCTCTTGTCGTTTACGGACATACGCCTGTGCCTCATATTCAGCCGCTTAACAATACCGTGTGTATTGACACGGGTTGCGTGTTTGGCGGCACGCTTACGGCATATCGTTACCCCGAGCGGGATTTTGTTCAAGTGAGGTCGGCGAAGGAATATTACGCGCCTGTCAAACCGCTTAACGCACCCGCTTTTCCAGACGACGACACGCTTAATATCGACGACGTTTTGCTAAAACGCTATATATCGACAAGACTTAGACGCAACATAAAGATTTATGAGGAAAACTCCGCCGCCGCCTTGGAGATAATGAGCCGTTTTGCCGCCGACCCGCATTGGTTGATTTATCTTCCGCCCACGATGTCGCCTTGTGAAACGAGCCATAACGAATCATATTTGGAATACCCTATGGAGGCGTTTAACTACTACAAAACAAACGAGGTAACCCGTGTCGTATGTGAGCAAAAACATATGGGAAGCCGCGCGGTTGTCGTACTTTGTCGTGACACAAATGCTGCGGAATCACGTTTTTGCACTCCAGACGGAACGAACGGCATTATCTATACCCGCACAGGCAGGCGGTTTTTTGAGGACACACAAACGGAAACGGCAATACTTGCAAGGCTCAACAAGATGTTGACAGATTCGGGGTTTTGGATTGATTGGGACACGGACTGGGTGTGCCTTGACACAGAGATTATGCCATGGTCGGCGAAGGCGCAAAAACTCCTTGAGGAGCAATATTCGGGAGTCGGACGCGCCGGGCGGAGCGGACTTGCGTTTGCGCTAAACACAATCAGTGAGGCTGTTCAGATACACCAAGACGAAACTTTGGCGGAACTTCAAGGTTTCTATGAAGAACGCCTTGACACTCTTAATCTTTACACAGACGCATATAGGCGGTATTGTTGGGAGGTAAACGGGATTGACGATTACCGTGTCGCGCCGTTTCATATACTCGCGACCGAAGGCAAAACTTGGAATAACGAAAATCATACGATTCATATGGATACGATTAAAAAGTATATGACGGGTGCGGATTCTGTTTTTATGGCTACGCCGTATATCATCGTTGATTTGCTTGACGAAAACTCTGTAGCGGACGGCGTGAAGTGGTGGGAAGAATTGACGGAATCGGGCGGCGAGGGTATGGTCGTGAAGCCGTATGATTTTATCGCGCATAAAGGCAGGGAACTTCTGCAACCCGCTGTAAAGTGCCGCGGACGTGAATATCTTAGGATTATTTATGGTCCGGAGTATACTCTTAAGAACAATTTGGAACGCTTGAAAAAACGTTCGTTGAGCAAGAAACGCAACCTCGCGCTTAATGAGTTTTCGCTTGGAATGGAGTCACTTGAACGGTTCGTGCAAGGCGAACCGTTGTTCCGTGTACACGAATGTGTGTTTGGCGTGCTGGCACTTGAGAGCGAACCCGTTGACCCACGGCTGTGAGGGGGGTACTTATGAAACTCTATCGTCCAGCGTGGAAAGCTGAATTAGATTTAATCAAGCAAAGCGATTTTACGGAATTCCCCCCACGGTTGCCAGAACAGCCGATTTTCTACCCAGTGTTGAATGTAGAATACGCTCGTGAAATTGCGTCAAAATGGAACACGCATAACGATGACGGATATGTTTTAGCTTTTGAAATAGACGACAACTATGTCGGTAACTTTATAGTACAGACTGTCGGTTCGCACGTTCACCAAGAATACTGGATTCCGAGCGATGAACTAGAGAATTTCAATCGACACATTGTCGGAAAAATCGAAGTATTAGAACAATACAAACAGAACCATTAAGATAGCAAGGCGTTGGGCGATTTGGCTCAACGCTTTTGTTTTGTGGAAAGGAACACGACTAGGTATGGGCAAATGCGCTGTGCATTTAGATGATTACGGCAACGAGATTTTTGTTTCACAAGGTGCAGGGATTTGGTTCGCGGTTAGACGCAATCCGCGCAGAGATAAGGCAAACTCCTTTCGGCGTTATAGTCAAGGCTATTTAAAATATTGAATAGATGTGTTAAAATAAAAGTATGGCATATTCAATAGATTTAAGGGAAAAAGCGTTGAACGCATTGAAGAATGGTCATTTAAAAAGTGAAGTTAATG
>BNUF01000118.1 GCA_025997155.1 Clostridia bacterium
GATTGCGCAACCAGTGAAAAAAATTTCTTCATTCAATACATTGCTGTGAAAACTGGTAATTTGGGGCGAATTTTGGGCGTGGTAAAGAGTGCCTAGTCGGGGGGTGATTCGGCACGGTGAGGGGTAAAGGTGTAAAAATGTTCCCGAAAAAGGGCGAAAAAATAAATGGGGTGTTAGGCGATTCCCGATATTTCGGAGTATTCGGGGGAATCGGCGGGGGGAACGGGGCGGTTAGTCGCGGTAGCAGTGTTTGCGGAACTTTTCGAGGTCGATAACTTGTCTTCAACCGCCGAAAGGAGGCGGGCGGATTGGTTTACAAGGAAGCGTTTTTGTTCGTCGTTTAATTCGCGGAAATTGTCCACTAGTAGGCGTTCGCGTCCGTCTATGTCTGCGTCGGCGGGGGGGTGCGGAGGGGTTGACGGCTTTGGTACTTCTTCGTAAAAAAATAAGCCCAAGTCAATTTTTAGAAAATTTGAGAGCTCAATCAATTTATTTATAGATGGCGAGTTAGTCGCCCACCGCTTTATTGCTCCGTTACCGAATCCTAAGGATTTTTCAACAGCATAGCAAGTATAGCCTTTTTCTTCTATAATCCCGATAATCTTGTCAACATTAAACTCCATAAAAACCTCCAAAAAATTTTTTAGAAAATTTGAGAAAAAGTATTGACATATCTCAAATTTGAGATTATACTGTATTTATAACAAGGAACAAAAATGTATCTCAATATTATCACAAAAGCAAGTAGGTTAAAAGTCACAAAAAGTCGCGTTAGTTATGAGATAACGCGAAAGCCCATGTATTTATGAGGTGTGTGGACGAAATATAGAGCGGTTGGGGGGTGACGCGTATTGTGAAGGGGTGCAACAAGGGTTTGACTCCTTTTGGGAGAGAAATCAAGAAGTATACGATAGATAGAGGAATTACCATAGCCGAATTTGCGGAAGCTGTGGGTGCGGACGACAATTATTTAAGCCAGATAATGCACGGGCGGAAGTCGGGACGGAAATATATAAAGAAGATTAGGACACTGTTGGGAAATATAGTCTGATTTTTAGGAGAGTTGAAGAAAAATTAAACGGAGTTAAACGGGAATTAAAAAGGAGTTGAAAAACTTTTGAACGAGTTGAAAATTTTCGAGAAAGAAGAGTTTGGGGCGGTTAGGGTATTGGAAATTGAGGGTACGCCTTGGTTTGTTGGGAAATATGTGGCGGAAATACTGGGATATTCAAATACACGCGACGCTTTAAGCAAACATGTTGATGAAGAGGACGTCGCAAAACGCGACGTATCTGTAAACAGGGCGGTTGACGGCAATGGCGTTCCGTCTGTCGTTGAAATTGAGATGACCCTGATAAACGAATCGGGCGTATACTCGTTGATAATGGGGTCGAAGCTCCCGAAGGCGCGGGAGTTCAAGCGGTGGGTTTGTTCGGAGGTTTTGCCCTCTATACGAAAAACGGGCAAATACAGCGTATCCGAGGGGTTGTGCGGGAGGTGGAGAGCCGAATCGGGGAGTATGAGAACGCGACGATTGCGGACGTGAATGACGCGATTCATATGGCGCTGTATAAGTCGGAGTTCGGCTCAAATTTGGCTTTGTTGTTTGAAGATGTTGAAAGGCTTAAAGGGGACATAGAGGCGGTTAAGAAGGAGATTAAGGGGCTTAAGGCGGAGGGCAAGAAGAAGGTGTGAGGGGCGTTACGGGTAGTGAGGAGGGAGAAAATGCAACAGATTGTAAGGGAAGATGTTGTGCCAGAGGAGTTAAAATTTTTTCAGATTCGTTACAGGAATAGGGACGGGCAAGGGTTTTTATGCGCGGCGGGGTTTCGTAAATTGGTGAACGCGCTGCGGTTTGTGGAATCTATGGGTAAAGATGAGGAGATTTCGCGGGTGATAATAGAATACGCGGATTACGGCAAACGCGAAACTGAAGACGAATACGCCGCGCAAATCGTTAGGAATCTTGGAGCTAATTTTTTGAGCGAGGAAAAAAGGAAATGGGACTTGTCGGGAATTGGGTTGAATAGGAGGAGATTATGAGCGGAGGAACAGAGGATTGGGATAACGGGGACATTACTTGGTGGGACAAGGAGTATATCGGAATGCCTGTATTTTGGGAGGGAATGCCTTTTGGGGAGGACATGAAAAGAGCGACGGCAGAGACAAGGGAATCCGACCTTGACGAGTAAATAAAGCCGCGAGAGGGAGGCTGTGAAGGAGGTGTCGCCTATGCGGATATGGGTACAAAAGACAAAGGGAGAGTTAGAGGCTCGCCCAATGTAAACCATAAAGTAATCAAACTCGTTTGATTATAACGTTTTTTATCGGAGTTGTCAAGCGGGAATAAATCTAAAAGGGGAAATTTTTATGTGCGAGGATATAAGATGCAGTGAGTGTGTGTGCCAATCGTGCAGTCATTTGGCATACTGCGGGCAAGAGTATTGCGATAGCGGAGAAGACAAGATTAGGGCGATTTCGCGGTGTTCGGGGTATGAGGAGGTTACGCCGCCGAAGTATGGCGAGGACGGGGAACTTGAGTTCGTGGAGCTTGCGGACGAGGAGACCACGGAAGATGAGGCTGAGGACGGCGAGGATTACGAGGACTAAGCGGGGCGGAGGAAATGCGGAGGTACAAGAGGCGGGTTAAGACGGAGTTGAAACCTAGGAAAACTTTGTCATTGGAAAAGATTGGCTGTATGATGAGGGGACTTCGGCGGGAGTGGAGTAAAAAGGGGCGGTTGAATGGGGAACAGCGGCAAGACGACTATTTCGGTTAAACTTCTGACAAGATTGTTAAGGGTTTCGGAGGTCGCTGGCGCTAACGGCGCGAAGAAGTATATATTGGTTCACAGGCGGGCGGGGGTTTGCACTCGGTACGGGGCGTTTGAAAGCACAGCGCGGGCGGAGGTCGAGAAACACCTTGAGGAGATATATGACGGAGAGATAACTATAAGGGAGGGCGGGAATGTCGTTTGATTTGGTGGCAAGCGCGGAAATTTTTGCTAATGAGGAATATAACGGTTATAGGGTGATGTTTCGGGGTGAGCGGGCGTGTGTCGCGTATGACGGCGGTGCGGTGGAACAGTTTGTTTGCTGGCTTTATGATTTTGACGGAAAAGGCGTACACAGCGGGTATTATAGCAATAACCGTTTCGGAGTGTACAGAAAGTATTGCGAGCGGGAAGACGGTGCGGCGGTTTGGTAAAAAGGCGTTTAACGACGATTTAAAAGAGTTTTAAACGGGGTTTAACGAGGGGTTAAACCCCCTAAGGGGGTGAGCGGTTGGAAGAGGTTTTGCTGAGCGTGAAAGAGGTCGCGGAGATTAAGGGGTGTACGGAGCAGTACATTCGGAAGTTGATTTCGGGTAAAAAGATTAGGTGCGCGGAAGTTAGCGGGAGCGTCGGCGGGCGTTCGGGGCGGGCGTATAAAATACCTCTCTCGGAGTTGCCCGCGCCGCTTCAGGTGAAGTACAGGCGGACGCGTTTGGAGCAGATGACGATTTCGGAGGTCAAAGAAGACGGGAAAAAAGTCGCGAAGCTTGGGGCGTTGACGGAGGAGGAACGAGCGGAGGCGGCCGAATGGAAGGCGTTGCTGCGGGAGCGGCAGATTTTTAGGGATTCAAATATTTGCAAAGTCGACGCGGACTTGGAGTTTGTTGCGCGGTACAACCGCGAACACCCCGAGGAAGTACCGCTTACGGCGGGGATTTTGTACAGGAAGCAGCAGAGTTATGACGAGAAAGGGGACGCGGGGTTGCTTGACTTGCGGGGAAAACACGGCAATCAGCGGCGAAAGCTGACAAAGGAAGTTCGGGACGTGTTCGAGTATTTTTATCTCGGAGGGGATAAGAAACGTGGCAGCCGGTTGAGTGTCGCGTTTTGCGAACATCTTACGCGGCTGGAGTTTCAGGCTAGGCTTAAAGAAAACAGGATAAAAGCTATGCCTGTGATTCCGTCAAGGGACACGTTTGAGCGGGAGGCTAGGGCGATACCGTATCCGTTGAAGTGCTTTTACAGAAACGGGGATAAAAGTTTCAGGGACGAGTGCGAGCCGTTTATTCAAAGGGAGTACGAGGGTATGAATTCAAATGAGATTTGGGTTTGCGACAACTACACCATTGATTTAATGGTGTGCGAGGACGGCAAGGCGCAGAGGGTTTATCTGACTTTGTTTCTTGACGTTAGGAGTCGCAAGGCGATGGGGTGGTGCGTTACGGACAAGCCCTGCGCGGACGCGACCATATACGCAATGGGCGAGGGGATTCGGAAGTACGGGATATTTGATATGTTCTACACAGATAACGGGCGGGAGTTCACGGTGCGCGACGTGGGCGGCAACGGGTTCAGGCGGCGGAGAACTCCCAAAGAGGGCGAGGAGACGA
The DNA here is from genome assembly GCA_025997155.1 of Clostridia bacterium. GTDB lineage: Bacteria > Bacillota > Clostridia > Lachnospirales > WQUN01 > BNUF01. The sequence continues at coordinate 4,385 of BNUF01000118.1, forward strand.
TTGAACAGCCGACGATACTTAAGGAACTCGGGATAGGGTTTACGACGGCGCTTCCGATGAACTCGAGAGCTAAACATATTGAGCGGGCGTTTCGGACGATTAAGGAGCAGTTTTGCAAGTTGTTTGAAAGCTACACGGGCGGGACGATTATTGAAAGACCTGACAAGCTAAAGATTGTGGTAAAAGACCCTAAGCACATGAAGACGGTTGCGGAGCTTAAAGAACTGATTGGGACGTATCTTGACGGTTGGTACAACAAACAGCCCCACAGCGGAGAGGGAATGGGCGGGAAGTCGCCCGACGAGGTGTATTACGTGCTATGCCAGAGGACCGCGACCGAAGACCAGTTGCGGCTTATGAACCCGCTGACGGTGGGGAAGAACGGGGCTAAGTTCAGACTGTATGGCGAGGAGCTTGTTTATTCGAGTAAGGATTTGTGGTTTAACTATTTCGGGAAAAAAGTTTTTGTGAGGTATAATCCCGGCGATTTGAACGCGGTTTTTATCTACGATGCCGATGGCAAGTTCGTTTGCGAGTCGGCGCTTGACACTAAACTTGGTTATAACGCGAACAAAGACGAGATTGAGAAAAAACAACGAGAAAAACGCGGATACCGAAAGACGCTTATAGAGTACAAGAAGTTGCAGGAGATAGAAACACATGACGAGCTTGAGCTTATAATTAGCGAAGCCATGACGAACATTTCGCTTGGCGGCAATCAGGTTTCGGGGATTACTTCGATTAATCAAATTGAGGGAGCCGGATACAGCGAACTTAAAAAAGTTTTGGGCGGGTTTGATTTCCTTGGGGTTCATTATGACGCGGAGGAACTGCCCGACTATAACGGCGGGATAAGGCGGCTTGAATCGGCGGTTTATGGGGAGGGGTATTGATATGGACGAAGACGCAAAGGCGGAAATCGAAACGGAGGGCAAGAAGACTAAAGAGCCGATACCGTAGAACATTCCCGAGATAGACGAAGCTGTCGCTATGCTGATAACCTATATGGCGCGGACGGGAAAGGAAAAGAAAATCATAGTCAAAGAACTTGACACGTCGCATAGCGGGCTAAGCCAGTTTTTGGGCGGGACATACACCAGTCCGCATACCTTTGTGCCGAAAGTACAAAACCTTGTGCAGATGTACAACGAGAGAATGGCAGCTCCGAAAGAGCCGCCGTTTCAGGAGACGGCGATAAGCAAACAGGTTTGGGAGACGATTCGGTACGCGCATATTCAGCACCAAATGGCGGTCGTCTACGGCGACGCGGCGGTTTATGTGAATATCCCCAGCAACATGGGGACGATGGCGACACTTGATTACAGGATAGCGAAGAAACTGCGCGTGAGCGGAAAGAACTCGGTTGAGCGGTTTGAACATATCATTGAAACCTTGTCGGGGAGCAACAAAGTTATCATAGTTGACGAGGCGCAGGAACTCACGGCGAAAGCTATCGACCATTTACGCGCTATTTATGACGAGGCGTGTGTCGGGGTTGTGCTTATCGGCAACGAGAAGATAAAAGAAACTCTGAGAGGCATAGGCGACTCGCAGGAACGCGGACGGACACAGCTGTTCAGCCGTATTATGCACGGAAGCGCCAGACCTGTTCACACGAAGCACATAACCCTTGAAGACATAAAAAAGATTTTTGAATACGCGGGGCTTAATGAAGATTGCCTGAAACTTCTGCATCAAATCAGCCAGACGGGACACGGGTTGCGCGGCAGTACAAACGTGTTCGTGAATACCGTGATTATGTTCGATATAGGCAACTACACCGAAATCACAAAAACGCAGCTGGCGCGTTCGGCTAAAGATATGGGGATTGTTTAAGGGGTGAAGTTATGGAGGAACTTCTTGAAAGGTACAGCGACCTTCAGAGAAAAATCATTGCGGATTACTGGGAACTAATGGCGTGCAGCCGAAAATTCGGCAATGTTTCGAGCGGGATAAAGAAAACAGAGATGACATACTGGAAACGGTTTGAAATCGAAGTAGTTATAGCCGCGCTTCAAGTACACATAAACACGGAAAAGTATCACGACAGGCGCGAACGGTACACGCGAGGGATTATCCGAAACATAGATAAACAGACACAAAGCGGGTCGTATCAAAAACCTCAAGGACAGGCGGATAAAAAGCGGAGCAAAAACAGGTTTAATAATTTTGACGGCGGCACAGTTGATTACGACGAGATACGGCGACTGGAAAAAGAATATATAAAGTCACTTGTTGCTGACGAGAAAGACGACAAAGCCGCGCCGAGGAAAATCTGTGCGAAGAGACACAGAAGTCGATTTGCCAATTTTGAAGGGCGGGTTATTGATTATGACGAACTTGACAGGCTTGAAGAAGATTATATAAGCTCGCGTTATGGCGACCTAGAGGGGGAATAGCCTTGTGAAAGAAACTTGGAAGCGCAAAGCTGACGGTAGAGGAGCTTGGGGGTTGGAACGAAGTCGACGAGGCGCTTCGGCAAATCGCCGACTGCGACAGAGAAGTAGCCGAAATAACGAACGAGCTTAACGAAAACATCAACAAGCTCAAAAAGAAATCAGAGATGCAAGCCGTTGCGTTTATAAACAGCAAAAACACGTTGTCGGCGCAGATTGAATCTTTTGTGACGGAACACAAGAACGAGATAGCCGGCAAGACGAAATTTCTGAACTTCGGGAAAGTCGGATTCAGAAAGTCCGTAAACACAACGTATTCCGCAAGCAAGGCGGCGGACATTATAGAGTCTCTCAAACTTCAAAGTATGCACAAGTGTATCAACGTCAAGGAAACTATCAATAAAACCG
>BNUF01000119.1 GCA_025997155.1 Clostridia bacterium
TTCTTATCAGCTTCATTGTGCCGCCCTCCTATTCGTCAAGAGTTCTTGTACGTATTGCAAACAGCCCCTGCGGTTTCTTTTGCAAAAACAGTATTATTATCAGGAGTACTACGGCTTTCGCGATGCTCGACGAGGTGAAGCTTTCCACGCCGATGCCCGCGAAACCTATAATGGACGACCCTAGCACCGTGCCGAGAAGTTTCCCGACGCCGCCCAAAACCACCGCCATAAAGGAGTTTACAATATAATTCTGCCCAACCGCCGCGTCGATTGAGCCGAGCAGAGCCACGGAACAGCCCGCGAGACCCGCGAGACCCGAGCCGATACTGAAAGTGATATTGTCCACCCTGCGGGAATTTATCCCCATACACTGCGCCATAGGGCGGTTCTGCATAACGGCGCGCATTTGTTTGCCGAAGTTCGAGCGGTACAGCACGAACCAAACGCCAAACATTGCAAGCGCCACTAAAAGAATAATAAACAAGCGGTTATATGAGAAGGTACAACCGCCGACGGTAACCCCGCCCTTCAAAAACGACGGCGCGGTTACGTTTACGCCCTGCGCCCCGAAAATATTCCGTGCCGCCTGTTGAAGTACAAGGCTGATTCCGCTTGTAGCGAGCAGGCTGTCAATCTCCCGCCCGTACAGGCGCGAAACAATCGCCCGCTCCATTAGGCTGCCAAGCGCGAAAGTTACGGCAAACGCGACGACAAGCGCCGCGAAGTAGTATCCGCTAAACAGGCTTTTCGGTAAAAAATCCGCGAAAAATTGTTGAGTCAGGTACGTCATATACGCGCCAATCATTACAAATTCGCCGTGCGCCATATTGATAACGCGCATAAGACCAAAAGTAATCGCCAACCCCAGTGAAGTCAGCAATATGATTGAAGTCAAGCTGAGTCCGTTAAACGCCGCGTTAATAAATAACGTCATAAGCACACCTCGGATTAAAATTGTATTGCGTTGTTACTCGAGCGGCTTAATACCCGCTTTTACCGCCCAATCGTAGGTCGTCAGATACGGGTCGGGCGCGACGGGCGCGTCGGTGGCGTAAATCTCGGTAATCAAACCGTCCTCGCCAATTTTACCTATGCGTACCGTTTTGTATAAATGCTGATTATCGCCGTCGATAACGACCTTGCCCTCCGGTGCTTGAAAAGATATAGAACCAGTCTTAATAGCCGCCAACACCTTATCCACATCAAAGCTGCCGGCTTTCTCAACCGCCGCTTTCCACAGATAAACCGCGTCATACGCCGCCTCAGCTGGGTCGCTGGTCACGCGGTTTTCGCCGAATTTTGCCTTGTACGCCGCTACGAATTTGGTGTTTTCCGGCGTGTCGGTGGTCTGATAATAATTCCACGAAACCAAATGGTCTTTCAGTATGCCCGCGCCGATTGCCGCCACTTCTTCTTCGGCTATGGAGAAAGACATAGTCATATACTTAGACGCGTCGTAGTTCTTTTCAGACATCTGCTTAAAGAAACTGACATTGCCCGTGCCGTTGAGCGTATTCACGATAACGTCCGGCTGCGCCGCCTCAATCTTGGCGATAATCGCCGCGAAATCTGTCTGGTCCATCGCCGCGTATTCTTCGCCTACTACCTCAAGCCCCGCGTTTTTCACCTGTGCCGCTATAATCATATTTGCGGTACGCGGAAACACATAGTCTGAACCCAGCAGGAAGAACTTCTTGTAGCCCTGCTCAATCAAATACTCAATCGCGGGGACAATCTGCTGATTGGGAGCCGCGCCTGTGTAGACTATATTGGGCGACTGTTCCATTCCCTCATACTGCACAGGATACCACAGCAAGCTGTCGTAGTCCTCGAACACCGACTTGACTGCCTTACGGCTTGACGAAGTCCAGCAGCCGAATACGGCGGAAACTTTCGTCTGACCTACTAACTTCTCCGCTTTCGTGGCGAAAGTGGACGGCTCCGACGCGCCGTCTTCCTCTGTATATTCAATAGTCTTGCCCAAGACGCCTCCCGATTCGTTGATTTCCTCAATAGCCAACACCTCGGCGTCCCGCACCGATTTTTCGCTGATTGCCATAGGACCTGTCAGCGAGTGCAACAGCCCGACTTTTACCGTGCCGCCGCTTTGCGTTTCGGGCGCGGACTCGGGCGCGGACTCGGACGTGCTGTTAGATTGCTGTCCTCCCGAACAACCTGCCGCCGATAAGGCAAGGAACGCGGATAACCCTATTGCCGCAAGTGTTCTCATTGATAATCTTTTCATTTTGCCAGCCTCCTAAAATAAAAACAGGACCTATACACATTCCAGTTTGAAACATCGGGAAGTGCATTTTGGAACTTCCACGCTTCAAGGAAGTTTCAAAATGTGCTTGCCGATGATTGAAAACGGAATGTGTACTAGAACCACGCGTGTAAGCACGCGGACTCCATTGTCCTATTAGTAAAAAATAAAAAAAACAAGGCGTCGGGTGCAAACAATATGTTTAGACCCCATTGCCCTGTTTTGTATAACTATATCACGAGATTTCTAACCTGTCAAGATTTTTTTGTTAAAATCCCTTGATGCGAACATAATCTTTGATTAACTCCACGCACTTATCGCGGCCGATACGCTCACTGTTGAGCGTCATATCATACAGCACGGGGTCAGTCCAAACACGCCCGCCGGTATAATGATGAAAGTAGTCGGCGCGGTACTTGTCGGTCTTTGCAATCAAATTATGCGCTTCCTGCTCGTCAACACCCAATTTCTCCGTCACGCTTTTCAAGCAATACGCGCGGGGAGCTTCTATATAGACGCTGACGACATTCGGTTCGCCGCGCAGAATGTAGTTGGCACACTTTCCGATAATAATACACGATTCCGTTTTCGCCAGTTCCTTGATAAGCCTGCTTTGAATCGCAAAAAGATTGTCGTCCGACACAAACTTTTTGTCCGACGGCGCGACGACATCGTCGGTACTCGGCGCGGCTTTCAGCCTTTGCAAAAAACCCCCGGCGCGAAGTTTTTCGTCCACCTGCGCGAAATTATTCTTGCTAATGCCGCTATAATCTGAGGCCATAGCAAGTATCTGGCTTTCATAACAGGGTATGCCTAACTCTTTCGATAAAGTAAGACCAATCTGTTTCCCTCCGCTTCCGAAGCCGCGCGCTATCGTTATCACATAATTGCCCATACATACCACCGCCTTTGTTTAAGACGCACTCAAAAGATTATGTCACTCATTCGAGATAATAAAACTCACAATAAAGTATAATATAGCATCTGTTGATTGTCAAGATAGAATTGATGAAAGAATTTTTGTGTTTGATTTTTTGAACGCAAAAACCACTTATTCCGTTAAAACATACTCATTATCTTCTTTACCCGTACCGCGCTTGATTATCAGACCCACACTCACCATTTCGCGAATAATCGTATACGCCCGCGTCTGTTTTACGGAGAGAATATCTTGCACGACCTCGTTGGTAATGAAATCGTTGTTTCGCAGGTAATCCAAAATAATCCTGTGCTGTTGTTCGAAAAAAATCTGCGCGTGTTCGGTATGAATTTAATTCACATAGAATACGCCGCCCGAATTATTTTAACTTTGACAGCAATCGGCGTTTTGGTTACAGCGTACGCGGTCGGTTCGGGTTTGTCCGCACTCGTCATCAAGCAGGAGTCGCGCAAGGAAACTCTTATGGCTGAACTCGAAAACCAGCGGCATATCTCAGAGTACGAACGCGACATCGTCGTTCGGGCGGCTTATATTAACGAAGCCGAGCAAGCCGCCCGCGAAATTGCCGTTATTCAAAACAAGTATATTATCGCGGTTCTTGAGGACACTGACGATTTTGATATCGCGGATACAGACTACGAAATGCGGATCGCAAATTATTTGCAAGAGCCGACGGAGTGCGCGGCGTGGATAAATATGCGCGATAGAGAAGAACTTAAAAAGTTATTTCTTGAGGACGACTATTACTGGGTAGGGTACGCCGATAACACACCGCTCTATCAGAAACCCGACTCTGTTCCGGTGTTTTTTATTCTGTATGACGCGGGTTATCCCATTCAGGTTATCGAATACGAATACCGTCTACCTACGACAAGTCTTATGAGAGGCGACGATAAAAACGGCGTATTGAGATATTAGGAAAGATTGGGGGTGAGATATATGCGTCGTTCGGAGGAATCCAAATCGATTACGGCTCACGTCAAGGCTTCAGCGTGGCGGCGTTAAAAACAGGCGTTCGAGACTATTTGAAGTGCACCCAAACAAATTCTTATCCTGACTATTGTTGTCTTTGTTATATTCGGAGTGAGTGTTGGCATCAATACGCTTCGATATAAATCGCTCGTTCGCGGCAACGAATATTTGCAAACCGAAATAAGCCGATTAAAGGCGTCGAATGAGTCACGGACTCCAATAATTTGGGAAAACCGCGATTCCGAGCGGATATTTAGAGATTATGAGCGTCTTGATAAAAAATACAAAGAATTATTCACTTTCGGGACGCTTGAAGATATGGCTTAGACTCGGCGTGAAGCTACGGAGTTCGGCTTGTCGGACACGACGCTTACTGTGCTATACGACCTTAATGAGGTGCTGGTACAGGACACGCTTATGGAAAGCGAGACGGTGCGGGCGATAAATTGCTATTATTCTAAGTCAGATATATTTTTAATAGGCGTTTACGACGACTATTATCGCTATCTGTCACAGATTTCGCTGGATGTTTTGGCGGACAGAGATATAACGCTTATATTATTTTTAGATATTGACGCAAACTTGCCCGCGTCATAACCTTTTTCACTGGCAGTATCAGCGTTTTGAACACTCTGTGCGTCAATAATACCGCATCTTGTTTTGTCTTTGCGCAAGTCTTCATTCCGTATCCTTGTCACCAATTTTTTTAAGACCTCAGAGAGCAGTGTTGTGCCGTCTTCACGCTATTTTGACCAAACCTAGTAATAATAGCGAACTATGCCGCGTTTTGGAAAATCTGCCGGGAGCATACGCCCTTGACACCCGCTTTTTATCAAATAAAGTATTGCGCAAAAGATACCGTAAAGGTCTATTTCACGCGGTTTCGTGGTTTTCTTCGCTTGCTCCAATTCATTTCTTATTATATTAAATTCTTCTCTCGTTATATCGCTCGGATAGTTGTGCATTTTTATCTTCCCCCTTTTAGAAGATTATAGCACATCAGGAAGATTTTGAACAGGCTCTTAGAGCAATTCGCGACGGCTTTTTAAGGCTCGTCCGAACGGCACTTCAGGTAACTTCCGTCATGCTTATCGTCTACCTGACGGCTGTAGTAGCCTTATCTCCCACAAGGCAGGGCTTAACACAAACAAAAGCGTTGTTAGACGTTTATCCGCTGAATCTTGCCTTCCGAACCAGCGTGTGACTGAAAAGAACTCGTTGGTTCGGTTAGCCAACGGATAAGCACCTGTTTGCAGATTGGATATTTTCGACCAGCGCGAACGTGAGGTATCTCGTTGTTTACGCACATTGCGCGAACGCGGTACTTGCTAAGACCGTGTATCAACGCGGCGGCTTCGTCAATTGTCAGCATTTCTACTTTGTCGTTGTTTTGTTCAGAAATCATAGCGTCACCCTCATTTTATTGGAATTTACTTAAAAATCGTGAAAATGTGTTGCTATTTTATCGAGAATGGATTAAAATATTAAGAGGTAATCAACCTTAAATATATTTTAACACAGGTTATTTACAATAGCAAGTATTTTTCATTTAATTTTAATAAATTTTATGGTGCTTTGCGACACGATATTCGACAATATAAAACAGGGGATAATGTTATGAAGAAAAGAAATCCCGAATATTACTTGCCTTTTCCTATGAGATTAAGGCAGTTGATTGACGATAATTGCTTGGAACAAAAAGAATTGGCTGATTTTGTAGGCGTGACTCGCCAGACGATTTCAAAATGGAAAGACGGCTTTACTATTCCTGATATTTACGGAATGAAAAAATTATGCGAGTTTTTCAAAGTGCCATATGAGTATATTTTGGGCGAAACCGATAGCATTGTCAAGGAAAATTTTGATACCTCGAAGCAGTTGGGACTTACCGACAGAAGTATTGAACTTATGAAAAAATGGACAAAAGAGCCGTATCCAACAGACATAGCATATTCGGAAATCGTTTCGGATATGATTAGCGCGGGAAGTCACCAAAATGAAGAAAAATATAACTTCGAGGACGTTTTAACTTATATCTATAAATCTGTAGCGATTTACGCAAACTGTCGCTATTCCGAAATGACAGGCGTTGACGTAAAAAAGGTACACAGGGAATTGCAGGTTTTAAGCGAAGCCGATTTGCTACTGCTTTTGAGATGTAAAGCCCTTGAGATTCTAAATAATTTTTTTGAAAGGATACCTGTGGCGTACTTCGAGAAATACTTCTCTGAAAATTTTTTAGACGATGAAGAAGATACTGAAAAAGAAAAGGAAACTGAGTGAATCTATGGCGAATATACAACCGCGAAAAAACAAGGACGGCAAAGTAATATCTTATTCTATTCGTGTCTACAAAGGACGGGATTCAAAAACAGGCAAGCAGTTAAAACCGTACACGACGACTTGGGAGGTTCCGCCTAATTGGAGCGACAAACGCGCGGAAAAAGAAGCGCAAAAACAAGCAGCTATATTTGAGAAAAACTGTAAAGACGGCGTTGCGGTAAATGACCGCCAGACTTTTGAAAATTACGCGAATTATGTGGTCAAAATGAAAAACCGCGCGGGAATAAAATATCTTGACGAAACCCGACATGAAATGCTTACAGGCAGGATTTTCCCCGCGATAGGGCATATGAAACTATCCGAGATTCGCCCTCAGCATCTGATATAGCGGAAGCGTTGGGCGTATCCCCAAATTCAATATTCAAGTTCACGAAGGATAACCGTCCGTTAAGCAATCGCACCATTGCCGAATACCACCGTTTTATCCATATGGTTCTTGCCCAAGTCGAAAAAGAGATGTTGATACCTTTCAATCCGGCAAGTAAAGTTGACACGCCTAAATATGAAAAACACGAACCTAATTATTTTCAAATAGACGAAATTCAAGCCATATTAGTCGCGTTAGAGAAAGAACCTATACGGTGGCGCGTGATGACGCACTTGCTTATCGTCACAGGCTGTCGG
>BNUF01000120.1 GCA_025997155.1 Clostridia bacterium
TTGTTTGACGTTGTTTAGTTCCTTGAAATAATATCCCAGTTGACAGCAAGTCTCCGCCCTCGGAACGTCGAAGGCGAAACTCCGCAGCAGGGCAAAAAGCGCGTCTTCAGCCGCGCCGCTTAACTGACGGCATTTTGCCAGCTCGTTGCACGCCGTTATCTCGTCCTCAATCCACCCTTTTCCAGAATCTAGGAATTTCCCGAACCACCGCGCCGCGTCTTTATAATCTCCGATATCTTTTAGTTCACGCGCATAGTAATACATTCCGCGCGGCGAAAGTTCCCCGCCTCCGTTTAATATATTCTCATATATTCGAATATTACGGCGGTCTTTTTTCTCGTGTATTTTCGCGTGGGTCACGCAAACGTCCGAATTGATTATTTTCCCGCGAAGTTCCAAATGTTCGTGGACGGGTTCGCGCCACGCTAAATTAAGACTCCTCTTTGACAATCTCTCGCGGAAGAAAGAAAACGTAACGTTGCCGTGTTCGTCAAAACCCGTATTGTATTTCATCATAACAACGTCCGTTTCAGAAGTCATTGATTCTTTCAACACTTTAAGTTTTTTCGCGTCCTCGGGCAAAATAACGTCGTCCGCGTCCAGCCACATTATATAGTCCGCCGCCGCCTTGCTGTACGAGAAATTACGCGCCGCCGAAAAATCGTCTGTCCATTCAAAATCGAAAATTTTATCCGTAAATTTCGCAGCTATCTCCTTTGTTCTATCCGTTGAACCTGTGTCGGCGATGATTATTTCGTCGGCGACGCCTTTCACGGAATTAAGACACCTCTCCAGAGTATCATCCTCATTTTTAACAATCATACACAAACTTATCGTAATCACTTCTTGTTCGCCCCCTTTTAGATACCTTATGTGAAAACGGCTTATCCGTGACAGATGTTTGTCTAAAAAGTTGTCGCGCTTGTCTATCACGCGGCATACAGTGGTATTAACCGCCGCCGAAAAAGGTCGGCGGCGGATAAATAATTCTAAGGAGGAATTTTTAATGTCTTTACCAACATTTCCAACCACGACTGCCATTAGCCGCGAAGACGCAATCAATCAGGTCTTGTCTTCAATAGCGATGGAGGAACTGGGTCTTAGCCACATAATCAATGCCGAGGGCGAAAAGATTCAATACGCGCTGGGTACGATAGCAGGGTTAAGCGGCACAGCCCCGACAGTCAGCGAACTTCTTGCCCTTAACGAAAGCGTCCGCGCTACCCTTGAGGCGACGGCAAGCAACCAGCTTTTGCTTAAAGAAAAGATGAAAAGCGCGCTTTCCGCCGCCGTTCTGGAAGGTCCGACAGGTCCGACAGGAGCGACGGGGGCGACAGGACCTTCTGAAGGACCGACAGGGGCAACGGGAGCGACAGGAGCGACAGGGGCGACAGGCGCGACAGGAGCGACAGGCGTAACAGGCTCAAGCGCAATAATACCCTACGCCTCGGGCTTGCCCGTAACTTTGTCGATTTTATTAGGCGGACTCGCCGGCATACCCGCGTTTGTGGGATTCGGCAGTTCCGGTTTGGGTTTGAGCGTTTTGGGGTCGACCATCGACCTTACAGGTTCGAGCGGCACAGCCACGAATTTCGCCCTCTCCGTTCCACGTGACGGCACGATTACGGCGTTGTCCGCGACGTTCACCGTATCCGCGGCGGTGTCCCTGTCCTTGGGCAGTGTGAGTATCGAAGCGCAGTTATACGAAGCTCCCGCCAACAGCCAGACGTTCACCGTCATACCCGCCTCCGCGCTCACCCTCACGCCGCCGATTTCGGCTATATCTATCGGTACTGTCGTTTCAGGCATACTGACAGGTTTAAGCATACCCGTCACGGCGGGAACGCAGCTCCTTCTCGTGTTCAGCGCGTCCAACTCGTCGGGTCTTTCCCTTGCAAGCCTTATCGAGGGATACGCCAGCGCGGGAGTCGCTATCTCGTAACTTTACAAAAAAATCCGTCGGCACAAAAACCGTCGGATTTTTTAATTTATCTCTATTTTAAGCTCATTTTCCTCATAATCAAGGATAATCGTGGTTTTGTCGGGGTGTTCAGAGTCGCCGAACATTACCTTGTCAACGATAAGTTTCTTGATTTCGGTGTTGACGGTGCGGATTATCTCCCTTGCGCCGTATTTTTCCAGAAGTCCCTTTGAGGATACGTATTCGCGAACGCGGTCTTGAATCTCGAGGGAAAAGCCTTGATTTTGCAGAAGTTTCACAAGGTCGTCAAACTCTTTGTTTGTGATACGCCGCGCCAGTTCTGGCGTAATGCGGTTGAATACGACAACTGAATCGAGTCTCCCGCGAAACTCGGGCGAGAACACGCGTTCGACTTCTTTGTCGATTGCGTCAACGCCCATAACAGAACGCTCAAAGCCCACCGCGTGTTTGCCGATTTCACGCGCTCCCGCGTTTGAGGTCATAATTATGATAACGTTGCGGAAATCCGCCTTTTTGCCCGAATTGTCGGTGAGAAAGCCGTAGTCCATAACCTGAAGGAGAATATTCAGTATATCGGGGTGTGCCTTCTCGATTTCGTCAAGGAGAAGTACGGCATAGGGCGTTTTGCGGATTGCGTCCGTGAGAAGTCCGCCGTCCTCGAACCCGACATACCCGGGGGGCGAGCCGATAAGTCTTGCGACTGAATGTTTTTCTTGATATTCGCTCATATCGTATCGTATTAGCGTAACGTCCAGAAGTTTCGCCAGACGTTTGGCGATTTCGGTCTTGCCCACGCCCGTGGGACCTACAAAAAGCAGGTTCGCCGTTGGGCGTTCCGTCTGCATAAGCCCCGAACGCGCCAATTTTATCGAATCGGAGATGATTTTTATTGCCTCGTCCTGTCCGAATACGGAATCTTTGAGATTCGCCTCAAGCGAACGAAGCCGCGCCGCGTCACTTTGGGAGACGGTGTTTTGGGGTACGTGGGCTTGGTCGGAGACGCATTTTTCCACGTCCTCTTTTGTGATGCCGTAAGAAGGGGTTTCATCGCGCATTTTAGCGCGCGCCCCCGTCTCGTCGAGAACGTCGATTGCCTTGTCGGGCATCGCCCTGTCCTTAAGGTATTTTGTGGAAAGGGAGCATATGAGGTTTATGATTTCGGGAGAGTAGGTAACGTTATGAAACTTTTCGTATTTATGTTTTATGCCCTCAAGGATTTTTACATTCTCCTCAAAAGAAGGCTCGTCAACGTTTATCTTCAGAAAACGGCGGGCAAGAGTGCGGTCTTTTTCAAAATGCTTTTTGTACTCTTCAAAAGTCGTCGAACCGATAAAACGGATATGCCCTTTTGTGAGGTAGGGTTTGAGAATCCCCGTCGCGTCCGTTCCGCCGCCCGAGACCGCTCCCGCTCCGACTATCGTGTGGATTTCGTCAAAATATATGATTGGAGTCTTGTATTTTGAGATATTCTCAAGGATTTGTATCAATCGTTCCTCAAAGTCCCCTCGGTATTTCGTCCCCGCGACGACGCTCGCCATATCCACATAAAAAAGCGTACCGTTTTTGAGGGCGGCCGGCGCGTCTCCTTTTGATATACGCTCCGCAAGCCCCTCGACAATCGCGGTTTTGCCCACGCCCGCGTCCCCGATAAGGACGGGGTTATTCTTAAGCCGTCTCGACAAGACAAGCATTGTTTTTTCAAGCACGTCCTCGCGTCCGATTAGGGGGTCAAGTTTTCCCTCTCGCGCTTTTTTTGTAAGATTTTGCGCGAATTTCGCCAAAAATTCAAGCTCTTTCGGGCGGCGCGCCGACGTAAGTTCTTCCTGTTCGGCAGCTTTAATCTGGTCGATTCGCGGCTGGAGTACCGATTTGAGGATTCCGAATTTGCCCACGCCGTTTTTTTGCAATATATATGTGGCATAAGAGTTGTCAAGCCCGAAAATCGAAACGAGTATGTCGGAGAGGGTTATTATGTCGTTGCCGCTTTGCCCCGTGTACGCCGCCGCGATTTCAAACATATTGACAAGTCCGATTGATTCGGCGGGACGCAAAAAATCGCCTTTCGGGACTTTTTCGCTGAAAAAATCCGCAAGGTCGCGCATTATGTAGGGAATGTTGCCGCCGCAGTTCGAGATGATATTTTTTCCCTCTTCAAAGAGCATTGCCGCGTACAGATAATGTTCGGGCAAAACATACTCGTGGGATTGCATTTGCGCCTCGTTGACCGCGACAATATATATCTGGTTCGCTCGCTCGTCTAGTTTCATATTAGGCTTCCCTTAGTATGATTTTCAGCGGAAATCCCTCGGATTTCGCCATTTGGAGGGATTTTTGCTGTTTGGTCAAGGCAATGTCGTAAATGTATACGCCCGCAACGCCCGACCCGCTTTCGTGTATGTCCATCATAAGCCGTTCCGCGTCGGGCGGTGTTTTGCCAAAAATTTCCATAAGCATTTTCATAACAAATTCCATTGTCGTTATGTCGTCGTTCAGACACACAACCGCGAACAGGGGCGGTTTTTTGTATGCCGTTCCCGCTTCTGTTTTTTCTAGGGTTGCGGTTTCCGCCATTTGGCGCACCTCCGAGTATACAAAAAAATAGCGGTAGAGGGACTTGAACCCCCGACACTGCGGGTATGAACCGCATGCTCTAGCCAACTGAGCTATACCGCCTAGAATATCCTGTAACAGTAACCATTATACCTCAGCCAGCCAGATATGTCAAGTATATTTTTGAAATCTTTTAAGAACCTGTTTAGTACCCCGCTTGCGGCGGATTTTTGAGATAATTTTTCGCTACGCAAGGAAGCTCCGACGACGCACACTCAAAAGAGTTTGTTAGGAGGGGCTGACGTAGCGGGGCGGAAAATTAGCCAAAAAGACGGTGCAATGGGGGTAGTAAACAGGTTCTAAACATCTCGCGGGATTTTGTTGGCGCGTTTGTCCGCGTCGGAGATAAAATGCCCCGCCGAGGGGATTTTGTCGGCGCGGTAATATTCGGCGTCGCCGCAGATAAAGTTTTCGCGCCGCGTACAGCCTGTGAGTACGCTGTTTTTTTTGAAGGAGACGGCTTGCACGCCGATTGAGTTTCTGGTGGCTTTTTGCTCGGCAAGGGAGGTGTTAAACAGCACCGCCTTGTCGTTGTCGCGGATTGCCACAAGGTCGCAGTCTTCGCCCGCAAAGTCGATAAAAACTAGGTTCGCCTTGTCGGTATAGGCGTTCACGAGTTTTTTGCGGTTCATTTTCGTCTGGTAGGAGGAGAGCGGGATTTTCGCGATTTTGCCGTTGTCGAAGACGAATATCAAAATCCCGCTGTAATCGGTGGTGGCGGTGACGAAACAAATTTGCTCGTCCTCCGCCAGACTTAGGAGATTCGGGAGGTAGTCGCCCATTGAGGACGCTTTGCTGTCGGCGATTTCGTGGGCCCTTAGTTTGTAGGCGTTTTGTTTTGTCGAAAAGAAGATTATGTCGGATTTGTTGGTCGTCTCGATTTCCGACAGTACGGAGTCGTCCTCCTTGAGGTTCTGTTCGGAGAACGAACGAAGGGAGGTGAGCGGGATTTTTTTGAAATAGTTGTGTTTTGTGAAGAATATTTTGAGGGGGTAGTCCTGTATGAGGTCGTCGTCCGGGATTTCAACGATTTCCTCGTCCGTGACGATTTCCGTAAGGCGGGGTTTGCCGTATTTTTTCGAGATTTCTTTGAGCTGTTTTATGATTATCTCGTTGATTTTTGCGGGGTTCGCCAAAATATCCCGAAGTTCGGCCACTTCTTTTTCAAGATTTTCCCGCTCGTTGACTTGTTTTAGTATATACTGTTTGTTAAGGTTGCGGAGTTTGATTTCGGCGACAAAATCGGCTTGGATTTCGTCTATGCCAAAACCTTTCATAAGATTCGGGATTACGCGGCTTTCCTCTGTGGTGTTTCGTACAATCGAAATCGCCTTGTCAATGTCCAGAAGTATCTTCGCCAATCCTACAAGGAGATGCAGACGCTCCTCTTTTTTCGCTAAATCATAGGCTACGGTTTTTGAGACTACCCCCGTGCGGAATTTGACCCACTCCGCCAAAATCTCGCGGATTCCCATTGTGCGGGGTTTGCCGCCGATTAGGAAGTTGAAATTACAGGAAAAGGTGTCTGAAAGGGGAGTTGACGCGAAAAGCCTGTGCATAACGTGCTGGGGGTTCGCGTTTTTGCGTATGTCTATGGTGATTTTCAAGCCCTTGAGGTCGGTTTCGTCGCGCACGTCGTTTATGTCCCGAAGTTTGCCCGATTTCACCAGTATAACGATTTTGTCAATAATTGCCTCAATCGTGGTCGTGTACGGGATTTCATAAACCTCGATAAGCGAATTTTTCTCGTCATACCTGTATTTTGCGCGGATACGCACCCCGCCCCGCCCGTTTTCGTAAATATTATCAATGTCCTTGTCGTTGTACAAAATCTGTCCGCCTGTTGAAAAATCGGGGGCGGGCAGGTATTTTTTTATGTCGCAGTCCGGATTTTTTATGTAGGCGGCGGTCAGGCTGCAGACCTCCGTAAGGTTGAAACTGGCGACGTTGCTTGCCATTCCCACGGCGATTCCCTGATTCGGGGTGACAAGCAAATTCGGGAATCGTGTCGGGAAAAGCACGGGTTCTTTCATTGTCGAGTTATAGTTGTCGATAAAATCGACCGTGTTTTTGTCTATATCACAAAAGATTTCGCCGCACATCGCGTCGAGTTTGACCTCGGTGTATCTTGAGGCGGCGTAAGCCATATCCCGAGAGTATTGTTTCCCAAAGTTACCTTTAGAATCGATAAAAGGGTGCAGGAGTGCGGCGTTTCCTCTTGTGAGACGCACAAGAGTTTCATAAATCGCGCCGTCCCCGTGGGGGTTGAGGCGCATCGTCTGCCCCACCACGTCGGCGGACTTTATACGCCCGCCCGTCAGCAGTCCCATTTTGTACATTGTGTACAGCAATTTTCTGTGAGCGGGCTTAAACCCGTCAATTTCGGGAATCGCCCGCGACACGATAACGCTCATAGCGTAGGGCATATAATTGAGTTCAAGAGTATCTGTGATTTTTTGTTCGGTTACGTTTGACGCTGCCATTGTGTAGCTCCTTGTGTTAAAAAAATAAATCCGACCACGGTTCGATACTGTCG
>BNUF01000121.1 GCA_025997155.1 Clostridia bacterium
AACGCCGTTCGCTTTTACGGTTTCTTTTTTCTTTGTTGCCGCCCCCATACGCTCCATCCTTTCTTAAAGACTCGGCGTTTCGCCGGGACCTTATTTTTTTTGTTCACAACCCCAAAAGCTGTTTTTTGATTTTCCTCAAGTGTGCAAGGCGTTCTCCGAGTGTTCTCATTGAAAAATCTCCTCTTAAAAATAAATTTGTCAGATGACAAAAAACACTTGACCGCGCAATATCCAGCAAGACTAACGATCGCCCGGATTTTCGGCGTATGCTTTCGGACGCGTCAAAAAAGCAGTTTCAGTACGTTATCGTTTGGAAACAAGGCGACGCTTAAAAAGTACGGCGTGAAAGTAATATCCACTATGGAGAACATAGCGGACAACTCGGCGGGGGGCGTCGCGGCGTATGATAACGAGTTTAACGATAAGCGCATAAAAGAACTTGAACGGCAGGTCACGAAACTGGATCGGGAGGCTGACAACCTCGTTATGGCAATAGCCGCAAGCCCGCCCAAAGCCGCCGCTCGGCTCGCTGAAGAAATAGAGGTTCTTGAAACGCAAACAGCGGGCTTAAATCATTTTGCGAGGGCAATCCGCTTGACGAGGTTTATCAACGCCGTGTGTATTTACGATGACAAGCTCGTCATATATTTTAACTTGAAATGGAATAAGCAGGCATCATATATCGATATGCGCGAGGACGTTGAGGGGCTTGACAATAGCCCGGAAACGTGCGATAATAAAGAAAATGATGATGATGATGCGTGGGTTCGGATTTCACATACTCCGCCCCGTCTAAAAAAAGCCTTCCTGAACAAGTATTCAGGAAGGCTTTTTTTAGACCAATTCGATAACGACTTGCGGCGCGGCGTCGCCCTTGCGGGGGCCGATTTTGATGATACGAGTGTACCCGCCCGGGCGGTCGGCATATTTCGGCGCAATCTCGTCAAAGAGTTTTGCCGCCATATCAACCTCGACGCTGTTGGCGCGTTTTTTGCGTCCGTCTTCGGGAACGCTTGTCACGGGATAGAGTACGCTAAGGATTTTGCGGCGCGCGTTAAGGCGCGTCGGGGAGTCCTTTTTGATTGTCTTTTCGATTTCGTCAAAAACTGTGACGCGTTTGCCGTTCTTGTCCTCTTTAACGCGTTTGCCGTCTTTGTCTTTTTTGGCGACTTTCGCTTTAACCGTGACTTCTGTATAGTTGTCTTTCTCTTTTCTGGCTATTGTGATAAGTTTTTCGGCAATTCTCCGAATTTCTTTGGCGCGGGTTTCGGTCGTCACAATCCGCCCGTGATAGAGCAAGTTTGTCGTGAGGTTACGCAACATAGCCTTACGCTGGCTTGAGGTGCGCCCGAGTTTTCTGTATCCGCTCATACTGAACCTCCTTAATTTTATTCTTCGATAGGACTAAGAGCGAGTCCCAAATCCGCCATTTTGTTAAGCACTTCCTCAAGGGATTTACGCCCGAGATTACGCACTTTCATCATATCTTCCTCGGTCTTGTCGGCGAGGTCGGCGACGGTGTTAATGCCTGCGCGTTTCAAGCAATTGAACGAACGCACGGACAAATCAAGTTCTTCGATGCTAAGGTCAAAAATCTTCTCTTTTTTGCCCTCGTCCTTTTCGACCATTATTTCGGATTTTTTGACGTTATCCGAAAGGTCGATAAAGAGGTTAAGGTGTTCGTTCAGAACTCTTGCCCCGAAACTTACGGCGTCGTCGGGGGCGACAGTGCCGTTCGTCCAGACTTCGAGAGTCAATTTGTCCAAGTCCGTGGTTTGCGCGACACGCGTGTCCTCAACAAGGAAGTTCACGCGGCGCACGGGGGTGTACAGGGAATCCACGGGGATAATGCCGATAAGCTGGTTGTCGCTTTTGTTCTTGTCAGCACTTATATACCCGCGTCCTTTGGTAATCGTGATATCGACGATGAGTTTCGTATCCTGTCCGCCCGAAAGCGTGGCGATATGAAGCCCCGGGTTGAAGATTTTGATGTCGGAATCGACTTTGATATCCGACGCCCTAACCTCGCCTTCGCCCGACGCTTCAATCCGCGCATACTTAGGCTCGTCTGTTTCGCTTAAATTTTTTATGGCAAGCGTTTTGAGATTCAATATAATTTCCGTAACGTCCTCTTTGACACCGGGAATCGTGGTAAACTCGTGGGCCACGCCGTCGATTTTAATGTTGCTGACGGCCGCCCCCGGCAGACTGGAGAGTAATATACGGCGCAGGGAATTTCCAAGGGTCGTGCCATACCCGCGTTCCAGCGGTTCTACGACAAAACGACCGTACATACCGTCGTCGGACAGTTCCGCGATTTCAATACGAGGTTTTTCAAATTCAACCACGCACATAAGCCTCCTTTAATATTACCCGCCAACTTATTTGGAGTACAACTCGACAATCAGCGTCTCGAGAACGGGCACGTCTATCTGGTCGCGGTTCGGGAGCGCGTTTACCTTGCCTTTGAGTCCGTCTTTTTCGGAAGTGAGCCAGTCGGGAACGCCGCGGTTCGCGGTTGCGTCCGTCACGAGGGCGAAAAGCGGAAGAGTCTTGCTTTTCTCGCGAACGGCGACTTCATCTCCGACTTTAACCTGATATGACGGAATGTTGACGGGTTTGCCGTTCACGGTCACAAGTTTGTGAGAGACGATTTGTCTTGCCTCACGGCGGGTACGCGCAAGCCCGAGTCTGAAAATCACGTTGTCAAGCCGAAATTCCAAAAGACGAAGAAGGTTTTCGCCCGTAACGCCCTTTGTGTTGTTGGCTTTCTCGAAATACGTCCTGAACTGTTTTTCAAGTATGCCGTATATGAATTTGGCTTTTTGTTTTTCGCGAAGCTGAAGGGCGTATTCGCTCATTTTTTTGTTCGGGTTTTGGTTCTGTTTCTTGCTTTTTTTGTGAACGCCCATATATGAGGGGTCTAAGCCCAATTTGCGGCATCGTTTAAGGACTGGTTGTTTGTTTAACGCCAATTTTCACACCTCTTTCTTTTAGACACGTCTGCGCTTGGGAGGGCGGCAACCGTTGTGAGGAACAGGAGTAACGTCTTTAATCATCGTCACCTCAAGCCCCGCCGCCTGAAGAGCGCGGATAGCCGCCTCTCGTCCGCTGCCGGGTCCCTTAACGAACACGTCAACGGCTTTTAAGCCGAATTCCTTAGCCGCGTTTGCCGCCGTGTCGGCCGCCATTTGCGCCGCGAAGGGGGTTGATTTACGCGAGCCGCGAAAACCGAGTTGTCCGGCGGACGCCCACGAAAGGGCGTTGCCCATTGTATCCGTGATAGTAACTATTGTATTGTTGAACGAAGATTGAATGTGCGCCTGACCTCTGTCAACGACTTTACGGTCGCGGCGGCGGCGTGTCGTCGTCTTTTTAGCCGCTGTTACTTTTTTTGCCATTTAGCCAAAACCTCCTACTTCTTCTTGTTCGCTACCGTGCGGCGCGGACCTTTGCGCGTGCGCGCGTTCGTCTTCGTGCGTTGTCCGCGAACGGGCAAACCGCGTCTGTGACGGATTCCTCTGTAACAGCCGATTTCTGTAAGCCGTTTAATGTTAAGAGCCACCTCGCGGCGCAAATCACCCTCAACCTTTTGGCTTTTGTCGATAACGTCGCGGATTCGCGAAACTTCGTCCTCCGTCAAATCACGGACGCGGGTGTCGGGATTCACGTTCGCCTCTTTCAGTATGCGGTTCGAGCTTGGGCGGCCAATGCCAAAAACATAGGTAAGCCCGATTTCAATGCGTTTCTCTCTGGGTAAATCAACTCCGGCAATACGAGCCATTCTAAAAATTCACCTCCATATATTAACCTTGACGTTGTTTATGTTTGGGGTTTTCGCAGATTACGCGGATTGTCCCTTTGCGTTTTATGATTTTGCATTTCTCGCAGATAGGTTTTACGGACGGGCGTACTTTCACTGTTGTACCTCCTTTACTTGTCGCGCCAAATGATACGTCCCTTTGACAGGTCGTAGGGCGACATTTCGATTAACACCTTGTCACCGGGAATGATGCGTATAAAGTTCATACGCAGTTTTCCGGAAATATGGGCAATAATTCTATGCCCGTTCTCAAGTTCGACTTGAAAATGCGCGTTCGGAAGTTTTTCGGTTATTCTTCCCTCAACTTCTATTACATCGGTTTTAGACAATAAATTACCTCCCTTCATAAAAACTACGAATAAACTTTATAATATCCGAATTTTTAGCGTTACCGTTTTGAAGCATAGACTGCAATTCGCCTGAAACGGCGTTTGTTTTTTGAATGTGGATAATCTTCTTTTTTTTGGGGCGTTCGAGCGGGCGGAGTTTTCCGTCCGACAGAAACACAAAGTTTTCTTCCGTCCCAAGCACGACAAACGGAAGCCCCGCGTCGCGTCCCGCTTTTGAGAAAACGACTTGCCCGACTCCTAGCTCAGACGCAATCATATTCGTTATCCTCCGACGCGGTAAGGAGTTCGGGTTCGCCGTCCGTGATAAGGACGGTGTTCTCATAGTGGCAGGAAAGGCTTTTGTCGTCTGTTACGACCGTCCACTTGTCGCGCAGGATATGGACTTTTGCCGCCCCAAGGTTTACCATAGGTTCGATTGCGAGAGTCATTCCCGCGCAAAGTTTCGGCCCGCGGCTTTTTTGGCGAAAATGCGGTATAACGGGGTCTTCGTGCATATCCCGCCCGACACCGTGTCCGACAAACTCTTTGACTATCGAGTAGCCGAAAGGCGTTACATAATCTTCGATTGCGGCGGAAATCTCGAACAGGTGGCGGCCGTTTTTCGCGAACCTGATACTCTGGAAAAAACCTTCTCTCGTGCGTTTGAGGAGCAAGTCCGTTTCGGGAGCGAGCGTCCCCACGGGAAAAGTCCGCGCCGCGTCGCCGTGGTAGCCGTTTTTAAACGCGCCCACGTCCAGACTGATTATATCCCCGTTTCGGAGTTTTCGCCCGCCGGGGATTCCGTGGATTACCTCCTCGTTCACCGACGTGCATATAGCGCAGGGAAAGTCGCGGTATCCCTTAAAAGAAGGCACAGCTCCCTGCGAGCGGATATACTTTTCGGCGATTCTGTCGAGTTGCGCGGTCGTGATGCCGTCGCGGAGGGAGTGCCGTAAAACCGCGAGAGTGTCGGCGACGATTCGCCCCGACTCCCGCATATATTCAATCTGGCTTTTGTTTTTTATAGAAATCGCCACGCTTGCCCCCTATTCTAAGAAGCCCTTGTAATGGCGCATAAGCAGTCGGGATTCCATTTGTTTCATTATATCTATACCGACGCCCGTGATAATCAGGATTGTCGTACCCCCGAAGCCGAGGTCAAGCCCCATTGTCCACTGCATAATGACGGGAATCATAGCGATTACGGCGTAAAACGTCGCGCCGACCCACGAAAGCCTGTCAACCACCAACTGGATATAGTCGCTTGTCGGTTTCCCCGAACGCACGCCCGGGATAAAGCCGCCGTTTTTACGCATATTCTCCGCGATTTGCAGAGGATTAAGCGCGAACGAACTGTAAAAGAACGTGAAGATGAATATCAGTACGACGTAAGAAATCGCCCCGACGGGGTGGGATATGCTAAGCAGGGACGTAAGTTTGCCAAGCGTCTCGTTTTGTGTGAAAAACCCGTGCAGGAACTGCGGTATCTGCAAAAGCGATATAGCGAAGATGATTGACATAACGCCCGCTATATTCACCTTTATGGGGATATAGCTCGTATTTCCGCCGAATAACTGCCGCCCGACCATTTTCTTTGAATATTGAACGGATATGCGGCGTTCGCCGTCCTGAACGAATATTACAAACCCGATGATGATGACGAAAATTATAAGAACGAAAATTGCCTTGACCCACGTTATCCATTCGCTGTTCAGCGTACTTTGGAGGTAGATGACGCCCGTCGGAAGCCCCGCGAGAATGTTCGCGAACACGATAAACGACGCGCCGTTACCGATTGCCTTTTCCGTGAGAAGTTCCGCGAGCCACATAATGAAGATAGTGCCCGTGACCATAACGACGGCGGCGGTAATGTACGCAAGCAGCATATGGTACTTGAAGATGCCCTGAAAAGAGTACGAATACGTCAGCCCGATGCCCTGCAAACAGGCGAGTCCGACGGCGACGATACGCGTAATCTGGCTTATCTTTGCCTGTTCGCCCTCTTTTTGTAATTTTTCGAGGGGCGGCAGCGCAACCGTTAGCAACTGCATAATAATAGACGCGTTGATATACGGCCCGATACCCATTGCGGCGACAGTACCAAGCCCGCCTCCGAGCATCATAGCGTAGAAAGTGTTCGGGCCGCTGCCGCCGCTTTTGTACGCGGTCAAGGCGTTCAAATCGATAAACGGGAGAGGTATGTGGCAAGCGAGTCTGTATATCAGCACTATAAGTATCGTATACAACATTCTCTTGCGAATGTCGGGGATTTTCCACGCGTTGGCGAAAACCGTGAACATTAAATCACCTCTGCTTTTCCGCCTGCCGCCTCTATCTTTTTAGCCGCTTCGGCACTGAAAGCATTTACTTGCACCGTAAGTTTTTTTGTAATGTCGCCGACACCGAGTATCTTAACGCCGTCACGCGGATTGCTTACAAGTCCTTTTGATTTAAGCGCGGCGATATCGACGATAGCTCCGTCCTCAAAGACATCTAGCAATTTAATATTTATTGCGATAATTTCTTTTGTATTCCTGTTTTTGAAACCGCGTTTCGGAAGGCGGCGGTAGAGCGGCATTTGCCCGCCCTCAAACCCGGGGCGGCGGCTGTAACCAGAACGCGCCTTTTGCCCTTTGTGCCCGCGTCCCGCCGTTTTGCCGTTTCCCGAGCCGTGCCCGCGTCCGCGGCGGAAACTCTTGAATTTACTGCCCTCGGCAGGCTTTAATTCTCCTAATTTCATAATTAAGCCTCCTCCGTAACTTTGACAAGGTGTTTGACTTGGTTAATCATACCTCTTGTTGACGGGTTGTCCTGTTTTACGACGCTTGAGTTTATCTTGTGAAGTCCCAACGCCTGTACGGTTTTTTTATGCTTGGGAATTGCGCCTATTGTGGATTTTACCAAAGTTATTTGAAGTCC
>BNUF01000122.1 GCA_025997155.1 Clostridia bacterium
ACGCGCGTCAAGCAGTTTTACCTCAAAACTCGTGGAATCATTCTGCGTAACCTACTCTATCTTTGGGTTGTCTTTCAACAATCCGTAATCTTTCATTGTCAGATAATCAGATTCTTTTGTGTCGTCGCCGCTCTGCATACGGATATTTGTGCGTCCCGCTCCCATTTTGTCGAACTGACTCGTAATCTGCGCCGTTGAACCCTCGCCGATTGAAGTAATCATAATAACCGAGCCTATACCGATGATTATACCAAGCATTGTGAGGGCGGCGCGCATTTTGTTCCCGAATACGTTTTTCACCGCCGTTTTAATGCTTTGGAAAATATTCATACAGCGGCCTCCTTCTTCGGGGTTATAATTCTGTCGGAAACAGGGGCGTCCGAAACAATCAATCCGTCCTTGAAACTTACTATACGTTTTGTGTGCTGCGCGATATCCGGCTCGTGTGTCACCATAACGATAGTCGCGCCGTCGTCGTTAAGCCCCTGAAAAATCGCCATAATCTCCTCGCCCGAGCGGCTGTCAAGGTTGCCTGTCGGTTCGTCCGCGAGCAGCAGGCTGGGGGAGTTCACCAAGGCGCGGGCAATCGCCACGCGCTGTCTTTGCCCGCCCGACATTTCATTCGGCTTATGTTTCACGCGGTCGCCTAGCCCGACTCTGTCAATGAAAGATTACGAATTGTTGAAAAACAACCCGAATATAAAGTATGTTTCGCCGAATGATTCCACGAGTTTTGAATTAAAACTGCTTGACCCGCGTGAGACGAAAACGGCGAACGTTACGGGAATTACGCCCGATTACAAGGAAATCCAAAATCAGACGCTGTTGTACGGACGGTATATAAACGATAACGACATTGACGAGGAAAACAAGGTTTGCCTAATCAACGACACCACGGCGGAAAAGGTTTTCGGCAAAAAAGACGAGAGTGTGATTGGCGAACGCGTTTCGCTTAAGACATGGCGCGGTACGCAGAAATACACGATTGTCGGGCTTTTGCAAAACGACAACGCCGCCCTTGAGTCGCAGTACGGCGACGCGTTTCCCGAAACTCTGTATGTCCCCGTTTCGGCACTTCTTCGTTTCAACGGCGAAAAGAGAATCAACAGTTTCACCGCGCTTTTCACCGACCCGAATACGATTGACGACGTTTCGCCACAAATTACGGATATGCTGAACGCCGCCCACAAGACCACCGACAAATACTATATACAGAATATGATGAATATTGCCGAACAGATAACCTCCGCGACAAAGACGATGACTATGCTTATCGGCTCGATTGCGGCGATTTCCCTTGTCGTCGGCGGTATCGGCGTGATGAACATAATGCTTGTGACAGTCACGGAACGCACGCGTGAAATCGGCATAAGAAAGTCTATCGGGGCGCAAAATAAAAATATCCTTATGCAGTTCCTGATTGAGGCGATAATACTGACGGGCATAGGCGGCGCGTTGGGGCTTCTTCTCGGCTATTTCGGAGGGAGTTTCGCGGGCAAGGCAATGTCGATTACGACTGTGATGTCGCTGAACTCCGTTTTGCTGGCGGTGGGCGTGTCGATTGGGATTGGCGTTATTTTCGGGGTGTTCCCCGCGTACAAGGCGGCGAAACTCGACCCCATAGACGCGTTGCGGTACGAATAGGAGGGTATTATGGAACACAAGAAGATTTTGGTAATCGAGGACGAGAAGAAACTGGCGCGGTTTATGGAACTTGAACTGGCGCACGAAGGGTATTCCGTTAGTATAGCGTATGACGGCGAGGAGGGGCTTAGTCTCTTTAACGCTAACGCGTATGACTTGATTCTTATGGATTTAATGCTGCCGAAAGTCAACGGGCTTGAAGTGACGAGAAGAATACGCAAAACCTCGAAAATTCCGATAATAATGCTTACGGCAAGAGGGGAAGTTATGGACAAAGTCTCGGGGCTTGACAGCGGCGCGGACGATTATGTCACAAAACCTTTCGCGATTGAGGAAGTTTTGGCGCGAATGAGGGTGGCGTTTAAAAGGCAGGATAGTGACGAGGCGCAAACCGATAAACTTACCCTCGGGAAACTGAGCCTTGACGTGAAAAGCCGCGAGGTGTCCTACGACGCCAACGAGCTTGATTTGACAAAGACGGAGTTCGAGCTGCTTAAATACCTTATGGAAAACAAGGGGATTGTGCTTTCACGCGAGCAGATACTGAACAACGTGTGGGGGTACGATTATATGGGCGAGACGAACGTTGTGGACGTTTATGTGCGGTATCTCCGCACAAAAATCGACGAGCGTTTTGCCGTCAAGATGATTTACACCGCGAGAGGGGTCGGGTACATTGCGAAACCGTCCGAAACGGCGTAAAATTTCAAAGATAACCTTGACAAACAAGATTACGCTTATGTACGGCGTGATTTTCGCGGTCGGGATTATGGTGATAAGCGTCGTTTTGTTTGTGAACGTGATGAATCTGTACCGAACGATTGCGCGAAATGACATTAATGACGCGCTCTCAAAGGTTTCGGATTATGTCAAGGAAAACGGGATACCTGATAATGAGACTATCCGCGGGATTGTCGGCGACGACAATATTATAATCGAGCTTCAGATGCTGCGGCAGGATATGAAAATTATGATAAGGCGGGGAAACCAGCCCGATTTCGGAACGCGGAGCGAACGGCAGATTTCACGAGACGGAAATAATTATATGCTGCGCGGGTATCGTTCTATTGACGGCGAACGGGCGAC
Source organism: Clostridia bacterium (assembly GCA_025997155.1). Taxonomy (GTDB): domain Bacteria; phylum Bacillota; class Clostridia; order Lachnospirales; family WQUN01; genus BNUF01. The sequence continues at coordinate 2,731 of BNUF01000122.1, forward strand.
AATCAAAATTTTCGTGCTGTCGTTTATGGTTTTTAACGTAATCGGGATTGCGGCGGCGTTTTTTGTCGGGCGGTATATAAGCGTTAAGACGCTCAAGCCGATTCGGGATTTGATACACCTTGCGTCTAAGATGAGTATTGACGATTTGGATAAACGAATTGAAATCGACGAGAACGCGCCCGACGACGAGATAAAACTCCTGACGAATACTTTTAATGATATGACGGAGAGGTTGGCTCTCTCGTTTGATATGCAGACGCGGTTTATACAGGACGCGTCGCACGAGCTGCGCACCCCGATTTCGGTTATACAGGGGTACGCGAATATATTGTCGCGGTGGGGGAAGGACGACCCGGAGGTTTTGACGGAATCTGTCGAGTCGATAAAGTCCGAGACGGAGCGAATGACCGCGCTTGTGAAAAAACTTCTGTATCTGGCGAGCAACGAGGAGATTACGGCAAAGACGGAGGTTTCGCTTAACGATTGCGCCAAGGAGGCGGCGGACGAACTTTCGGTGATTGAGATGCCGCATACTATACGTATATTCGACGAGGCCAAAACGAATATTTACGGCGACAAGGATTTGATTCGCCAGCTGTTGATTATTTTTATAGAAAACTCCATAAAATACAGACGAAACGACGAGGCAAATATTGAAATCCATATAGGTGAAGGTTTTTTCTCCGTAAAAGACGACGGACTGGGGATTGGGGCGGAGGATATTCCGCATATCTTCAAGCGGTTTTACCGCGGGGACAAGTCCAGAAGTCAGACAATCAGCGGTACGGGGCTTGGGCTGTCTATCGCCGAAAGAATTATACAGTTGCACGGCGCGAAAGTGTCATTGACGAGTGCCGTCCTTTCGGGTACGGAAATCACGGTGAAATTCCCGGATTTATCAAAGGAGTGAATTGGGTTGAAAAAAGTTGTTGCGGCACTTATAGTCCTGATGTTTTCGGTCAATGTGTTCGCCGCCGAGACAAAGACGATAACGGTAGACGACGCGGTAACAAAGGCGTTTAACAACAGCAACGAAATCAAAAAGTTGCAGGAGAGCGCGTATCTCACGGAGCAGAACCACGACAAACTTTTGGAGAATTTTTATATGGCGGGGGGGACGGAGGCGGGTATTTCCGCCGCTGTCGCCCTGACGCGAAACGAAATTGACAGCGCGTTGTCCCTGCCGAATATCACGAGCCAAAAGACAGGGCTTAAAATAACAATATCAAGGTACTTTACGGCAATTCTCTCTGCTGAGGCGGATTTGGAACTCTACACAAAACAACTTGAGATTGAGAAAAAAGAACTTGTCATTTCGGCGGTGAGGACGAAACTGGGGCAAATGTCAAAGTCGGAGTACGAGGGGCTGGAGACGGCGTACAATAAGAACGCCGCGAACAAGACAGCTAAGGAACGCGCCATAGCGGACGCGTACACCAACCTTAACACAATTATGGGAACGTCGGACAATTACAAAATCGTGCCTCCCGACATTCGGTATGAAGAACTTAAAAATACGAATCTTGTCGGGTACATCAACACCGCGCTCGACACAAACATTAAAATCAAACAGTCGCTCGAGAATTACCGCGCCCAAAAATATGAATACGATATCACTATTTTTGACGACTCCCTTTCAAAAGAGACCGCTGAAATCAAGATGAATCAGGCACAGCGCGACTTGGAAGACCAAAAAACGAACCTCACGAATACCCTTAGTTCAAACTACGACGATATAAAAAATCTTGAACTCGCGGTAAAGCTGGCAAAAGACGATTACGAAAATATGGAAAAACAAATGAAGATTAAACAGACACAGCTTCAAATCGGCAAAACCACGCAAATAGACGTTGACAAATACGCGCTTGAAATGGAAAACGCGAAAAACGACATAACCAACAAGGAATACGAACATTTTATCAAGGTTATGACTTTCCAAAACGCCGATATTATTTGATTTACTGAGGACGGCATATGCCGTTCTCTTTTTATTCTACAAACTTTTTGATAAGTGGTTTTTTATTGAATAAATAACGCGCTTTTGTTAAATAATAGATTAAAACATTTACATTTAACTACGATTATGATTGTATATATAGATTTCTAAGGAGGAATACATTTTGAAGGCAACGGGAATAGTACGGCGGATTGACGATTTGGGGCGGGTGGTTATCCCGAAAGAAATACGGCGCACCTTGCGTATCCGCGAGGGCGACCCTCTCGAAATTTTCACAGACCGCGAGGGCGAGGTAATTTTGAAAAAGTATTCCCCCATAGGCGAGCTTGGAAATTTCGCGAAAGAATACGCCGACAGCCTTTCTCAATCGTCGGGGCATATCACCTGCATAGTTGACAAAGACCAGATAATCGCGGCGTCGGGCGGCTCAAAAAAAGACTTTATGGAAAAACATATAACGGAAGCGTTTGAAACGGCAATCAACAGCCGCGCCGCAATTACGGCGACACGCGGGGCAAAGGAATTTGTCCAGCTGCTTGACGGCGACGACGAACTGTACGCACACCAGATAATCGCGCCGATAGTCTCCGAGGGGGACGTTCTCGGCGCGGTCGTTATGCTTTCGCCCGACAAGAAAATGGGCGAAGTCGAAGGAAAACTGGCGCAAACGGCGGCGGGATTCCTTGCGCGTCAAATGGAACAATAACAAAGAAACGACGGCAAATATCTTATTCGCCGTCGTTTCTTTTCGCAAGAAGAACGACTATTGCCAAAATCAACAGCCTAAACCGAGTGTCTGGCTTGATTTATTGGAGCTCGATTTTTTGTCTAAAGCTTCAAACTTTTAATTGTCTATACAAAATATGCGGAAATCTATGCATAATGGGTACACAATTTTTATGCTTTGAGAACCATTTTTTGTAGGGCTTGTTTTCACTTTCGCGCATATCGCCAAATACGGACAATACAAATCACAGTACCATAGAAATGATTATCATGCATATCAATAACCCCCTAACAAATACAGGGTTGGCGGTCTCGTATTTATGTGTTATTGCGAATATCAAAACTATTGGTGACAAAATCAAACTCGGAAGTTTCTTTTTTATAGATTTTTCACGAACACGCTTCAGTTCAATCCGCCCTTTTTGACTGATTTTAAATTTTTTAGTTTCCGCCTTTCCTCCCCAAACGACGCAAAGTGTCTTAGAGCCTGTTCAGTATCTCGCTTTTGAAGGATTTTCGAGCAGGTTTTCCGCCTTACAAGGAAGCGGCGACGACGCAGACTCCTAAGAGCCTGTTCAAAATCTTTTCACAAGAACATCAATCAAAGCCAAAACAACCATTTGGCAAGAATTATGAATTTTACGCTCATAATTTTTAGAAAGTCGGAGGGCTTTATCCGACCAACCGAAAGTGCGTTCTACGACCCAACGTTTTGGCAAAACCACGAACAAGAAATTTTTTTCACAGAAGATAAATTATCCAAGTTAAGTCCTATCATCTTAACCGCGCCTTTTCTATCCGTAACGTCCGCCGTTGTAACTACGATAGCGTGGGGTAAATCTTGTGTGTCAACAACGATATGACTCTTTATTCTCCGGACACTTTTTTGCCCGCGTCATATCCTTTTTCTTCTGCCGTATCGGCGTCTTGAACGCTTTGCGCGTAATTTACCGAACATCGTTTTGTCTTGCGCAAATCTCCGTTCCTTATTATTCCGAAAGCAGCGTAGTTCCGTATTCACGCTCTTTAGACCAAACATCGTAATAATAGTGAACAAGTCCGCGCTTTGGTAAATACACGCGGATTCGTTTATGAGCTTAGTCTTTGCGTTTCGTCCATTTCGCGGAAATTGCCCACCAAAAGCCAAGAGCTTGATAATAGAACAAATGGGGAATTGGGGAATATAACGTATTACAACGACTAATAAATAAGCCGTTGCAATAATTTTATCACAAAAAAAGACATGCCGAAAGTAGCAAATGCCCCAATTAGTTATGAGATAGTGGCGGAACACCGCATAGTTTCAACTGTCCCGAAATACCGCGAGTAGTTATGCGATTTCCGAAACGGTTTAGAAACAGACAGCCAGACGTTCTGCCGATTTCGTCAAGCCACATTAAGGTTTCGGCTTTGAGGCTTTTATAATGGGAAATACAAATACAAACAATAAGATAGTGCTGATAGACAGCACCTTTGCACTGGTTGTGCGGATTTAATAATTCGTTATAATAAGTTCCTTGTATTTATTCTTTTTGGTTTCCGCGCCGTTGGACATATTGTTAGCGCGTTCAACGGCT
>BNUF01000123.1 GCA_025997155.1 Clostridia bacterium
ATTATACCGATGCCGAGAAAAAGACAAAAATCGTGGTCGGCTGCGAAGACTTTACTCAAAACGGCGAAAACCTTTATGAGATTAGCAAACTAGCGAACGCGGTGGCATCTAACGAACCGCAATTAGACACAACTATCGAAAACGTCAACCGTATAATTGACGAAACCAAACTGATTAAAAACAAAAAAGCCATCAAAGACGGCTTTTGGGATATGTTCACAATTGATGCCTTAATAGGTAATAAAGACCGGCATTTCGGGAATTGGGGTATTCTCGAAAAAGATGGGTACATAACGATTGCGCCTGTCTATGAATGCGGCTCATCGCTTAGCGCGTTAACCGACGATGAAATATTACGTTTATTGAATAGACTTGTCCTGCAACTCGATTATTTGCAGTAATTTACATTTATGATCGTTGGATTATATAGTTTTTGTCATAAAAAGTTCATTGCATTTATTTCCATATATGAGGTTACAGGACAGGTCTATTATACTCGTCTTGTATGCGGATTTCAAGAGGGTATTTCGCGTCTGGAGCTTAGTGGTCGTTTTTTCGGACTCTAAGCCGTTTTCGAGAGTGAAAAAGCCCATATTTGCGGGCGAGGGCGGCGTAGCCCGCGCGGACTTCCTCTGGCGCGTCTAACTCTATCCTGCCGCCGAAAGAGAACATCCAGCCTTAGAACGTGGGGCTGACGGCGGCGCGTTCGGACAGTTCCTCCACCATCTTCTTTTGAATTTCGGACGGCTCGACTATGACGTTCTCGTACTTGACTTCCGGCACGGCCAGTTTGAGCATATCTGCCGTCTGAATGTCTGCAACGTCGCGAAACATTGTCATAAGTTCCAGTAGATGTTGTCAAGGGGTTTTGAAAAACTTTTTTACCATTCTAGAAATCCGCCGATTTATACAAAAAATCCTTGACTTTTGATGAAATATGTGATATAGCTAGAGTGCGATAGTTGTGGTGTAAAAGGCAATACACCTAATATTATAAGAAGAAATATTATGCAAAATGCAATTACTACCTAAGAATTGCGCAAAGTCATTTGCATTGGTTGAATAGCAAAATGCCGTGTCTTGATAGAAGTCTTATATCTTTGTCGGAGTCGATGAAAGTGTTAGTTGTACGAAGAATCACTTGAAAAAACTATCGAAGTAGACACTCTTGTCATTGAAGCAGTGAAAGACAGCTATAAAGAACAAAGCAATTATCCGAAGGCAAGGCGACTTTGCACGGGAATATTTAAGAAAAATTAGAATAAACAGCGATTAGGAGTATTTGTATGAGTGTTTTAAGCAAGTGGAACAAAATAAGCCTTGTTAAGAGAATAGTCGGAGGTTTACTTGTAGGAATTATTCTCGGCATAGCTTTTCCGGCGGCAAATGTTATCGGCATACTCGGCGATTTGTTTATCGGTGCGTTAAAAGGTGTCGCGCCGATACTTGTGTTCTTTTTGGTTATGAGTTCGCTTTCACGTCACGAAAAAGGAAACAATATGGGCAGAATTATCTGTCTTTATGTGCTCGGTACATTTTTGTCCGCGATAGTTGCCGTTGTCGGCTTTTATATTTTCCCCGTGTTAATCACTTTCCCTGGAACGGTAGTTGCTGTCAGCGACAGTGTGCCTGCGGGTGTCGGGCAGGTATTTATGATGCTTCTTATGAATATTGTGGAAAATCCGGTTACGTCGTTGACAACAGCGAATTATATCGGGATTTTAGCCTGGGCTGTCGTTTTTGGGATTGCTCTGCGCGGTGCTTCCGATACTACCAAAACCATGTTACAAAATATTTCGGATTGCATTTCTCAAGCGGTGAGTTGGGTTATAAGCTTTGCACCGCTTGGTGTCTTGGGGCTTGTGTTCAAAACAGTGTCTGAAAACGGATTAACAGTGTTCAGCGAATACGGTCGGTTGCTTGCCGTTTTGGTCGGTTGTATGGCGTTTGTCGTGTTCGTGGTAAATCCTGTAATAGTGTTCTGCACAATCGGACAAAATCCGTACCCGTTGGTTTTCAAATGCCTTAAAGAAAGTTTTATAACGGCATTTTTTACCCGCTCATCAGCCGCGAATATTCCGGTGAATATGCGGTTGTGCAAATCACTGGGGTTAAATGAGGACACATATTCCGTATCAATTCCACTCGGCGCGACAATAAATATGGCGGGAGCTTCGATTGTAATAACGGTGATGACACTTTCGGCGGCGTACTCGCTCGGGTATTCCTTAGACATAGGCACCGCGATTATCCTAAGCCTAATTGCGACAATCTCGGCTTGCGGCACATCGGGCGTTGCTGGCGGGTCAATATTGCTTATACCGCTTGCCTGCTCGTTGTTCGGAATATCGAACGATATAGCAATGCAGGTTGTCGGTGTCGGATTCATCATTGGCGTTATACAGGATTCATGTGAAACCGGGCTTAATTCCTCGACAGACGCCTTATTCACAATTGCGGCAGAATTTCACGAATGGAAGAAAGCGGGAAAAGATATACGGCATTTAGTTTGAGCAATCATAGTCGTACTTGCGGTTGTGTCTTTGTTAACCGCTTCGGAAGTGTTGACAATATATTATCCTAATTTCCCGAATTTAGACCTGTCCTATAACCTTGAAAAAAATAGCAACAATACGATATAATTCGAGTATGGATAATAAAAATCGTATAGATAATTTAGAAAAATATCAAGTACTGTTTGGTGTACACAAGGCGACGTTCGACGCTATGCATAGGATAGTTGAAAGCGCATATAAGGAGTTGCGCAAAAAAGGCTGGCGTACACGTCAACTAAGTGTACTCGATATGTTGGTCATAACACTTGGATATTACCACGATTATCGAACTATGGAAAACATAGCTTTTGATTATGCCGTAAACAAACAATCAAAGACGGGACGTTTTCATTACCATCTAAATCTCAACTACTGAAAGAAGATTCTGGAATAGATGTTGTGATTGTTGATGCTACCGAATGTGAAACAGAGCAACCTAAAAAAAACAAAAAGAATCCTACTCGGGTAAGCAAATTTGTGTTGCCGAATCCAAAGGTGCGGTTCACGACCTCGAATTATTCAGACAAAGTGGAGTGCATATTCTGAATGAGATATTTTGTTGATTCGTGACAAAGGCTATCAAGGATTAACAACTCTGCATAATTTCAGTTTCACACCATTTAAAAAACCTAAAAACGATGAATTAACGCAAACCCGGAAAGCGTTTAACAACAATTTATCAAAATACCGCATTCGCATAGAACATGTTAATCGCCGTATAAAACATTTCAAAATTTTACAAATCCGCTATTGGAACAAACAGAAAAAACATTTACTAAAAGTATCTGTTCTTTCAGGTATTTATAGCTATGAATTTAAGTTTTAGGACAGGTCTAATGATTCAGGTGAATTTAAGGCTCGTGAGTACAACATATCCTCACTCTATAAAATGAAAGAGGCACGTGTTTTTTATCACGAGATATTTAAGAATCATCCGAACGATTTAAACGAATCCATAAAAAGAACGGTTCCGAAAATTAATATGGGCAAAATACGCGATATCGTTGATTCGACCGAGCAGACGCTGGACATCAGAAAAGATTATCTCAAAAAATCGTTGGATTTGCGATACGAACAAATATTGAAACCAGCCTTGAACCGAATTCTAAAACTCGAAAAAGAATCCGCACCTCGGCAATCGACACCAACTGTTCAAACTCGTAACCGTTATCTTGATGCTTCTTCACAAAGACTTATTTTACCGTCATCTTCATCACCTGAAGAAAATCCAGAGTTCGGATGCTAAAGAAAGCTGGTTGGTCTGCGGTTCATAGGTTCGAAAACGATAGACAGACTATCTTTTAAAACTCTTTCCGATCGGAATCCCAACGACTAGAAAACGAGGAGGAAAATTTATGAACTCTACAACACCTTTTTGCCCTGAATGTCTGAACGAAGTAAATTACTCCGTAAAAGAAAAAACATAAGCCATAGAACTAAAAAACGAAATCTACGAAATTGTTTCGCGGATGTCGTATTGCGACAAATGCGGCGCGGAAATATGGATATCGGAAATTGAGGACGCGAATTTGAAAACGCTGTATGACGCGTACCGTCAAAGACACGAGATTATTCCCCTTGATGAAATACGAGCCATTTCTGAAAAATACAATATCGGAAAGAAACCGTTGTCGCTTTTACTGGGCTGGGGAGCACAGACCTTCAGCCGATATTATGACGGGGATATGCCGACAATTGAATATTCTGAAAGGCTCAAACGGGTTTACCGCGATCCAGCTTATTATCTTGAAATCCTTGAAAATGGCAAAGATGGATTAAAAAGCCGCAAGGCATATGAAAAAAGCAAAGCCGCCGTAGATAAGCTACTTAACTTTTCTGAATCTGAGTAATTCAAAACTTACAAAAATCACCAAAAAATAAAGATAGGAACACAATCGTGAGAACAAAAGTAAACTGCAAAAGCGTCGAGAAGATGAACGAACTGCTCGGACGGATTAACGATATTCTCGAAGAAAAATATCCAAACAATCCAGACATAGAATATGTCGTACCAAAGATAGCTCACACACTCGGCGAGTACGGCTGGATAGCGGTTCATCAGCATTACGCCGTATATTTTCCGTCCCTAACGGAAACGCAGCACAAGGAAATCGACGGAGCGTTATACGATTATGTTTCAAAAAATAAGATTGGTTTCATTTTGTGGGACGAGTAAAAAAATACCCGAATGGTTGCACATAGGCGAGCCGTTCGGGTATTTTTATAAAAAAGTTTGCGGAGATTACAAAACTATGTTAGAATTGAATTTGTATAGGAGGTGAAATTAATGGATATAAACTCAAGAATATTGTATTTAAGAAGTGAAGTTTTGAACTTGACAATGGAAGCCTTTGGACAAAAAATAGAAATGACTAGAGGCGCAATATCAAGTATGGAAAAAGGTAGACGGATTGTAAGTGAACGGACAATAAAAATTATTTGCAGTGAATTCGATGTATCGGAATTGTGGCTTCGTGACGGAATTGGAGAAGTTTTTAATAATTCTGATTCAGATAATGGAGTTAAATACTTGGCACAATTATATGATAGCTTATCGGGAAAGGATAAACTATTAGTAGATACTTTAGTTGATTCTTTGCTTGAAAAATATGACAAAAGCCGAACCCACAATAAAGTGAATTATTTTGAATCAGAAACCGATAAATTTCAGAAAGCCTTGGACACACAACGGGAATTAGGCACTACGGAAAATATTGGACTTAAAAAAGACGCATAATTTGGATTCCATATGTGGAAGCACGAATAAAATTAAATTTATAGTATTTTAATAAAGGCGGATTAACCTAAAATTTTCCGCTATTTTTTTGTTTGAAAAAATATTAAAAAATTGTTAACATAGAATACTTAATAAGTTGTACTTGTATACAGAGAAAATAAAGTTATTATGTAAAGAAGGTGATTATATGAAAGCAAATGTAAAACAGTCAACGAACGAAGAAATCGTAAGCATATCCAAAAAAATAAACATAATCAAGGAAAATAGCAAAGAAGATTACGCTTACCTAAAGGGTTATATAGAAGGGTTATCAGGTAAGTTTTTGGACAAAGGGGCATAACTCGAACAGGATACAAAACCCCCATTATCGGGGACAAAACGTCAAAGAAACCGTATCAACTGTAAAAGTTCACTGTCACGGCTCTGTTGCAGAAACACAAACCCGTTAGATTTGTAGAAGTCAAGCAACTTGTCGATAGGCACACACTCCAACAGGGCAATACGGCAACCCGCCAATGCGGAGATTCTATATACAATATTCATAGCTAATTCAAGTATGTAAGAACCCGATATGTAGGGTGCGTGTGCGGTATCTTTTCCAAGTTGCCCAATCAGAACGACCGCCACGGATTTGTGTAGGCGAGTATAATTATTACTCGACGCAAATACTGTTCTTCGTCAATCAACAGGTATGTTCTAGCGACGTTTCGAGCGTCGAAGTCGAGAGCTTTATTTTTCAGAAAATCTTCAACATTCATATCCTTGCAAGAAAAGTTATTCATAGCGGTTATAAAACTTACTTCAACGTCGGTGTTTCTGATTTCTCCAATGTTGACAGATGTAATTTTAATAGTTCCTGCCCCCCTTTCGAATTCACCGTTATATTTGGGGCGGGGGTACTTGGGACTGTTAAGCCCTTTAATGATAATGTCGGCGGCTTTATCGTCAATAATAATATCTTCGTAAAATGTTGAGGTTGCCATAAAAACCAACTCCTTTACTACATTAATATGTCTAGACGGTATAAAAGTAAATAGTGAATTTTGGCAATCAAGCAATCCACCGCGTAGCCCCGCCAAAATAGCGGCGGGAACAGCCCTCGAGCGGAGGGCGGAAAGAGGGACAACGCAATGACTCTATCAAAAGATGAACTAAGAAATCAACTAAGTTGCAATAATTGCCTATGTTTCATTTGTTGCAAAAGAGAATGTAAGGCAGACAGCGACGGAGGGATTATTTGTAACGACGGAGGGATTATTTGTAACGACGATAAGATTATATGCCTAAAAAGAAACTGTGCGTTTAACGAAGATCGTTGTTTATTTGCAAAAGCGACGCATGAACATCACGCGGAGATAGAAAGCAGGAAATCTATGGAAAACGAAAAAAGCCAAACACAACTCAAGTTACGCTTAACTTATGGCGTTATTTAGAATTTACAGACGATATGTTTCTTCTTTTTCCCGTTTTAATGCCAAAAGGGGTTACAAGGAGACAGTACCTTGCGGATTTACGCGAAAAGGTGAACAATCAATATGACATTTTGGAAGAGTTTGTTAGTTCCCTCACAGATGAGGAGAATAACGCTGGGCGTTGACCCCAAGTGACGGCGCGACCTTGAAGACGCAAGGATTATGCGTTTGTCACGAACGAAAGATTATCA
>BNUF01000124.1 GCA_025997155.1 Clostridia bacterium
ACGGGTCTAGTATTCCTTGTATTTTTGTTTTTCCGACGACTATGGGTATCTTTTCGATGCCTTTATCTTTTAAGATTTCTATAACAATGTTAATTGCTTCTTTGAACGAATTATAAAAATCTTCGCTGCAATTATTTATTTGCAAATGCTTAAGCGCGTATGGTTTATATACTGCGGGAATTTCTTCTAAAAGTATAGAATTGCGTGTATAACTATGTTCATTGCTGTAAATCTGAGTTGTCTTATCCGTATAATCATTAGGAATTTTTTGTACGTCGCGATAAGCTCGTTCCAAATACGAGATTGCTTTTTTTGTATTCTCGTCTTCCGCACTCCCTCTACATATGCTAATGTTTTTTTGGAAACGGTCGCTGTCATATGTCTCGGAAGGTGCAGTATCGGTAATCGACTCCGAAATCTGTGTTTCGGGCTCAACGGTATCAATATGTGGTACGGAATCTTGAGCATTTTCCGTCGGCGCGTGTTGCTCTTCGTGCTGTTCTAGTTTTTCAGCTGACTCTTTGAGTTCGCGAAGATAAGGCTCTATCGTATCTAAAATTTTCTTAGTGACGCCTGTTATTTCTTCTGAAATCGCGTCTAAACCGATATCCTTAATTGCCGTACGCTTTTCTTGTTTCACTCCTTCCAAACGCTTCAACTCATCGTTCGCGTCTGATATACATTTTTTCAGGCTAGCTAATTCAGAGTTGTTCGCTTCTGATATACATTTTTTCAGGCTAGCTAATTCAGAGTTGTTCGCTGATATTTTATTTACCTGTTCATTCAGTTTTTCCATATTCTCAAGCCTAATCTTAAGATTATGGACTTCAGTCGACGTAGTATCCTCTTGATTCTTAAGTGTATCAATATCCGCTCTTATGAGTTTCAACTGTTCAGATTCCTTCGCCTTGCAAGTAATCCCAATTTTTTCTTTTATTTTTTTTGGCAAAAAAATCAAAACCACCAAAACCACCAACGCTAGGAGTATGATTAGTATAAATATCTCGTTCATTCGCATCCCACCACCTTAAATAGAAATTGTTTCTTTTTGTTCTTGCCTGTTCAAAAAGTAAGAAACAGACAATTGCTCACTGTTCAGAATTGCTTTGATTTGAAAGCTTTTCACTTCTTGTTCGCCCGCCGCGGTGAGGTCGATATCAAGCGGTTTAATCGCGTACCAATCGCCATTGATATAAACTTCGACAACCCATTCGCTATTGATGAGGTCTTTGTTGTTTATTTTTTTTGTAGACTTAATTTTGTTGTACAAGTCGCCTTTTTTGAATTCAATGACGGCATCGCCCGGGTTTTTAAGTATATTTTCCAACGGTCGTATTCTGACTCCAAAATCAACCGTATCCTCCACCGTCGTGAGATAAGAAAGCGCAGTACCTTTTACCACTTGGTATATGGCAAATTCGCGTACACTATCGTATCCGTCGCTTCCGTAAAAATCATACGCGTTGTAAACTTTTTTATCCCTGTCAATCATAAAGCGCTGCAGTTCTTCTTTCGCAAGGTGAATAAGCCCGGACCCGCCTACCAAAAAAGTGTACTTCGGCTTTTCAATCGCTTGTTCATTCAGGACGTTTTCCAAGGTGTCTACCGCGTAACCCAAGTCTTTTAAGACTACTCTGCTGAACGCGTCTCGGCTTAAATTAATGCAGTTTTCGTATGTACCCAAGGCATCGTCTTTAATACCCTGTACGACAATTGCGTTTTCATCGCCTTTTTCCCATCCCTTTGAAAGGTTTTCTTTAGCCTTTTGAACTAGACCATCAATAAAATTACCTTGCCAAGATGATCCACGCAAATCGAAATAAACGCATTCGTCACCGCTGAATTTTTCGGCTGAATCAAGCGTATAACCCTCGTCTCTGTTGTTTTTATAGTCTGTTTCGATATCCTCGCCCAAATCCGAACCCTTAATGAGGTTATCCTCTTCGTCAACATAAACAGGGTTTACCAATTTCATTTTCCCGCCCGTTTGTCCTTTGTCCTCCAATAAAGGACCATCGGATTCCGCTTTATCATATTCATAAACCAAATCAATGCCCATCAACTTATCGAGTCTTCTTCCGCCTATAGTAAACGGTCTATCGGGGCGTTCTTTGTCGGCGTATTCTCCGATAATCGCCTCAATATCAACAGAAGGCATATCGTTATTTTCAATGTAGTTTCCCACGCAAACATCAAGCGTGCCGCCGCCATAGTCAAACACGCATACCTTGTCCCCGATTTCGAGTCTAAGTCGGTCACTGCCTGGTACATTACCTGATTTTGCTGATTTTTTGATATAATCCACGACGGAATACATAGCCGCTTCGGGTTCTGAAATCACGTCAATCTCGGTGTTTTCAGAAAGAAACCCCGCAAGTTTAGCGCACTCGAGGGTAATATCTTTTTGCTTCTCATACAAAACCCCGTCTTTATCCTTATCCTTTACAGGCAACGAGAATATAAATTTATAATACGCATCTCTATCAAACTCGTTGTACTGAAAAATACGCGTCTTAAGATGCGTCAAGAAATCCGTAAGCACTGCTCTCGAGTCCTTTGTTATAGACCTGCCTCTGGGGTCGCGCAATTCTATGGTATCTCCGGCTATCAGAGTTTTGATGTTTTCGGTGTAAAACCCTACAACTTTCATACGATTCTTTGCGCTGTTCCCGATTAGCGACTGGTTGTCTATATACAAAATACAAGACGGAATGTCCTTATCCCCGAACTCGGATAATTTCGCGATTTCCACAACAGGATTCGGCTTGTCGCCCTCAAGAGCGGCATTTACGTCCATAAACGCCACGGCTGTCTTTGTGGTACCAAAATCAATAGCTACAACATAGTCGTCATTGGAATCCGGGCGGTCTTTCACCCGCTTTTTCTTGTAGAGTTGGACATTTACCGAAGATTCAACGCTCGATTGAGCGAAAAAGGTGATTTTGCCTCCGTTCGCGGCATCTTCCTTTGAGGTCGAAATGATACTGACATCAGCCTCGCTTTTTTTCGGCATAACAAGAGTTGTCGGAAGATTCGTTTTGAAACTGCCGACGATAGAGGCGTTTGTGCGCGGTACGTCTATCTCTATGGGTTCGTCACTATCGTTTATAAGGGTAATCGTCCGAGTTGCGTTTGCGCCGCTTTTGAAAATCAACAGGTTTTCGTTCGCGGAAAGATGCCCTGGGGGCAAAATGCACAACTTGACGGGTAACTCCTGTGTACGCCACTTTCTTTTTTGGTATCCTCGGTACATATCGGTATCCGCCGGTTCGTCCGTGTCACAGGCATCATCCGACTTTATAGACACTTGGAACGCAAAAAAGTCTTCGGGGTGTCCGTCAAGATTAAAGATAAAATCCAAAGACTGGGAAGATTCTCCGTTTACGGTAAGTGTTTTCTTTGTTTGCCCGAGATTTTCAAGGTTCACTATATTGTTTTTGTCAGAGACCTTCACTTCCACGTTTACGGGAGCGAGACGCGTGTTTTCGATTTTTCGAGAATATTTAACATTGTTTGCGCGGCTAACGGAAAACTTAAGCGGTGTTTCTCCTAACGGAGAAATCTCACCATTGAGCCAACCACAAGAAGGACAGTAGTGTGTAGTTATTTCTTTTTTGCAAACTCGACACAGCATATTAAAATCCCCTATGACGTATTATCCTAAAATATTCCAACTATCTTCACTGTATTCCAAATTATAGCATATATAACCTAAATGTGCAATACTAAAGTCGACAAATTTTTAAAACAAAAATCTACTCTGATTCTAAACTTGACCCACAAACGAGAAGACGCCCTACACATATGACATTTTGGGGCGTTAGGGCTTGGCGGGATTATTGCTCTGTTGTATTACGAAGGTACGCTAAACGGGGCGTTTTTCAAAGAAACAAACTTTGATTTCGTTAGCTTTTTTGTCGATTATTATTTTTTCGATTACCGCGCGTATCGCGGATTGTTTTTCGTCCTTGGATATTTCGGAATTCGTGATTAAGTCGTATAAATCCTTTATTTTTTTTTGGAGATTTATATAATCAACAACGTTATTTTTAGATTGTTCCAATTTTGCATATAGATTATTTATTTGCACGCTGCATTGTTTCTTTACTTTTTCGTATTCTTGCATATCAAACAATCCGTTTAAGTACGCCTGTTTCGCACGTTCAAACTTTGCGTTATGTTTTTTAATTTCATTTTCCAAATTCACCTTTTCGTTTACGTTTTTTCGACGCGGAGCAATATTTATTTTATACAACGTATCGGAATCTACATATAATTTTTTCAGATATTCAAATAAATATTTTTCGATTTTCTTGGTGCTTATATAGTTTGGGTTCTCACAAGTTCCGCGTCCATAACTCGAACACCTAAAATTGTATATTTTGCTATTTTTATATGAACTTGTGACACTGCTTAGAGTTTTTCCGCATTCGGAACATTTTAACAAACCCGACAACCAATGACGTGTAAGTTCCTGTGGACGAATATGCTTGTTTTTCTCCCATATCTCGTCAAGTTTAATTTGTGCCTCATTAAAGATTTCTTCACTTATAATTGGGACATATTTTCCTCTAGCCATTATAATATTTTCGTCCTTGAAATCCCCTTCCCTGCTCCTTCCTGTCGGATTCCAATGCGAAACTCCTATATATGTTGAATTTCTAAGGATATATTTTATACGTCTCTGTGTCAGTTTACAGTTTTGTTTTGTTCTAATCCCTTGCTCCGCTAGGTCTTTTGCGATAGCCCAACAAGATTTACCCGCCAAAAATTCATCGAATATGCAGCGGATAATGACGGATTCCTCCTCGTCGACGACCATAACCTCGCCCTTATGCAACAACTTATATCCAAATGGCGGCTTTGCCTGATAGCCTCCCTCCATAGCTTTCTGCGTCATTCCGCGCTTGACGTTTTCCGCCAAGTCCATACTGTACCATTCGTCCATAATTGAGTATATCGCCGTGGTGAGCATATCTGTTTTTTTATCAATATTCGGTTGCGTTATGCTGATAACCTCTACACCGTACTCTTTCTCAAGCATGGAACGGTACACAACGCTTTGTTCGTGGTTTCGGGCGAACCGCGACGTACTGTAGACGAGAATACACTCAAAGTCTTTTCTTTTCGCCGCCGATATCATATGCAAAAACGCAGGTCGTTTGCCCGCGTCCCGTCCGCTTATACCTTCGTCGCGAAATATCAAGCCTTCAGGAATTACAATGTCGTTTTTAGCGGCATAATCCCGAATGAGCCTCAATTGACTTTCGGGGCTGTACTCCGTTTGCTCGGCGGTTGAAACACGTATGTAGCAAGCCGATATTTTCATTGCGTCGTCCCCCTCTTCTTGTCCGAAATCCGCTTACAGGGCTATAATTTCCTGACGTTCAGTTTCGAAAATAGGCACGCATCCGAACGACCGCAACGCCGCCTCGTTTTTTTCTCTTGCAAGCTGCCGCCACCAATCCGTTTTGTCGTTCACTTCGTCCGTAACTTCCCTCTCTGTTGCGTTCGCGTATGAAACGAACGTCGTATTTTCATAGGTTCTTTGCTCATAACAATCACACCTATAATATATGCCATCCAAACTCTGTACTATTCATAACCTGCATCCTTATTCGATAAGTATAGCAAAAAAACAGGCTGACGCAAGAGGAGTTTACGGGAAACGGGTATTGATTTTTGGCATAAATTAGGTGTATAATATGATAATAAAAGCCAAACCCTTTGGAGCGGAGCGGAAAATGAAAAACACGCTTATAACAGGCATTACGTGGCAAGGAGAATAGTTGAAAGGGTATTGACTTTTGGGGAAAATAATGGTACAATTGAGAGGGACTCTCAAAAGGGGACTCTCAAAAGGAGACTCTCAAAAGGAGACTCTCAAAAGTAGCTCTCGAAATTATTTGAGAGAGGTTTTACAATGCAAAATTTCAAAATCAGAAAGGGTTCGCTCAAAGCCGATATCGTTATTCCGCCAGGTTCGACGAAAGGCAAACTGATTTTAGGCGATAAAAGTGCGGATATATCTATCGCCGTCAAAGACGGGAGCAGTTTCATTGATGAAAAAGAATTTAACGACGCGCTTAAAACCGTTGGTTTTCTTAAATAAAAAAGTCCCGTCCGACAGTTTGTTTGGCGGGGCTTTCTTATTGACAAACTCCCTTTTACAGTATAAAATTAATGTATATTGAATCTTTAAGGATACAGGAAGGAGCAAATGGCAATGATTTACTCTACCGAAGTAGAACATATGTGTCCCGTTGCTAAGGGGGCGTACCACGGGCCCGCACCGATTCCCGAGGAGGGCAAATGGGTACAGGTCAAGGAAAACGGCGACATAAGCGGGCTTACGCACGGCGTCGGCTGGTGCGCGCCGCAGCAGGGAGCGTGCAAACTCACGCTTAACGTGAAAGACGGAATCATCGAGGAGGCTCTTGTCGAGACAATCGGCTGTTCGGGTATGACCCACTCCGCGGCTATGGCGGCTGAGATTCTTCCGGGCAAGACTTTGCTTGAGGCGTTAAACACCGACCTTGTTTGCGACGCGATAAACGTGGCGATGCGCGAACTTTTTCTGCAAATCGTTTACGGACGCAGTCAGACGGCGTTCTCCGAGGGCGGACTGCCTATCGGCGCGGGACTTGAGGACTTGGGCAAGGGCTTGCGTTCGCAAATCGGCACGCTGTACGGAACAAAGGCTAAGGGCGTTCGTTACCTCGAGCTTGCGGACGGCTACATAACGCGTCTGGCGCTTGACAAGGACAACCTTGTCATCGGTTACGAGTATGTGCAGCTTGGCAAGGTTCTTGACGCTGTAAAAAAAGGAACGGACGCGAACGACGCGCTCAAGAACGAAACGAAGTCATACGGACGGTTTGCCGACGGGGTTAAATTCATTGACCCTCGCAAAGAATAGGAGGGAATTATAATGGCATTGTTTG
>BNUF01000125.1 GCA_025997155.1 Clostridia bacterium
CATTAACTTCACTTTTTAAATGACCATTCTTCAATGCGTTCAACGCTTTTTCCCTTAAATCTATTGAATATGCCATACTTTTATTTTAACACATCTATTCAATATTTTAAATAGCCTTGACTATACACATTTAACGCAATGGTTAAGGAGTATGAAATTCAGAGCAGAAAACTCGCGGCGTATAACAAGATTGGCGACAGCTATAACATCTCGTATTACGGCGACGAGGCACACAAACGAATCGCATCGTATGCGGGAACGAGCGAGTTTACTATTGCGGACTATATCTCCCGACACATGAAGAACGTTGAGGAGTACGCCTTGTCGTTTGAAGATAACGCGCTTATTGTGAACGGGCATATCGCCGCGAACAGCGAGGACTTGACCGTTACCGCAATGACTTTAGCGTACCTGTCGTTCACGCGGGGCATACCCGTGTTTGCTCCTGATATTCAGTTTGAGATTACGAACCAACTGAAGAACTTTTATTGCGGGTACGATGTGTACAGTATGGCGGATAAGGTGCGGTTTTTGCGAGAGTACCCCACGCTTACCGTAAAGACGAAAAGACACATATCGTATTTGTGTTATGTTCTGCCAAACCGTCGGAAACTGAACGCGGACATTATGTTTCTGGAAAACGGTAAGATTAAGGCGGTGACTGTTGACCTGATGTCGTGCGTAACGTGTGAAACCGATAGCGGTTTTGCCGATAACCTTGTGACCCTTGAGGACGCCTTCCCGACAAGCAAGTTTTTGAACGCGGGGAATTGCCTGTATTTGGAGGTTGACGGGGTGAGACGACTCGCGTATGTTAGGGAGATTAAGGCGGAGTTTTTGTCGCTGGTTTATCCTTGTGATGTGAACAGCAAACCGTTTACCGAATGCCTCACGCTCCCGCTGTTGCTGGACGCGTTGCCGATGTCCGCATGGAGATTTTACGCGGGAGATGAGAATCACCCGTAAACGAATTGTTTTTTGAGTTTCTGCGAAAGCAAGTGAACGCGGGCGTGATTGACAAACCATTGAGACGGGACACCGCCTATCTTCCCGAATACGCAAAGGACGGATTGGGAGTCGTCGCGAACCAGTTTAGCAAACTGTACGGTTCAATCAACTTTAACGACGTAGGGAAAGACGTTCGCGAGATGTACAGCCACTTTAACGTGGTTATGCGGAAATACGGTGTTGACCTTATAGGCAAGACAATCCCGATAAGCGTGCTTAGACACCAGCTGGACTACCTTACCCTGTGGGGAGCGAAAGACACGCTTATGCTGAAGAGTTGGAAGAAGTAAGGGGGCAACTGGGCAAGCTATGCTTGCCCTTTGTGTTTGGAGGAGAGGGTATGCTGTATCTGCATTTTGGCACGACTAAGGAAACGTTGTTTCGGTCGAGCGAGTATTTCGATTGGAACTTCCAAAGCGAGTGGTTGGAAAATCCTTTAGTGAAAGAGATAATATCGGATATTGATAAATCAACTGTGATTGGCGGTCGGGTTATTGATTCTCCCGTGTTGGTGATGATTACCCCACGAGAATTAGCGGGCGGAACAAAGGTTTTGATTCTTATTCTGTTTGAAGACGGCGACTATTATTGGAGTTCCGATATGGGTGACAACTGCTGCAAATGGATTTTGAGGATTTCGGAGATTAAGGATGTACACCTGTCTTTGATTCACATGATGTTGTTCCCAGAGGACTTTAGCACACCAATGACTTTTGTTGATGTTGATAACCTTGTGGTGGACAATTATGACAAATATATAGACGTGCTTGGTGATAACTGGGATAGACTTACGGATATTGAAGAAGGTGTTATATTGTAGCGGGTTTGGAGGAGAGGTTATGCTGTATATACATTTCGGACGAAGCAAGAAGACGATGCGGGGTTGGCGGAAATGTTTTGACTGGAACTTTGAGAACAACTGGTTTGAAAACCATTAGTACGAGAAATGGTTTTGGATATAGACAAATCAACTGTACTCGGAGTTCGCAGTATTGAATCTCCCGCATGGGGATTAATATCGCCACGAGAGCTTTCGGGTGGCGTTAAGACGCTTATCCTTATGCTGTTTGATGAAAATGGGTATTACTATCCAGCAAACGCAATGGGAGATAACTGCTGTAAGTGGATACTCAAGATTTCAGAAGTTCGGGATGTACACTTATTGCTTATGCACACAATGTTATTTCCCGAAGATTTTACAACGCCAATCACGCTTGTTGACCTTGATAACAAGATTGTACGCAGTTATGATGAATATATGCTTGCTGTAGCTTATAACCACGACCGCCTTGGAGATGTGGAAGATGGTATTAAATATTGATAAATGTACACACGCTACAACCCGTGCGACGACGACTTGCACCTGAGCGTAGAACTGTAAATAAAGCCTTGCCAATCACCCCGCAATGTGATATACTTACTTTAGGAACAGCAAAGGGGAAAATGGAAGAAGTATGAAAAACGCCGAACAAGAAAAGAAGAATGAACCCCGCCATGATTACGATGGAACTTTGAAATCGTTCATTGACCACTACACCGACAAGGAAATTATCGACTTTATACGCGGAGCGTTTGGTGAGGAATTCCCCGCAGACAGCGTGGTTGCGAGACTTAATGTCGAAAGCCACGTTTCAACGGACAACAAAGAAAACGATAAGAAGATGCTTGATTACCTTATCTCCATAAATGGAAGAATGTTCCACTTTGAGTTTGAAAACGGAAAGAATAACGAAGTTATGAGTTTCAGAGTGTTTGAGTACGGCTTTCGTGCCGCAATAATGCACGGCAGAGAAGATAAAGAAAACTCTGTTCTGATGACATTGCCGAAATCAAAGGTGTTCTATTTAGAAGATAGCGAGGAAACTCCGACAGAACTGACGATAGGTTTGAAGCTTCCGTATCAATACCGTTTAGACGATGAAAACCATATCTTGTACTATAGCGTTCCGACAATACGGGAGCGTGATTATACGGCACAACAAATGCGGGAACAATCTTTAGGAATAATGTTGCCGTTCTACACTCTTAACAGGAAAAATAAAGCTTCGGATAAGACGCTGGGTGAGTTTTTAGAATATCACCGTGAAGCGTACGCCACTACCTTGCAGATGTATGAGGATAAAGAACTTTCGCTTCAGGTAGCTTACGGCATGATTGAGAACCTACGCAGTTCAACGCATGAACTGATTTGTAAAAGCAATATAGCGGATAAGGAAGGGGCTGTAAAACGTATGCAAGCAATAGAACAGGGAGTTAAAGAACAAATAGGCATTCGTATGTTTACGGACTACTTTGCGGATATGGACGGACTTAAGGCGAAACTTCAACAGGAACGTCAACGCGCGGAACAGGCATACCAACGTGAGGAACAGGAACGCCAACAACGACTTAAGCCCATAGCGAAAGCCATTGCCAAAGGGCGTTCCGCCGAGGACATTTACGACATATTCGATATGTCCGAAAAAGAACTGAAAGCCTTCCGCAAGCAGAACAAATCCCTAATCGAAGAAATGAAAGCCGAACTTCTGTCTGGGAAATAACATAAGATTTTGAGGATAATGCGCCGAATTTGTTGGTGCGTTATTTTTATGTCTTGAATTTGAGGAGTGGGTGTAATTGGATTTGACAACGTGCACGCCCGAGAATATCGGGGAAATGAGTATTGAGGAAGTTGCGGCGTTAGCCAATCAAGTCAGCGAGGAAGAATACAGAATCCCGATTAAGGTGAAACTGCCCGTGTTGCAGTATATGTACAAATGTTTGGGATATCAGTTGAGTAACGACCTGCTGTTCGCTTTATTGGCAGACGTTAAGCAACAGCTGATTTTAGCTCCTGCAGGCGGGTGTAAAACCACGTCCAGCCAAGTTAAGATGATTCTGCTGAAGATATTTTGAAAACGAGTTTACGGCAGACACTTGACGTCGAATGAATGTTTGTGCCTCGTGTATAACGCGGAGAACCGCGTGCAGATGGACAGCAAACACGTTGAACTGCTTACGCCGCTTGTGTCGAAAGGATTTGTTTCGTATCAACCTGATTCCGCGTCGTATGTGAATGTCGGCATAACAAGCCACACCTTGCACAGCTTTTGCAACTATTGGATTCGCCAGTATTTAGAGGATTTGAAGTTGGTTGGGTACGAACTCGCGCGGGCTGACGAAATGAACAGCTACTTTCTGTCGGGAATTGTGAAACTCAAGAAGGAATTCCCGAATCTTGACATTAAGGTGGATAGACTACAGACGTTGTATGACTTGGTGTATGGCTTGAATCTTGATTACTCACAGATTGACGAGAACAATGAACTTTTGATTGAAGCAATCGCAAGTTGCAACGCAACCTCTGACCAGATAAGGAAACTGTTCACCACGTATGACAGCACGAAGAAGTTTTTCAGACGATATGACTTTACCGATATGCTCACGAAGATGAACAAACTGTTGGAACGCGATGACGTTTGCGCGAGAATCCACATATGCTACACTTGTGTGGTGGTTGACGAGATTCAGGATTTTACTCCGCTTATGATGACGATATTGCGGAAGATTGTTAGCCCGACGGCGCGTCTTTTAGCAATCGGCGATGAGGACCAGAGTATTTACGGATTTCGCGGCGCGGACGTGAACAACGCCGTGAGATTTCAAGAACACTTCCCAGAAAGTAAGGCGTTTCAACTGGTTACGAACAGGCGATGCGGGGATAAGATTTTGGAGGCGGCGAGCAAGGTTATTGGACTCAACTCGAACAGGTTTAGCAAAAAGTTGGTTGCCGAGAGAATTGGCGGGAGCGTGAAGCTTTTGCCGTATGACGCTGATAGCGAACAGTTGCAGAAGCTCACGCAAGCCCTGCATGCCTTACCGCAAGAGGAACGGCTTTCGACAGTTGTGTGCTCACGCGAGAAGGTTTATGGTGCGCCAATCACGTTTGCCTTGTTTAAGGCGCAGATACCATTTTACACACTGAACTCCTTTAGGTTTGACTACCACGAGGTTTTCAAGGATTTTGTCGAGGTGATGGCACTGTTGTGGAAACCTTGCCGCGACAACTGGAAGAACCTGTATAAGGTGCTTAACGTGCGTAAAGACGAGTGGTTTGATTATATCCAGTACGACCCGAAGAAGAATGAAGTGCGTGCGTTCCCAGACAAGAACTCGCTGTGGGAGTTGGAATATAAACCGTTTATCGAGTATAAGGGGTTTAGGAACGCAATCCACGGAATCCACAACATCAGCAAAAAGATAAACTCGTTAGGCTGTTCAGAGTATATTGAGTATGTGTTAGAGTTGTTTAGACGGAACTTTTGGAACATACGCAGTTCAATGGAAAAAGTGATGTGGAACAACGAGGCTTTTGATTGGGTAAACGACATCTTCAATAAGGACGTGCCTTATCCGATTTTGTATGAGGGATTTGTGGACAAAATGGAAACCGTGAAGCGGAATCAAATGAAGCGGATTGGCGTAACGATTGCGACAATGCACGCGCTGAAGGGGCTTGAGTTTAAGAACGTTTATGTTACGTTTATGGCGGATTCGATTTTCCCAGCGTTTAGAGATATTGACGCAAAGGGCTACTCACAGGAGATTTCTTTATCGCTGAAAGAGGCGGAAAGTCGGCTGGCGTATGTCGCTATGACACGGGCAAAAGACAACCTCACGCTGTATTACCCGAGGAGCGACCCAAGTTTTTACATTAACGTGCTACTTGCGGGAACGTCGCAGGCAGTTGAGCGAACGCCACAGATAGTGTTTAGCAACAAAACGAAATGGGGTGGAAGTTATGCTAAAAATTCAAGCGGCACAGACGATGACGCGCCTTTCTAATGTTGTTGACGCGATTGAAAACGCAGTTGAGTCGGATAAGAACATTGCCGTTTACGGCGACTATGACGCGGACGGTTTGTTCGCCCTTATGATTTTCAAGGACACGTTTCGGGAGATTGAATACCCGAACGTGTTTCTTTATGAATACTCAAACCGCACTCACGAGATTGACTTTAACTTTCTTAACTTCTGCCTTGCGCGTCAGATTAACTTCGCGATTATTTGCGACACGGGGTCGAACGATATGGAGATTTTGGAGAAGTTTTGCGCGTATGGGATTGAGTGTGTTGTGCTTGACCACCACAGGACAACAGCGACGTATGCGGATTTCCCGCAAGGCATGAGCGTGCAGAACGTGCAGATTGATTTGGAGCAGTACGGCGTGAACAACCAAATGCGTGGGGCGGGTTTAGCATTTGTAACGGCGGCAACCTTTATGGAAAAGATTGGGCATCAGTTTGACATTGGTTACTTTGCAACGTATGCCCTTATTGCCCAGTATGCCGACGCAATCCCGATGGATACGGAGTTTGGGCGTTATCTGTATGAAGCGGCGCAAGGGGCGAAAACGATTCCGCCAACGATAAACTATTTTCTTGACGATAATTTTGCCGTGACGAGAAGATTCGCGGAATATGTGTTAGCTCCGAAGATTAACGCGGTGTTCAGGCGGGAGCAGTTCTCGCTGGTGAACGGGTTGTTTCTGTTGGACAGTCCCGACGTGTTTATGCTGGTGAATCAGATTAAGGAACTACACTTCTCCACGATTAAGACGGTGGAGAAGATTTTGGATGAGATTCAGTTTGAGGATTTGAACGGGATTTTGGTGGCGAACCTTAGCCCGTTTTTGACGGCGGGCTACCCGCGCAACTTTATTGTGAACCACAAAGGGCGAATCGCAACCTCGTTAGCAACGGCGTACGGCAAGCCTTGCGTGTGTGTTTGCGATAACGGGAAGTGGATTGAGGGTTCGTTTAGGGATATAGTCGAAGCTAAATAAAAGCGTGAATTAACGCCTCCCAAAATGAGTTGAATTTGTGCATATGTAATTTCAACCTGCGTTTAACATTTGCCCAAAATTTCTCAATTGGATTAAAGTCGGGCGAAT
>BNUF01000126.1 GCA_025997155.1 Clostridia bacterium
TAAGGCGCGTCAATGGTGTCATTCCCAACTCGGTTATTTGGGCGTTTGACAGTACCGTGAAGGGGTTATCTTGCCATAAAGGGTCGGTGAATATCGTCCGAAACTGTGTAATCGCGGGAACGCCCATCGCGTTTTCAAGTATTCTTATGACATGATTTATCTGGTCGGCGTGATAAACCGAAAGGCAGACAACGCTTATTATTGCGGTTTTATCTTTGCTCTTATTGATTTCGCATATTTTGTACCATTGATTATTCTCACCGCAATAAACCGCCGCAAAACGTTTTAAGAGTTTTGCCTTAGCACTTGTCGCGGGTAGTTTGAATTCCAACTTGTACTGGTCGTTTATTGTATGAGTATAATTCTCGTCATACGCGTCAATTAAATAGCCTGTCCGCATCTGTTGATTTACGGGTTTAGCAGCCGACGATTCCGTGAATATCTGTAAATAACCTGATTTATACGACAAGATTAAGCCCCCTTTTGTCACTCAATTTTTCCGTAAAACCAACGTTCGCGCCACGAACAGGTGACGGCGGTTGTACTTAAATTAGTTATCGTGTACGCGCCGTTAGGTACTATTATGAATTCACCCGTCAAGTATCGTATAAGGTTATTCCCCGCGTTATCAACGGCGGTCGCTGTATCCGCATCAATCGTAATACTATCATAAATGTTGTTGTACAGCGTTTCTTGCGTTTGTGTGCCTGATTGCGCCAAAGATACCTTAACGAGTGAACCGCCTGTCGCGGTGATTTTAAGCGGCGTCGGTCTGCCTTTGTTTATGCCTGAATATGTTCCGCCCGGTTGTATCGTTTGTGTTTCTAACTCCATACCAAAAGAAAACGGAAACACCGCGAAAGATATCACGAATGTAGCGGAAATGCCGTTGTAAAGGGGTGTAAAATGAAGTCCCGTGAACAATCTCGCCTCCCAATATACATCAGGCACGCTTTCAAGTGTAAGCCGCCCCTGCGGATTTCTTGCAAGCCAATCCGCGATTATTGCTAATTTTTGGTTTAGTGACGTTATATTTCGCGCCAATATCTTGCACTCTAATTGTATTGTGGATTCCTTGTAATGCACGTCTCCGCTTGGATTTGTGAACACATACGAACCGTCGCGGTCGGGTACGTCAAGAATTGCTGTTTTTGATTCCGCGACAAATGGCAGGTCAAGTGAACGCGTCACAATGCCATACGCGCTAGAGTGTTCTCCGTTGTAGGTAAAGCCTAAAGCTCCGTTGTTATCAGGCATACACTGACGCACCCCCCATACTTAACTGCATAGAACGAATCATAGTTTCAGCCGCTTGATTGTTTGCCACCTCATTATACATTGTGAGATTATTGGTATTGTTGACAGTTTGATTTATGGTGTTTGATATCCCGCCCAGAGACGACAGCACAGAACCCACCAGCGTACTTATATCGCGTCCTATGGTCGATATATCCCGCACGGAATCAAGTATATCATTCATAGTGTTAAGCTCTGTCCTAAGCGTGTTATTCGCGGTTGACAACTGTTCTGTTTCTTTGATTTTGAAGTCGTTCATAGCTTTTTCCAGTTCATCAGACTTTTGCTTCGTCTCCTCAGCGTAATCCTTAAACAATCCAGCCTTGAATTCGTCGAACGCCGCGCCTACTTCTTTTTGTGCGGCGTTTTCGTTGTCTATTGCGTCTTTGAGCGCGTCAAGCCGTTGCTTTTCCTGCTCTTTGTACTCGTCAAAAGATTCCTTAAGCGATTCCTGATGTTCTTTGTTCCCTTCGGCGTATGATTCCTGTGCGGCTTCAATCTGCTCTACGCTTTTGTTTGTTGCCTCTTCAATTTGCGCGCGGCGTTCGTCGCGTTCAAACTGTTCAAGTTCCGCCTGTATTCGCTCGTATTCATTGCGACCCTCGACTGTCACGGCGGACTTGAAAACTTCCGCCCGTTCCTGAAGTTTCGCCTTGTCGCGGTTTTTGTAATAGTCGTCGTCGGACTTTTTAAGCGCGTCCGCCTGTGCCTGAACCGCCTTTATCTGTGCGTCGGCGGCGTCTTTACGCGCCTTAAGTTCTGACTGCAAAGATTTAATATTAGCGTCAAGTTCTTTTTGGCGTATTTTTATAATGCCGTCATACCGTTCTTTTGCTAGTTTCTTGAAGGTTGCGTTGCGTTTCTCCTGTTCTTTTTCAAGTGCGTCGGTGATATCTTTTTCAGCTTTGAAAATGTTGCGGTCAATCTCGTCTGTCGGAACAGTCCAGTCGTCATAAAAATTATGCTCCGAAATATCAAGCTTGGAGGAGTCAATCAACTTGTCAAACGCCTCACGTCGTTTATCTTCGGCGTTTTCGGCATATTCGTCCCAAAACTTTTTAAGTTCAAATGTGTATTTCTGCCACTCGCTTGAACCTTTTTCAAAATGTTTGTTCCTTAATTCTTCAAGTTTGGCGTAATATTCAACATCAGCAATGTACTCCAAATCAAGAGAATATTTGAGGTCGGAAAATTCTTTATCTCTTGCTTCCTGTGCCGCTTTTTCGGCTTTTTTGCGCCTTTCTTCCTCGTCCTTTTCCGCTTTATTTTTCGCGTCTTCGGCGGATTTTAGCGCGTCTGAATGATTGACGCCAAAAGAAATATCATTAAGAAGTTCAATACTGTTGTTAACTTTATCAAGCGCTGCTCCGTACTCTTCAAGTTCGATTCTTCTCTTTTCGGCTTCTCTGTACGCCGCGTCATATGCTTTTGAATCAAAGTTGAAATCCGCTATACTGCCGATATTCACTTTGTTCTTTGCGTTCCTTGAATCCTCTAAGTTTTTGATACTATCTATTTCAATGCCGTAAGCTTTCAAACGGCTTTTGCTCTGTTCAAGAACGGCGCGGGTTTTATCGGCTTCGGCTTGAAGTGCGGCGCGGGCTTCGTCAATGAGAATCTTCCGCAAATCATCAAGCGCGGACTTTTCTATTTTGTATCCGTCCGCGGTTTTGTAAATAGTGCTTGCCAACTTCGGGTATTTTTTAATGAGGTTATAGACTTCACCGCTATTCAAACTTTCGCCTTGTGACAAGTCGTACATTGTTTGATTAAGTTCGGAAACGTCGCTTGCGGCATTCTTCAAAGTTTCAGATAACGCTTTTTGACGTTGCGCCAAACCAACAATGAGTGCCGTCAGTGCGTCCCGATTTTCATGAATAAATTTTGTAAGTTTAGTAATAAATTTCGTTAAGTTCGCTACCGTCCGCCCGATTTCCTTTGCGTTTGCCGCGAGTTCGCCGTTGTCTTTCAGTTTTTCGATTTCTTCCACAAGCCCACCCATGCTGCCGCGAAGTTCCGAAAACGCCTCCGCGCCGACATCGCGCAAGAAGTTCTTGAACGTCGTTTTAAGTATCGATATACTTCCCGCAAGGGTTTTCGACTGCTCCGACATCATACCGTAGAACTTGCCGCCCTCTGATGCCGCGTCTATGAACGCCTTTGTGATATCTTTCGCGGAGATTGCCCCATTCGCCATATCTTCGCGGAGTGCTTTGATACTTTTACCAGTCGTTACCGACATCTGCTGAAGAGGGTTAAACCCCGCGTTCACCATTTGATTCAAGTCCTGCGCCATTAGCCGCCCGAGAGAAGTCATCTGTGAAAACGCAAGCGACAGCGACTGCATACGTTCCGCCGAACCGCCCGAAATGTCGCCGATTGCCTCAAGAACAGGCATAATATCTTTCGTTTCGACATTGAAACTCGACATAGTTGTCGCCGCTTTTTGAATAGCGGATATGTCAATAAAGTTCGACATTGACGAATTTTTTATGTTGTCAAGCATATTTTTAGCTTCGCCAACACTCCCGAGCAAAACTTTGAATCTTATCATAGTCTGCTCGTATTCGGCGTTCGAGCCGATAAGCGCGGAGTAGAGAGTTTTCCCCGCCGCGCCTAAGATAACGGCTTGCATCATACGTCCCAAATTTTGTACGGAGTTCGCCAAAGTGTTGTTGGCGGCGGTTGCGTTCGCGGCTTGCACCGCTTGATTTGAAATACTGTTTGTATTTGCGGCGGCGGCTGACGCGCTGTTTGACTGCGCGGCGTGATTTTGAATCAACGCTTGTGTTTGCTGTTGTATGCTTTGTGCCGCTAACGCCGAGTTCAGCTGTGCCGCTTGATTTGCCAGTCCCTGCTGCGCGTTTCTGACAAGCCCTATGTTACTTGTCACATTGCCGTAAGCCGTATTCAAAGTCCGCAACCGTTCGCGCAAAGTTTGCGCCTGTACGGATTGCGCTCCGAAAATTTGCGCTGCTTCACGGTACGCCGTCTGTGCGCTTGCGACAGATTGCCGCAACCGTTCCTGTTCCGCGACAAGCGGCTGTAAGCGGCTGTTAAGTTGCCCTGCCTGCGCGCCGAGACTTTGCAGCTCTTGCCGACTTTGATTAAGCTCCTGCGTAAACCGTATCGTGTCCTCGCCTATCTGCACATTGACGTTACCGACGGTTACACCGCCCGAGTTTGTACTTCCAAGATTTACGCCGCCCGCCGCCATTTAATCACCCCCGTTACATACCGTAAAACGCCCGCAAATTCGGCGGTATTAGCTCCTCGTCCCCGCCGTCTTCTTCTTGTTCGTCAATCATTTTGTCGAGCAGAAACATTACATTTTTTGGGTCTTGCCGTCCGATTTCATCGGGCAGTTTTCCGTGTAAAATCCCTTAAACGCCCGTCTTCTCCGTCGGCGGGCGTTCCTCGTTTTTTCCTGAATTGATAAACTCGTTAAAAAGATTGTAGATTTGCTCCCCGAGTTTTAGGCGGTCTTTTGGTTCGATAGAATCAAACTGTTTTTTATCAAGCACGGCGCGGAAGGCGTACCTTACGATATCGTCAAACACCCGCCGATAGTTGGCGTTTTGTTCTCTTGCCACCGCCAACTTGTCGTCTAACTGCATAAACGTTTCAAAATCAATCGGGTTGCTTGTGTAACTCTTATCACCAATTGTCAAATTAAGGTACTCCATATGTTATACCCCCGTGACGGTAACTGCCGCCGTCGCCGAAACTGTGTCAATCGTCGCGGTTACGGCTAGGGTTGCGCCGGTCTCGTCCGCCCCCACCGTGAGGACGCCGCCTGTCATAACCGTGTCGCCGCTTGTTCCGCCCGTTACGGCGAATGTCGGCGTACCTGTAATGTTCTTGAGAGACGCGGTAAATTCTTGATTCCCTCCGACTGCGACGGTTGCGGTCGCGGGATTAATCGTGATTGATTGCGTTACAGCGTCGCCGTCGTCCGGTTTCCAGTACGGATTACTAAAAAAGTTTGCTTCAAGTATTTCGCGGCTTGTGATTTCGGGGTAAAGAAGTTCGTCCGACTCGTTCATAGCTCCCACGACTTCATCTTCGTCAATGAATTCGCGGTATCCGCCGTCCGCCGTTTTGAGAGATTTATATGTCGCTGTCGCCGTCTGAAAATTAGGCGCGCCGCTTGACGGTTTCGTCTGCCCGCCTACGTTTGAGGCAAACGAATACTTGCCCCGAAGTTCCCGCGTGTACCTGTATTTGTCATTAGATTTAAGCACCCGCCACATTGCCGCGAATTCGGGCGGATTTCCCCAGTCGTTGTCGTGATAAACTCCCCCGACATATAAAGCTCCTTTCATTTTCGCCGATATGTCTGGCGGGAGGGCGGCGGTTGTGAGCGTATGCCCCCGATTTTCGATATATGAAACTGATTCATACGCGCCGTCGTCAGCGTCAAAGGTCGCGGCGTTCGCGGTGTCCGTCGCGGCAATCTGGACTGTTCCAGGCAGTTGTATTGGTGTGCCGTATGTTCGTCCGGTCGCGGTATCTGTCAATAGCTCCGCGATTGTGTATCCGCTTACGCCGATTACAGGGCGTGGTTTTCTGTTTGCCATAAATCATTCCTCCAATGAAAAACGCCTGTCAACGTTAAAGTTGACGGCGTATACGAATGTGTCGTTGTTCTCTACCCACGCCTTGAACGGGGCTTGTTTCGCGGTTATAGCGGGGTAAAAATGCCCGCCTATTGTCGGGCGTGTCTGGTCTAGCAAGTCAACAATCCTATTCAACTTCTCAATCAGTTCAAGGGGATTGTTCCCCCGCGCCGTTATCTGCAAATTCAGAAACTCCACGCCGTCAAGCTCCTTGTCTAGTCGCCCCGAACCGCCGTATTGTTGTAAACTTATGCACTCCAAAACCCCGGGCGGCGACTGCACAAGCCCCTCAAGGAATATGTCGCTATCAGGCAAAACCTCGTCCGCGCTGAACTTCCCAAGCCCGTTCTCCGCAAGATACGCGGCAATTTCGTCAAGCATCATCTTAACCACCCCCAACCGCCTTAGACACCGCGCTTGCTATGTGGTTTATTATCGTTGGCGTTAGCCGTATCGCGAGGTCTTCAAGGTATTTCGCCTTGCGTCCGCGCTGGTGGTTTAAGCTTAAATCTTCGTGCTGGCGAATTGCGTAAGCCGCCGCTTCGCCCTTGCCGTAACTCACAACGCAAACCCCAGGCGCAATCTTATCAACCTGCCCGCTTAGCTCAAGCGTCCCCTCGTCGTGCGGAACTTCTTTTCCGCTTTCCGCAAGCAACGCCTCCGCACCCTCCCAAACAGCGCGGTCGCAAGCCGCCGCAACCGCCCCAACGAGTGCCGCGCCGTTCCATTGTATCTCCATACGCAACCACTTCCCCCAACAAAAAAGACGCTCACCGCGTCCTTTTCATATTCTGCTTAACAACTGTTGAAACTCATAGTCTGACAAGGGTTCTATTTTAGAGTTTAATGGTTTATTCCCGCGATGCAACGCTGAAAGGGCTTCGCCATACTCATATATCGCGTTAATAAAATCGCGTCCGTCATTTAGTATGTCATTGTTTTTAGGAACTCTTTCGTCTATGAATTTCATAAATCCCTCGTCAGTTTCCAAATCATTCACCATACCAAACA
>BNUF01000127.1 GCA_025997155.1 Clostridia bacterium
TATAGAGGAGTGATGAAAATGGAGAATTTTGCTTATGAGTACAGGGACGAACGCCCTTACGAGGTTCTTAACGGCGTGATATACAGTATGGCGACACCGACGACTTCCCATAACAGAATTTCGTTTAACATTGCGCGTAAATTCGGGAATTTTCTTGAGGGTAAAATATGCGAGGTGTATCACGAAGGTACAAGCGTTTTCTTTCCTGACGACGAACAGGTGATTCCCGACGTTTTGGTTGTGTGCAACAAAGGTATCATTGAGGAAAACGGCATACACGGCGCGCCCGATTTGGTTGTGGAAGTTCTTTCGCCAAGCACGGCGAAGCGTGACAAAGGGTATAAGAAAAATCTATACGAAAAACACGGCGTAAAGGAATACTGGATTGTGAACCCGATTGACCTTTCCGTGGAGGTGTATTTACTTCACGTGGGCAAACTGGAGCTTGACAATATTTACAGGATATACCCCGAAAAGGAACTTAAATATATGGACGAAAAGGAACGCGCCGAAATAATAACCGAGTTCACGACCTCCCTGTACGGGGACGACCTAATCATAAAAGTAAGCGACATTTTTTCATAAGAGGAGCGGATATATGTACAAAATACTTAAACGGCGGGCGTTAAACGACGCGGTGATTTTAATCGAGGTAGACGCGCCGCACATAGCGAAAAAGGCTAGGGCGGGGCAATTTATAATTTTTCGCGTGGACGCGTTTGGCGAACGCGTGCCGCTTACGATTGCGGATTCAGATATTTCACGCGGCTCGATTACCCTTATTTTTCAGATTGTCGGCAACAGTACGCGCCTTCTTTCGCAAATCCCTGAGGGCGGGTTTATACAGGACGTTGTAGGACCTCTCGGCGTTCCGACAGAAACGGAAGGGGCGGCACGGGTTTGCATAGTCGGCGGAGGCGTCGGCTGCGCCATAGCTTACCCGCAGGCGAAATCCCTCCACAATGCGGGAATCCCCGCGGACGTGATTGCTGGTTTTAGAAGTAAGGATATCGTTATACTTGAGGAAGAAATGTCAAAAATTTCCCGCAACCTGTACATTACCACCGACGACGGGTCTTACGGCGAAAAAGGTTTTGTCACAAATAAACTCAAGTCCCTGTTAGACGGCGGCGCGGGGTACGACCTTGTTATAGCTATTGGCCCCGTGATTATGATGAAAATGATAAGCGAACTTACGCGTGAGTACAACGTTAAAACCGTCGTAAGTCTAAACCCGATAATGATTGACGGGACGGGAATGTGCGGGTGCTGCCGCGTGAGCGTGGGCGGCGTGACAAAATTCGCGTGTGTGGACGGGCCTGATTTTGACGCGCATCAAGTGGATTTTGACGAACTGAACAAACGCAACCAAACTTACAGAAGTTTAGAGCCGCATATTTGCCGAATTACAGGGGAGGTTAGAAATGCCTAATCCAAACTACAATAACGATTTACAAAAATCACCAATGCCCGCCCAAGCTCCCGAAATCCGCAACAAAAATTTCGAGGAAGTCGCTCTGGGGTATGACGCGGAGACTGCCGTAAAAGAGGCGAACCGATGTTTGAACTGTAAGAACGCGCCTTGCGTTTCCGGTTGTCCTGTGAATGTGAAAATCCCGCAATTTATAGACGCGTTGGCGAACGGCGAATTTTTACGCTCCTATGAGATAATCAAGTCCACGAACGCCCTCCCCGCCGTTTGCGGGCGGGTGTGCCCTCAGGAAAACCAATGCGAGGGACTCTGCGTTCGCGGGAAAAAGGGCGAAAGTGTCGCAATCGGGCGGCTTGAGCGGTTTGCGGCGGATTACGCGAACGAACAGGACGCGTCCCCTGTAACAAATGATATAGAACAAAAAGATATAAAAGTCGCCGTCATAGGCTCGGGGCCCTCTGGACTCACGTGTGCGGGCGACCTTGCGAAACTCGGCTACAAGGTGACGGTTTTCGAGGCGTTTCACACGGCGGGCGGCGTTTTGCAATACGGAATCCCCCAGTTTCGCTTGCCAAAGGAAATTGTGTCAAAGGAAATCGAGTCGCTTAGGGCACTCGGCGTTACGATACAGTTGAATATGGTAATCGGGAAAGTCTTCACGGTAGACGAACTTTTTGAGGACGGATACAAGGCGGTGTTTATCGGCACAGGAGCGGGACTCCCCGCGTTTATGAACATAGAGGGCGAGTCCCTTCGCGGCGTGTATTCCGCAAACGAATTTTTGACACGTGTCAATCTTATGAAAGCGTATGACGATAAATTTGACACGCCCGTTAAGAAAAGCCAAAGAGTCGCCGTCGTCGGCGGCGGTAACGTCGCTATGGATTCGGCGCGGTGTGCGAAACGCCTTGGCGCGGAAGTCTATATCATATATCGTCGGGGTGAGGCGGAAATGCCCGCCCGCGCCGAGGAAGTCCACCACGCGAAAGAGGAGGGCATAATTTTCCGCAACCTCACAAACCCGACAAAAATCCTCGGGACTGACGAGGTGACGGGGATTGAGTGTGTCGAGATGACACTAGGCGACCCCGACGCGTCAGGACGGCGGCGACCCGTTGAAAAAGAAGGCTCGAATTTCGTCATTGACGTTGATTGCGTCATAATGGCAATCGGCACAACGCCAAACCCGCTGATAAAATCCACCGCGACAGGCGTTACGTTCAACAAACGCGGCTGCATAATAGCCGACGAAAACGCGAAAACCACCGCCGACGGAATCTACGCGGGCGGCGACGCGGTTTCAGGCGCGGCGACCGTAATCAACGCAATGGGTGCGGGCAAAATTGCCGCCAACTCTATCCACGAATATTTGCAAAACATGTAACGAAAAAAGCCGCTGTATACAGCGGCTTTTTTATTGTATTAAATGACGGAGGCAGGATTTGAACCTACGACCTTTGGGTTATGAGCCCAACGAGCTACCAGACTGCTCCACTCCGCGATGTTAAGACTATTAAATTTTGGTGAAACTGGTGGGGGAAGGATTCGAACCTTCGAAATCGTAGATGGCAGATTTACAGTCTGCTCCCTTTGGCCGCTCGGGAACCCCACCTCAACAACAAACTGACAAGCCGACGATCGGACTTGAACCGATAACCTGCTGATTACAAGTCAGCTGCTCTGCCAATTGAGCCACGTCGGCAAAACTGCCAAGGGAAATCTTGTACCCTCAAAAGTGAATAAGAAAACGATTGGTTAAGCGGGGAGTAAGGACAAGTCTTCGGTCAATTAGTATAATTCAGCTGAACGCGTTGCCGCGTTTACACCCATTACCTATCTACCTTGTGTTCTGCAAGGGACCTTATTGCCTTGCGGCATGGGAAATCTCATCTTGAGGATGGCTTCACGCTTAGATGCCTTCAGCGTTTATCCTTTCCGAATTTGGCTACTCTGCCATGGAATTGGTTTCCAACAGATACACCAGTGATTCGTCCATCCCGGTCCTCTCGTACTAAGGACAGACCCTCTCAAATTTCCTCCGCCTGCGACGGATAGGGACCGAACTGTCTCACGACGTTCTGAACCCAGCTCGCGTACCACTTTAATGGGCGAACAGCCCAACCCTTGGGACCTTCTTCAGCCCCAGGATGTGATGAGCCGACATCGAGGTGCCAAACCTCCCCGTCGATGTGAACTCTTGGGGGAGATAAGCCTGTTATCCCCAGGGTAGCTTTTATCCGTTGAGCGATGGCATTCCCACTTATTACCACCGGATCACTAAGTCCTACTTTCGTATCTGCTCCGCCCGTCGGCGTCGCAGTTAAGCAACCTTTTGCCTTTATACTCTTTGAATGGTTTCCAATCATTCTGAGGTTACCTTATGAACGCCTCCGTTACTCTTTCGGAGGCGACCGCCCCAGTCAAACTGTCCGTCTAACAATGTCCCAGAGCCGGTTTACGGCGTCTGGTTAGAAACTTAGTAAAATAAGAGTGGTATCCCACCGTCGGCTCCGTCTACACTGGCGTGCAAACTTCACTGCCTCCCACCTATCCTGTACATATTTTACCGAGTCCCAATATTAAACTACAGTAAAGCTCCATGGGGTCTTTCCGTCCTGTCGCAGGTCGCCAGTATCTTCACTGGCACTTCAATTTCACCGGGTGCATTGTTGAGACAGCGCTCAAATCGTTACGCCTTTCGTGCGGGTCAGAACTTACCTGACAAGGAATTTCGCTACCTTAGGACCGTTATAGTTACGGCCGCCGTTTACTGGGGCTTAAATTCAAAGCTTCGCTTGCGCTAACCTCTCCTTTTGACCTTCCAGCACCGGGCAGGCGTCAGCCCATATTCTTCACCTTTCGGTTTAGCATAGACCTGTGTTTTTGATAAACAGTCGCTTGAGCCTTTTTTCTGTGACCGCGGTTTCCCGCGGTTCCCCTTATCCCGAAGTTACGGGGTCATTTTGCCGAGTTCCTTAACAATGCTTCTCCCGCCGGTCTTAGGATTTTCTCCTCGTCTACCTGTGTCGGTTTGCGGTACGGGTTCTTATAAAGCAATAGAGGCTTTTCTTGACAGTGCGGCTTCACCAACTTCGCTACTATAGTTCGCTCCCTATAACGTTTCGTATACTCGCGCGGGATTTTCCTCGCGCGAAAACTTTACGCTTAGCCGTGTCTTGCCGTTCCACGGTTTGGTTAGCCCCCTGTGTCCCCTCATTTCTGTTTATAAGAAGTACAGGAATTTTTACCTGTTGTCCATCGACTACGCCTTTCGGCCTCGCCTTAGGTCCCGACTTACCCTGGGAAGTTCAGCTTTACCCAGGAATCCTCAGACATTCGACCTATATGATTCTAACATATATCTCGCTACTCATTCCGGCATTCTCTCAATTGCCTCGTCCGCCCTTGCTTGCGCGCAAGCTTCATCCTATCGCAATTTGCTCCTCTACCACTTCATCTATTGATGAAATCCATAGCTTCGGTATCGTGTTTAAGCCCCGTGTATTTTCGGCGCAAGACCTCTCGACTAGTGAGCTGTTACGCACTCTTTGAATGAGTGGCTGCTTCTGAGCCAACATCCTAGTTGTCTGTGAAATCTCACATCCTTTTCCACTTAACACGAATTTGGGGACCTTAGCTGTTGGTCTGGGCTCTTTCCCTTTTGACCACGAAACTTATCTCCCGTAGTCTGACTCCTGAGGATATTTGTGCGGCATTCGGAGTTTGATTTGGCTTGGTAACCTGTTACGGCCCCGCACCAGTTCAGTGCTCTACCTCCGCTAAACTTCCTTCAAGGCTAGCCCTAAAGCTATTTCGAGGAGAACCAGCTATCTCCGGGTTCGATTGGAATTTCTCCGCTATCCACAGTTCATCTCCGCCTTTTTAAACAGACGTGAGTTCGGTCCTCCATGGTCTTTTACGACCACTTCAACCTGACCATGGATAGGTCACCCGGTTTCGGGTCTACATACGTATACTAGACGCCCTATTCAGACTCGGTTTCCCTTCGGCTTCGGAGCTTAGACTCCTTAACCTTGCATACATCTGTAACTCGCCGGACCGTTCTACAAAAAGTACGCGGTTGTCCCGAAGGACTTCCGCAGAGTGTAAACAAAGGGTTTCAGGTTCTCTTTCACTCCCCTCCCGGGGTTCTTTTCACCTTTCCCTCACGGTACTATCCACTATCGGTCACCAAGGAGTATTTAGGCTTGGGAGATGGTCCTCCCGACTTCAGACAGAATTTTATGGGTTCCGCCCTACTCTGGATACTGCCGGTCTTCTTCGCGTTTCACATACGGGGC
Organism: Clostridia bacterium; assembly: GCA_025997155.1. Classification (GTDB taxonomy): domain Bacteria; phylum Bacillota; class Clostridia; order Lachnospirales; family WQUN01; genus BNUF01. The sequence goes on from BNUF01000127.1 coordinate 5,734, forward strand.
TTTCACCCTCTGCGGCGCGATTTCCCAATCGCTTCTGTTACGCTATTAAGTACCTTACGCAGTCCGTAACCCCGGATAAATCCGGTTTGGCCTGTTGCCGTTTCGCTCGCCGCTACTAAGACAATCGCTTTTGCTTTCTCCTCCTGCCGCTACTTAGATGTTTCAGTTCGCGGCGTATCCCCCCGTATGACTATTTTATTCACCACACGGTAACAGAGGTTTGCTCTGTTGGGTTTCCCCATTCGGAAATCCTCGCTTCATAGGCTGTGTACGCCTTCACGGGGCTTTTCGCAGTTTTCTGCGTCCTTCATCGGCTCTTGGTACCTTGGGCATCCACCCTTTGCTGTATTAACTTGACCTTTTTGCGCGTATCTAAATACGCGCTGTATTTCCCGCGTTAATTTTGATGTCGTTTTCTTATTCACTTTTCAAGGTACAGAATGGAGATGAAGAGGTTCGAACTCTTGACCCCCTGCTTGCAAGGCAGGTGCTCTCCCAGCTGAGCTACACCCCCGTACCATAAAAAACGGCACGTTTCCTATCTGTGATAGGTAAGTGGGCTCAAGTGGACTCGAACCACCGACCTCACGCTTATCAGGCGTGTGCTCTAACCAGCTGAGCTATAAGCCCTTACACGTCCTACGCATCGTAAATGCGTAAATGTAATCCGGCAACCTTCTATTCTCCCGAGCAGTCTCCCGCTAAGTACCTTCGACCGTATGCGTCTTGACGTTGGTGTTCGGTATGGGAACCTGTGTTTCCCGCACACGCATCGTCACCGGAAATGTTTTATACTCACAAAAAACTTGAGCATTCAAAACTAAATAACTACTACTCGCAATTTGCCTAGGGGAAATCCCTAAGCCCCGTTTTCTTTCCTTAGAAAGGAGGTGATCCAGCCGCACCTTCCGATACGGCTACCTTGTTACGACTTCACCCCAGTCGTTCGCTTCACCTTAGCCCGCTCCCTCCCGAAGGTTGGGTCACGGTCTTTGGGTGCTTCGAGCTCCCATGGTGTGACGGGCGGTGTGTACAAGACCCGGGAACGTATTCACCGCGACATTCTGATTCGCGATTACTAGCGATTCCAACTTCATGCAGGCGGGTTGCAGCCTGCAATCCGAACTGGGACTCCTTTTTGTGGTTTGCTCCACCTCGCGGTCTCGCTTCACTTTGTAGGAGCCATTGT
>BNUF01000128.1 GCA_025997155.1 Clostridia bacterium
CATTAACTTCACTTTTTAAATGACCATTCTTCAATGCGTTCAACGCTTTTTCCCTTAAATCTATTGAATATGCCATACTTTTATTTTAACACATCTATTCAATATTTTAAATAGCCTTGACTATAGCACATCAGAAAGATTTTGAACAGGCTCAGAGGAAATAATTTTACAAAGGGTATTGACAATTGGAATAATTTGGAGTAGAATATTACATAAAATAGCAAAAAGTAGGGTATTCTGTGAACTTATGCAAAATATCTGAGCCGCTCAACATTCGCCACCCCGCAAGGATTTTACTTCCTTAAACAATAGCTGAGAATTTTATCCTGTTCTCTTGATTTATCCCTGATTCCCGACACATAACAAGTTCAACTGTCATAATTTTTAAAACCCTTACTCGCATAGTGGACTTTAATATACTATAATAGATACAATCTGATATAGTAGGGTGATAAAGTGTGGCAACCAAGAGCAGTAGCAAATCAAGGCGCGAAACACCTTGGGACGGAGACATTGAATTGACACCTATGCAAAAATTTCTGAAAACAGAATATGGAGAACATTGTAAGGCACGGCATATGGGGCTTAACGAAAGCGGCGAAGCTGATATGATTAACTCTTTTGCGCCAAAACATTGTCCATATTGTGGGTCTGCTTTACTTATCAAACGTGGTTACACCGCAAACGGAATCCAACGATACCACATTTTACGCCGTTCAAAAAATGCGATTTTTACTATAAAATGTGTAATTTGATAATTGCAAACACTGATTTCACAAGGCTTTACGAGAATTTACAAGGTGTGAAAATCGAGGTATTAAGTATATCGGTACTCTCCTAGTCTCCCTAAAATAAAACTGTACCAAGAACAATTGTGATTTCGGAGGAATTGCTATGAAAAAGTTGCTTGCGAGTCTTTTTGCAATATTTATAGTGAGTATATCATCAAATTATAATGCTTACGCCGTTTCGATTGAACCCTTAAAAGATAGTGAAATTATCGATAGTTTTAACAATAGTAACGAATATAGTTTCAGAATGTCATACTGGGCGGCTATGATGGAGCAAGACATTTATGATGGTAATTGGATTTCAACTGCAAACAACGGCTTCGAGAAGTCAGAGGCAAATGAAATAGGTTCAGATGAGTATTATATAGGATATCGCGATGTCGGAGGGTTAGGAACAGTCTGCCTTATAAATATCAAAGGTACTGATGCTCTTTCCCTAAAAGATTGGAATAGTATTAAGGACTGGTCAAGCAACTTCAGCCCTTCTAATGCGTTTGATATTAGCACCGAATTCCCTAAGGGAGACTCAGCTACTGCTCATCAATTCGCTGTGCATTTAGGTTTTAGGAATTCTGCATATGCCATATACAATGACATTGTAAAAAAGGGATACTTAAACCATTACTCCGATTCTGGTTCGCCGAAAGAATTGTACTACTTAATAATCGGGCACAGTCGCGGTGGTGCTTTGGCAGAAATACTATCCTTGATAATACCACGAGAAACAGGGGTTGACGATAGCCATATTTTGGCGTACACACACGCAGCGGCACCTTATGCATTTACACCACTAAAAACTATGACGAGTGATTTACTGCGAGGGCATATATATAAAACGATAAACGATTTAGATATTATGGATGACCTTCTTGACAAAATGCCTGAGGCTAGGAATATGACAGTTGCTAATACGATAGTTGTCATTCCTAAAGACGGGATAACTCCTTATGTGAACGATAAAGGTGAGCAAGGGTACGATTACCTTTATTACCACAATTTAGATAGTGATTATATTCCGTGGTTAAAGGAACAAATAGTCAACGAGGAATTAAACGACATCGAATACAGCAATACTGCTTATGCCGCAAATCCTACCTATACTTTGGAGTTTTACGAAGGTTGGGATAACGTGACTGATTACGGTACTACAGCGAAAACAGAGTTGCGTAAAAAGCTAATCTCGAAAAAGTTGTCGAACGGAGCGGAAATAGTAGACGCTCATATATCATTCCAATCAGATAATGCACCTCGGAGTGTGGACGACAAAAAAATAATACCGCCAGCAGATTACAAGTTTTTAATGGTGAACGGTTCGCTTGTTCCTGAAGCGAATATAAAGACTGTTCGAGGAACTTCACTTGTTCCTGTACGCATAATTAGCGAACGCTTAGGAGCAATAGTGAAATGGGATGCTACTACAAAATCTATTTCTATAAACAATGATACAACGTCAATTATTCTCGTTATAGATTCAAAACAAGCTACTGTGAATGGGAAAACCGTAACCCTTGATGAAGTGGCTCAAAATATAGACGGAGTTACTTACGTTCCGTTAAGATTTGTATCTGAATATTTGGGGGCTAACGTGGGCTTTTATGAAAAATCACCATTTTATGAATATCCTGTTGTTTGGGTGGATAGTACATCAAAGAGCGAAAAAGTAACTGTTAGCAAGGAGAATAGTGCGAAATTTGTCGGCAACGCTTTGAAAAAAGAATTTGAGCAGAAAAAATCAGAGTATCTTCAACCTGAACATTATGATACTATTGGTGAATATATATACGAAACAGCAGATTCGTTCAAATGTGTTGACGAGTTTTCACGTTATTGGGTGATAGGAATAGATTTTGAATCAGGTGCTACTCCTTGTTATTTAGTAGACAAATATAATGGAGATATGTTCGGATTCAGTTACGCTTTTAGTGGATTTAGACGCTTTGGTATAAGTTCAGGTGTTGGTGTTGTTAACTTTTTGGTAGGTTAAATGCTACTGCAATAAATTTCATCTGGTTATAAAAAATATCAGGCAAGGATAAGTCTTTGCCTGGTATTTTTGAGTTAGATTTCGTACTTTATGTTGCGAGATTTAAGTTCGTTTATTAGTGTGTCTTTTTCTGTTTCGGGAAGTCTTGTTACTTGCGTTGCCTTTGCAAGCGTTGTGCCGAATTCCATTATGACGTTCACAGCAGACTCTAATCTGCTTTCTGTAATATACTTATCTTTTAGACCCGATTCAACAACTAACTCATTAAGCACAACTCCCATATTATTCAAAACATCCTTAGCGAATTGCGGATTTGCGTCCATTAAGACATCAAGATATGCTTGCTTGTGAATTTCTTCTCCGAATCCGTCACATAACTGCACTATTTGTGAGAAACTTGAAGCGTCTAATTTATTGCTCAAATTTTTAAGCCAAATATTATCTTCTTCCGATAGTAGCCTTGTTTGGATTATCTGTATAGGCAAGAACCAACCCGAAACAACGTATATGCCGTTATATTTCTCGTTTATGTCGTATTTCAGTGCATATAGCGTTTTCGTTTTACACCCAGCGCGGAACTATTTTACATCTGCCGCGCTAGAACTTTACACCCCATCGCACACGGATTTTACACAGAATAGCCGTTTTTCGGACTCATAGACAATATGGAGAATGTTCTCGTTGATGAACTAACCTATGCAATGGAAAGCAAATGAGATAAACTCGCTCTTTGATTTTAATTATACTCAAGTGTAAAATTTTTGCGCGTTAGGTGTAAAATAGTTCCGCGCCGAGTGTAAAATATACACCGCGATACTCACTCATAGGTACTATGGTGAATATTCTCGTTGATGAACTAACCTGTGCAATGGAAAACGTGTCCGTAATGAGGTATAAAATTTAGAGTTTGATATTCATCGTTCCAGTTGCATCTATGCGGAGCTTGTTTTTAATACCTTGACGGCTTCATGCCTCGTTAAGAACAATTTATGAATTTTTATGAACTTGAGAGTTAAAAGTTCTTCAGGAGATAGAGTTTAAGCAAACGCCCCATTACCCACAAGTCGGCATAAATTCGACCGAATTTATAAGTCGAATTAAATAAGGTTTGTCCAAAATGGGCTATTTTTGAAACCCCCTTTAATTCGAGAATCCAGTAGAAACAGTGCTTTTCAAAGGCAGAGAACTTTTAACTCTCAAGTGTAGCGTTTTGTAGCAAAATCACAAAACGCCCCATTTTATGTTATTTTATGTTATTTTATGGATAGGATACACTCGAAAAATCTTGTTGTCAACAAAATAATATCGACAATTTCGGTCTAATTTCGACACATACATATTATCACAAGCAATTACTTTGTTTTTTCAGAGAACTTTTAATCCTCACCGCAAAGGAGAATATTCCGATATAACTATGAATATTTTTCGCAAAAGCAAGTGTTTGCGCTTGAATTTTCTTCCTTATTGTGCTACAATGGCAATGTAGGAGTGAGATATGCCTTTCAGGAGGTGTTTGATGAAAGTCAGTTACAAAAAATTATGGAAACTGCTGATAGACAGGGAGATTAAGCGAATAGAGCTATCAAGGTTTGCCAAAGTAGGCAATTCCACCATAACAAAGATGTCAAAGGGCGAGAACGTGAATTTGGAGATACTTATCCGTATATGTACCGCGCTTCAGTGCAATTTGCACGATATAGTTGAATTAGTGCCGAACAGCGGCGATGCGGGAGTCACGGCAAACAGCTTAAATCAAATGGGAAAGGGAACGCCGCAATGCCTACAATGACACCATTTCGCGCGGTTTTGACCGCTAACGAAATATCACACTACACCTACGCTCACGACAGGCTTGTCGCGGCGTTTGCCTCCGCGAATATAAAGGTTTACCCGTATCAAGTTGCGGCGGCGCAATTCGCCTTGCGTTCTGAATGGCGCAAAGGCGTTATTCTTGCCGACGAGGGCGGGATAGGCAAGACAATGGAAACTCTGCTCGTGTTGTCGCAGTTATGGTTTGAGGGCAAGGAAAAAATCCTGCTCATCGTGCCTACGCCGCTGTAAAACCGCATAAAGAATAAGAAAAATAATTTTAATGAAAAAATCTTACCGAACTGGCAAAAATGGTAATAATTTGGTAAAAATATTTAGCCATAAAAGCAAAAATCTCCTGTGATTGGAAAATATTCACAGGAGATTTTTGTTTTTATATCAAAATTCGGAAATAAACTAGAAATAAATCGGAAAATTATTAGTTAACATTAAGCTTAATCTTAATAACTTTTAGTATAAAAATGCTTTTCATAAGACTGGTGAGTTTATTAAACGGTTTTTGAACAATAATTAAACAGCGATTAAATTGGGTTTAAATCGCTGCTTAAAGAGAGTTAAATTTACTTTTTTTACTTTTGGTTTTTGGTTTGGTTTTTGGTTCGGGTTTCGGGATTACTTTAAGTATTGTTTCTATAACAAGTATAAGCTGCTCCTCAGTGAGTTGTTTTTTTAGCAGATACGGCATCAGTTCGTAAATCATCGCGTCTTCGGAAGACGGCAGGTTGAGCTTCGTCAAGGCGTTATCGAATTTCACCTCGGCGGCAGCGTCATAGTTTTCGAGTATGTTTACGATGCGCGAGTAGTCCTCTGCGTTATAGGTGTCGGGTTTAGGAAAATCCGCGCCGTCAACTACATAATTTTCGTTGTTTTCGTAATCATCGTGAGACAATAGGTATTCGTCTATTGCGTCTTCGATTGCGTCGCATATACGCCACAGGTACGCGTTATCTGTTTCGTATGGTTTTTGGTTGTAGTCGCTTAACGCGCATAAACCGCCGACGGCGGAATATTTTTTAATTAAGCCGCTTACATATTCGTCGATTTCTTTTTCATAAACTGTTTTAAGTTTTTCTAGGTTGTCGAACTCAATCATGATTTGCCCCCCTTTTTGCTTATTTGTAATATTTTACTACATGTAGCTAAGTTTTTCAAGTATAATTGTAATTTAAAGTAGTCTTGTATCGAAGTAGAGGGGCATATCGAGTTTCGCCGCTAAATCGTGCATAAAATCACTTCCTTAATTGTTGATTAAGTTGCGCCTCAGAGCCTGTCTAAAATCTTCTTGCGTGGAAACAGAGAGGTATGGTAAAATAATCATACGAACTATCACAAGGAGATGAACGATATGCGTCAACCCTACCCGAGCGATGTCACCCGCGAGCAATTCGCCTTGATTGAAGGAGACCTCAAGTCCGCTAAAAAGTCAACAAAACCGCGCGTTGTTGACCTTTATGAGATATTCTGCGCCGTACTCTACGTTGTGAAAAATGGTTGTACTTGGCGGGCGTTGCCTCACGATTTTCCGAGTTGGAAACTCGTTTACTATTACTACGCCGTGTGGACGAAAAAGGGTGGCGACGTTTCAACGCTTGACTTTTGCTTGGCGAAGATGGTCGATTTAACAAGATATTCAGCGGAGCGCAACCCTTTGCCGAGCTTGCTTATCGTTGATTCAAAAAGTATTCAAAACGCCGATACTGCTCGTGAAAAAGGTTATGACGCGGGAAAAAAACTTCAGGCATAAAAATACATATAGCCGTCGATGTACTCGGCTTGCCCTACGTGCTTTGCACGACAACGGCGAACGTAACCGACCGAAACGGCGCGGTCTTGATGTTTTCACAGTCCGATTTGCAATTACCTACGCTTAAAAAAATCTTGTGCGACGGCGGGTACACGGGCGAGGACTTTGCCCTTAAAATCAAGTCGTTAACTGGTGCGGAAGTTGAAATCGCAAAACGCTCGGAATTACACAAGTTCGCGGTAATCCCCAAAAGGTGGGTTGTAGAGCGGACCTTCGCTTGGCTGGACAAATGCCGCCGCTTGTGGAAAAACTGCGAGCGCCTACTTGTAAATACTTTGAATATGATTAAACTGGCTCTCCTCTCGGTATTATTGAGGAGATTTTAGACAGGTTCTCAAGTGCGGCAACCCTCGCGGTTAGTGCCTGAACCGCACCCCAAAGGGTCGGGAGTGCCTCTGTCATAGTGATTTCCTTGACATTCTCCATAAGGAAATTTCTAGGCGTTTCGCCGTCCTCTTCGTACAGCTGCTCGCCGTCAGAATCTAGC
>BNUF01000129.1 GCA_025997155.1 Clostridia bacterium
TTTGCTTGGATGAACAACTCCAGACGATTATCAAAAGACTATGAAATATCCAAAACATCTTCTGAAAATATGGCTATAATCTCTAATTTATCAACACTTTTAAGACGTTTTTGAACACGGGTTCTTAGATTTCCTTGATACAGGCAGTTACACCGAATCCCAAATCCAAATGGTGAAGTATATCATTGATGGATTGAAAGAATATGGGACGCTCCAAAAAGAAGAAATGTCTGTGGACTTTTTCGGTGGGCTTCAAGTGTTCGAGGTTTGGGGAGAAGAACCGCACCTCGCCAAATGGCGTAATCTCCAAAGCATTATCTATGCCATAAACAATAACGCCGAGCGTATGGCGGCTTAAGGGAGGATACTACTGTGGAAAACACGAAAACAAAAATCCGAGAAATTATCGTCGCCTATAAAGCCGACTTTGTGCGCGTTGATGGTGAAGAACGGTATAAGTGGATTGCCGTGAAGTGCTTTCAGGACAATTGGGATATTGATGCACCCGATTTTCACGCTATGCTTGTGAAAGCGTTCGAGAAGCGAGCGAATCTAATCGGCTCGTCTTATTATTTCCCCTATAAGGTTCTTGCCGAATTTGCGTCGCTGGAACCTGAAACAGTGCGGACTTTGTTCCACAATCTGTATGACGAAACTTTGCCGCTTGATGAGCGCATCGTCAAGTGGAGGCAGGTATTTGAACCTTTTGTTAAGCGGCAAAATCTGCAATACGACAACTGGAAGCAGTCGTTTCAAGACCTCCATGCTATCAGCGTTTACCTTGCTTTCAAGTATCCCGACAAATATTATATCTTCAAGTCTTCAATATACAAAAAACTGGCGGTTTATGTTGGATTTGCACCAAAACACGATAAGAAAGCGCAATACGCCAACTATACTGATTTGTTTGACGTTATCCGTGAGGTGGTTGTAGAGGACGATGAGCTGACCGCTCTATCGCTGGGTCGTCTGACTGAAGATTGCTTTGCCGATTCCAATTACCGTATGCTTGCGATGGATATAGCGTATTTTGGCTACTTTGGGACACGTTCCGTGGCGCGGGAATTATGGCTATCGGGTGGGAAAGGCTGGGTGATTTGCGAGAGTTCGCGACAAAGGCTGAAATACAAGAAAAAGGCATCGGCAAGAACGATGCTCATTGCTGTTGGCAATTTGTCAATGATATTAAAGTCGGCAATGTTGTCTTTGCGAAACAAGGCTTGCATAAGATTATCGGTCGCGGGGAGGTAACGGGCGGTTACCAATTTGACGCTACTCAACCAACCGAGGATTACAAGAATATTCGCACGGTCAAATGGACGCATAGTGGCTCGTGGGAGTATCCGACAGCGAGCGGCGCGGTACAAGCTCCGCTCAAAACTCTCACTGACTTGACGCAATACGTTGAAATGGTTCAGAAAATTGAGGAGTGCTTTATTGATGATGTCATAAACTCGCTGGATGGAAAATCGCTCGTTCTTCCCATTTTACCGTATGTGGCGAAATATGACGCTACTGATTTTCTCGAAGATGTTTATATGTAGAGAAAGCAGTATGATACCCTTGTTGGGTTGCTAAAACACAGCAATAACCTCATTCTTCAAGGCGCACCGGGTGTCGGCAAGACATATGCCGCTAAACGACTGGCTTGGTCGATAATGGGTGAGCAGGACGAAACACGTATCAAACTTGTTCAGTTCCATCAAAGCTATAGCTACGAAGATTTCATTATGGGTATTCGCCCGACAACTGACACAAATAAGCCATTTGAAGTCAAAAACGGCGCGTCTTATGATTTCTGCAAGAAAGCCCCGAAGATGACGAAAACGACTATTTCTTTATCATCGACGAAATCAATCGCGGCAACATCAGTAAAATCTTCGGTGAGTTGCTTATGCTCATCGAAAACGAACATCGCGGTGAAGAAGTGCGTCTGCTTTACCGAAACGAATTGTTCTCAGTACCAAAAAATCTTTGTATCATAGGTATGATGAACACGGCAGACCGCAGTCTTGCGCTTATGGACTTTGCGCTTCGCCGACGTTTTGCGTTCTACGATATAGAGCCAGCGTTTGAAACAGAAAGTTTCCGCGACCATCAAGAAACAGTCGGCAACACGAAACTCGATAAACTTATTGAGACGGTTTGCAAACTTAACGAGGCAATAACCATTGCCCCATTGCTCGGCAAAGGCTTTAGAATCGGACACAGCTATTTTTGCGGTGATTCTTACGATGATGATAAAATGACTGCTATCGTGGAATACAGTCTCGTTCCGCTTCTCGCGGAATACTGGGTTGACGAGCCGACTAAAGCCGAACAGTGGTCAAAGACGCTTCGAGGTGCGAAAGGTGGCGATTAAAGTATCAAATGTTTATTATATGCTTGCTTATGCTTTTCAAGGTATGTCTATGCGCGACGCGCTGAACCTTGGTAGTGAGGAATTTGAAAATCTGCACTCATTGTTTACGGAGCTTCTATTGCGCGGAATGAACCGTCAAATCAAGCGTGGAATTCACAGAGACTATGCAGCTCATACCGAAACTTTAAGCGGAGTACGCGGTAAAATCAATTTGACGGATTCGATTAACGGAATGTCGCATATCTCGCGCCAATTGGTTTGCGAGTATGACGAGTTTACGGAGGATACATTCCCGAATCGTGTCATTAAAGCCGCAATAATGGTTTTGCTAAGACACGGCGACATAAGCACAGAACGGCGGCGAGGATTAAAACGTCTGATGGCTTACTTGAGCGAAGTTGCCGAAATCCGTCCCATTGAAATTCGCTTTGACCTGCTGAAAACACAGCGAGTTAACGCCGAGTACAAGTTCTTGTTATTGATATGTCGATTGCTGTTTGAATTTATGTTTATGACAGAGGAAAACGGCGAGCGCAGACTACGGGCATTTTTGCCCGACGATAAGGTGATGCCAAAACTCTATGAGAAGTTTCTTTGCGGCTATTATAAGTATCATCACCCTGAATTTCATGCCGGTAAACGGCAAATCAAATGGGATTTAACCGACATTCCCGATGGTGATTTCCTGCCCAAGATGGAAACGGACATTACTTTATCTTTAGGTAGCAAGACGCTGATAATAGATACAAAATGGTATGGCAAGACAATGGCGGCATACTGGCGCGAGTCGCCTTATCAGTCTGGTAAACACAAATATCATTCGGGCAATATGTATCAGATTTACAGCTATGTCAACAACGCGGCAAAAGGAGTGGTCGGCAATGTTAGCGGGGCGCTGCTTTACGCCAAAACTGATGAGGGAGTCACTCCGGACAACGAATACTCTATTAGCGGCAATGACATCAGTGTCAAAACGCTTGACCTATCAGTGGACTTTGCGGGAATATCGGCACAGCTTGAGAATATTGCGCAAACCTTGATGAAACAGTGGTAGGCTAACTGAAAACGGAGGTTGAATATATGTCCTTTACCATAATCCGCAACGACATCACGAAACTTCACGTTGACGCAATAGTCAACGCCGCGAACACCGACCTTGCAATGGGTGGCGGGGTTTGCGGAGCGATATTCAAAGCGGCGGGAGCGACACAGTTGCAAGCCGCCTGTGATAAACTTTCGCCGATAAAGACTGGTGAAGCGGTCATCACGCCGGGTTTTGCTTTGCCTGCGAAGTTCGTCATTCACGCGGCGGGTCCGGTGTACCGTGACGGCAAGCGCGGCGAAAAAGAACTATTACACGCCGCCTACAAAAACTCGCTCAAACGCGCCGTGGAGAATAAGTGTGAGAGCATCGCATTCCCGTTGATTTCGAGCGGGATATATGGCTATCCGAAAGACGAAGCCCTCCGTGTCGCCACGTCTGCGATACGCGATTTTCTAAGCGAACACGATATCGACGTGTCGCTTGTGGTATTTGATAAGGTGGCGTTTACGGTAAGCGAGAAACTTCTCGGCGAGGTTGCAAGCTATATAGATGAGCATTATGCCCCGGAACATCGCGTTTTACGCCGCAATTTACTTGATGTCGAAATAGATGCGATTGCCGAAGCCTCCGCGCCTATGATGCACAAGGAAATGCTCGCACCAAGTATAGCGGGTGCGCCAGACCTTGATGATTTGGTGGGCAATCTCGACGAACCGTTCTCTGCTACGCTACTCCGATTGATTGACAAGAGCGGCAAGAAGGACTCCGAGATTTATAACCGCGCCAACATCGACCGCCGCCTATTCAGCAAAATACGGAGTAACGCACACTATGCGCCAAGCAAGTCGACCGTGATTGCGTTCGCCATCGCACTTGAACTGAACCTCGACCAGACCGAGGATTTACTTGAACGCGCCGGGTTTGCCTTGTCGCATAGCCGTAAGTTTGACGTGATTGTCGAGTATTTCATCGCAAGTGGCAAGTATGATATTTTCGAGATTAACGAAGTGCTGTTCAGCTATGACCAATCGCTGTTGTGAGGGTATTGAAGTGAGGATGTTCAAGCGCCTGAAACTCGGTCAATGGCAGTCTGTCGGAGTGTTTGGCGAAGATGTATACGCATTTGAATGTCTCATAGGGCGGTTAAATTCGGCACTGTTTTGGGAAATAACTAAAGAAGAATTTGACACTGCCGAAGAGTGGTGGGAAATTACGGACAAAAATAAAGATGATATTGAAAAAGTCCTCGCGTATAAACTTGTTCGGACGGAATCGAAAAAGAAAGCAGAAATTATGAAACGTCCCCAATTACAGGTAAAATACGCCTTGCCGAAATGTATTCCTTATATAGATTGAGTAATTTGTCGCACGCCAAGCGACCATTTCCCCATTCGTGAGTGCTATAATTAAGTTACAATAAAACTTAAGGAGGCACATACAATGAAAAAGGGATTAACAGAACTGGTCTTTATACTCGACAAGAGCGGTTCGATGGGCGGCTTGGAAGCGGACACTATCGGCGGTTACAATTCAATGCTTGCCAAGCAACAGGCGGTTGTGGGCGAATGCCACATCACCACGGTATTGTTCGACAACGACTACGAATTGCTACACGACCGCATTGACATCAAGGCGGTCAGCCCGATTACGGAAAAAGAGTACCAAGTCGGCGGTTCGACAGCACTCCTTGACGCAATCGGCAGAACAATCCACAAAATCGGCAACGCGCAAGGGCACACCGCCGACGATTATCGCGCCGAAAAGGTGCTGTTCGTCGTCATCACCGACGGCGAAGAAAACGCAAGCCGCGAGTACACGTCCGACAAGGTAAAAGTTCAAATTGAGCGGCAAAAGACAAAGTACGGCTGGGAATTCATCTTTCTCGGTGCGAATATTGACGCGGTGGAAACGGCGCAGAGGTTCGGAATTGACCGCAACCGCGCCCAAAATTACCATGCCGACAGCGTGGGTTCGCAGGTTGTCTATGAAGAAATGGCAAAGATGACCGTTGATTTCCGTGAATGCGCGGCAATTCCGGAGGATTGGAATGCCAATATTGAAGCGGACTACAAACGGCGGGGAGGGCGAAAATAATGTTTGGAGCGATAATCGGCGACATCGCAGGCTCGGTCTACGAGTGGCATAATATCAAAACTAAATATTTCCCGCTGTTCGGTGAGCGAAACTTTTTCACCGATGATACAGTGATGACCATAGCAACGGCTGACGCTCTGATGAACGGCGGCGAAGCAGACGATTTTATCGACGCTTACAAGAAATGGGGACGACAGTATCCAAACGCTGGATACAGCGGACGGTTCGGCAGTTGGCTTAATAACGACAGCTGTGAGCCGTACAACAGTTGGGGTAACGGCTCGGCAATGAGGGTTTCACCTTGCGCGGAGTTTGCGTTTCGAAGTTTTTACTCCAGTGGCAGTCCGCAAGCGAGCATAGACCACGCCCACGAGCTTGCTAAAATATCAGCGAACGTTACACACAACCATACGGAGGGAATAAAAGGAGCAGAGGCGGTTGCATACGCACAGATGATGTGCTACTGCTATGGAGATACCGAAATTGTCAAAGAGCATATCCGAGAGGAAATTTCCGCTATATTTGGCTACGACTTAAGCCGAACACTCGACGAAATACGACCGACCTACAAATTCAACGAAAGCTGTCAAGACACTGTACCGCAGGCAATAATAGCGTTCCTTGAAAGCACCGACTTCGAGGACGCTATACGAAACGCAATCAGTCTTGGCGGTGACAGCGACACGCTTTCCGCGATAACGGGCGGCATCGCCGAAGCCGCCTACGGCATTCCGCAATGGATAAAGGATAAGGCGTGGACATATCTCAACGAACCGCTGAAAGAGGTATGTCAGAGGTGGCAAGTGTATATTAAGGGAAATTGAATACTACAGGTAAAACAAGAAAAAGCCCGCAAGTGTCGTGTTTATCGGCACTTGCGGGCTTTACTTTTTTGAAACAAAAAAGTGTCATTTCGTAATAGTGACTTTTGTAACAATCAAATCAATCTTGCCCGCCAACGCGTCCGTAACCATTCTGTTGAAGCCGTCACGCTTTTTCGTGTTCGTTGCCGTTATGCCTTCGTCTGTATAAACGGCGATGAATGTCCAGTCTTCACGGCTTTTGATGTAGTTGGTGTAATAATCAACCTGCGCCTCGTAACTGGTTTGTTGTTCGTCTTTATAGTCGAGGCTATTTAAAAGCGTTAGCCAACGCATCCCAAAAAGAATCAAATTTGTGCATATGAAATCTCAATCTTCTTTTAACATTTGCCCACAATTTTTCAATCAGATTAAGGTCAGGTGAATAAGGTGGTAAAAATATAACTTTAAAGCCGTACTCATCAGCAATATCGAAAATTCTTTCTTTATTGTGAAATGAAGCATTATCAATAATCAAAACGCTTCTTGAAATATC
>BNUF01000130.1 GCA_025997155.1 Clostridia bacterium
TACGATAATCACCTTAGTATCTCTAAATAATTGCCGTCAGTATGTGAAATTTCTATTTTTTCGCCGGCCCAGAAAGGCGTAATGTCCCCCGCTATGCGTACCGCGTCGATAACGTCCGCCGCGACGGCCGACGCCGTGGGGAGTTTTCCCGCGCCGCGTCCGTAGAACATAAGTTCCCCCGCCGCGTTCCCCTTGAGGAAAACCGCGTTAAACACGCCGTTCACCATAGAAAGAGGGTGAGCGTGCGGCACGATTACGGGCGACACGTAAGCGTCAACCTTGCCGCCGTCAATCTTCGCGTTCGCGAGAAGTTTGATGCTCCCGCCCGCCGCGTTGGCGAATTTCGGCTCGGGTTTTGACTGTATCGGAATGGCGTTTAAACTTTACAACCATTTGTGGGTTGAGGAATACTCTATGAGCGGCGACGAAAGCCTTGTCATCGAGACAAAAAACGGCGGCGAGTTCGTTCCGCTTGACAAAACAAACCTAATCTACAAGAGTATCGTGAGATTCTACGGCGAAGTCGGTATAAGAAAACCCGTGCCCAGCATAAAACTTACACAGGACGACGCAATCCCTCTGACAAGGGGGCTTGGGTCAAGCGCTGCGTGTATCGCGGCGGGGCTTCTCGCGGCGAACGCCCTGTCGAACGCGAATTTGCCCCGCGACCAGATATGCTACCTTGCCGCCAAAATCGAGGGACACCCCGACAACTCGACCCCCGCCCTTGTCGGCGGGCTTACCGTCGGCGTTGTGGCGTCCGACAAACTCGAGTATATCAAAATCGAGAGTGATAAGCTGAAAGAACTCAAATTTGCCGCGCTTATCCCCGAATTTTTCCTGCTTACGGAGAAATCACGCGGGGCGTTGCCTGAACAGATTCCGCTTAAGGACGCGGTTTTCAACATTTCCCGCGCCGCCCTTCTCGCGGCGGCTCTTTCTCAGGGGGATTTCTCAAAGTTATCGACAGCCTGCGACGACGCGCTGCACCAACCCTACCGTATGCAGCTCGTGCCGAATATGACCGCGATTTTTAACAAGGCGTACAAACTAGGCGCAAAGGCGGTTTTTTTGAGCGGCGCGGGTCCCACGATTATGACGGTATACCAAAACGACACGTTTTTGACGGGTATGGGGGAATATCTGGAAAATCTTCCGAACGCGTGGACGCTCAACCCCCTTGAGGCGGATTATGACGGCGCAATCGTTGAAAAAATATGAAAGGGGTTTTTAAACCGTGTTAATAGTCCAAAAATACGGCGGCAGTTCTGTTGCTGACACGGAAAGAATTATGAACGTCGCGAGGCGGATTTTTAAGACGGCGAACGCGGGGAACAAAGTCGTCGTGGTGCTGTCCGCGCAGGGTGACACGACGGACGATTTGAAGGCTCGGGCGAACGAAATCACGCCTAATCCGTCTAAGAGGGAACTTGATATGCTCCTTGCGACAGGCGAACAGCAGTCTGTCGCGCTTATGGCGATGGCGCTTCACACCCTCGGCGCGGCGGCGATTTCGCTTAACGCGGCGCAATTCGGGCTTCTTTCGACTTCGACTCACGGAAACGCTCGTATAAGAAAAATAGATACCGACAGGATAAATTCGGAACTCGACAAAAATAATATCGTCCTTATAGCGGGATTTCAGGGAATGAATCGGTATGACGACGTGACGACCCTAGGGCGAGGCGCGTCCGACACCACGGCAGTCGCCCTCGCGGCGCGGCTTCACGCGGGCAAGTGCGAGATTTATACGGACGTTGACGGAGTGTACACCGCCGACCCGCGAATAGTCCCGAACGCGAAAAAACTTAACAACATAAGTTATGACGAAATGCTTGAACTCGCCTCCCTCGGCGCAAAGGTTCTGCACAACCGCTCCGTTGAGCTTGCAAAAAAATATAACGTAAGGCTGATTGTGCGTTCGAGTATGTCGGACGCGGAGGGTACAATCGTTTGGGAGGGGTCTAAAGTGGAAAAAATGCTTGTAAGCGGGATTGCCGTTGACGAAAACGTGTCGCGTATCTCTATCGTCGGAGTCAAGGACGAACCGGGTATCGCCTTTCGCGTATTTTCGGCGCTCGCGAAAGAAAAAATTTCCGTCGATATGATTTTGCAGTCAATCGGACGTAACAGGACAAACGATATTTCGTTTACTGTCGCCTGCGACGACCTAGCCGCCGCGCTCTCTGTTTTGGAAAAAGACGACACTTTGATATGCGACCACATAAGCAATGTGCCAAAAATTGCCAAACTCTCCGTCATAGGCGCGGGAATGGCGACGAACCCGGGCGTCGCGGCGACAGTCTTTGAGGCTCTTTATGACGTTGACGTTAATATCCATATGATTTCAACCTCCGAGATTCGGATTTCAGTGCTTATCGACTCGGAGGACGCGAAACGCGCCGTCCGTTCCATACACGATAAATTTGGGGAATTGAACGTGAATTTATCGGTATAGTATAGACAAAGATATTTTTTGTTGTTATAATGTACGTGAAATTTATTTAGGGCGGTGAGATACTTTTGGATAGAGTTATAGACACTATGGATGTCGACGACATTCTTGACGGAATGATAGTTGACGACGACATTTACAACGACCACTGGATACTGTTAGCTCCAAAAGGCGGGATACTTACCGTCGATAAAATCGCCCTCCTCAAAAAAAGTCACATAAAAACCGTCAATATCCGTATCCCTGTCAGTTCTGTTACGGAACGCGCCGATTTTAAGGAATTCACGGAAAATTACGACAAGCAGCTCGACCAAGCGCAGGAGGCAATCAAGTCAATCAGCGACGGGGCGCTTGTGGATATGGACGATTTGTACTCCATGACGAGCGGCATAATGGATACGCTTAAGTGTAAGTCCGACGTTTTTACATACCTCGGTTTTTTGCACGAGTACGATGATTATACTTTTAGTCACAGCAGTAACGTCGCCCTGTTGGCGAACGTTTTTTCGCAATGGATGAAATTTGAGGAAGAAGACGTGCGCGACCTCACCATCGCGGGAATGTTACACGACATAGGAAAAACGAAAGTGCCGATAGAGATTCTTAACAAACCCGCCAAACTCACGGAGGACGAGTTCAAGGTTATCCAGCTCCACACGATAAACGGCTACACTATTCTCAAGGACCGCCCGATACCGAACCGCATAAAGTTAGCGGCTCTTAATCACCACGAGAGAATCAACGGTATGGGCTATCCCCGCAAAATCGGGAGCGACAAAATCGACCAGTTCTCAAAGATTATCTCGATTTGCGACGTGTATGACGCTATGACGGCGAACAGGTGCTACCGCGGGAAACTCTGCCCCTTTGACGTTATCGGAAAACTTGAGACCCAGAGTTACGGCGAAATGGACACCAACTATTTGATAGCTTTTTTGAAACACATAGCGTATAACTATCTGAACAGCTGGGTGCGGCTCTCAAACGACGACGAGGCGGAAATTATCTTCATCAACCCGACGGAACTTACGCGTCCGATAGTCAAAATTCGCGGACACGCCTTCAACCTTGCCGAAAACCGCGAGGTAAAAATCGTTTCTATCCTATGAGGTATCTATGATTTCACGGTACGAAATACAGGAAACAAATAAGATGATTGAAGAGGCTAATCTCGACGTGCGCACGATTACAATGGGGATTAGTCTGCTTGACTGCGCGTCGCCCTCTATCTCCGAGTTCAACCGCAAAATATACGAGAAAATCACGAAATCCGCCGAAAATTTGGTGAAATGCGGAGAGGACATAGCGGCACAATTCGGAGTGCCTATCGTGAACAAGCGGATTTCCGTCACGCCGATTGCGATTGCGGGGGCGGGAACAAAGACGGACGACTACACCGAGACGGCGCGGGTTCTCGACAAAGCGGCGAAGGCGGTCGGCGTGAATTTTATCGGCGGGTTTTCCGCGCTTATACAAAAAGGCTCGACAGACAGCGACATTGCGCTTGTGCGGAGTATCCCGCAGGCGCTTTCGTGTACCGAACGCGTTTGCTCCTCCGTCAACGTCGGCTCGACACACAACGGAATAAATATGAATGGCGTCAAAAAAATGGGGCAGATTATTAAGGAAATGGCGGAACTCACAAAAGACCGCGACAGCGTCGCCTGTTCGAAGTTTGTCGTCTTTTGCAACGCCGTGGAGGATAACCCTTTTATGGCGGGGGCGTTTCACGGCGTGGGCGAACGCTCGCTTGTGATAAACGTGGGGGTAAGCGGTCCGGGCGTGGTTAAGCGGGCGTTGGAGGATTACAGAGGCGCGGATTTTGAGACTGTTTGTGAGGTCGTCAAAAAAACCGCGTTTAAAATTACGCGTGTCGGGCAGTTGGTGGCAAGAGAGGCGTCAAGGCGGCTTGACGTGCCTTTTGGCATAATCGACTTGTCGCTTGCGCCTACTCCCGCCGTCGGCGACAGCATCGCCGAGATTTTAGAGGAAATGGGGCTCGGCTGCGCGGGAGCTCCAGGGACCACCGCCGCAATCGCTATATTAAACGATAACGTCAAAAAAGGCGGGATAATGGCGTCGTCCTATGTCGGGGGCTTGAGCGGCGCGTTTATCCCCGTGAGCGAAGACCGCGGAATGATTGAGGCGGCGCGAAACGGGTCGCTTACGATTGAGAAACTTGAGGCCATGACTTGCGTCTGCTCCGTCGGGCTTGATATGGTGGCAATACCAGGCGACACCTCCGCCGAAACGATTTCGGGGATTATCGCCGACGAAATGGCAATCGGAATGATTAACAACAAAACGACGGCGGCGCGGCTTATCCCAGTTTACGGCAAATCCGTCGGAGATATGGCTAATTTCGGCGGGCTTTTGGGGTACGCGCCGATAATGCCCGTGAACACAAACTCCTGCGCCGACTTTATAAATCGCGGGGGGCGAATCCCGCCCCCTATCCACAGTTTTAGAAACTAAGGTGAGTTTATGTACTTAAAGTATTTTGAAGAGATATCGAAAATCCCCCATTGCTCGGAGAACGAGAAGGCGTTGTCGGATTATATCGTTTCGTTCGCGAAAGAACGCGGGCTATGGACATATCAGGACGAGAGCCACAACGCTGTCGTGAAACTCCCCGCCTCAAAAGGACGCGAAAATATCGCCCCCGTGATTATTCAGGGGCATATCGATATGGTAGGCGCGAAAACGACTGACAGTACGCACGATTTCGAAAAAGACCCGCTGACGCTTGTGACACGTGATGGTTTTTTACGCGCAAACGGGACGACGCTTGGCGCGGACGACGGAATCGCGGCGGCTTACGCCCTTGCGTTAATTGACGGGGATTTTGAACACCCGCCAATCGAGTTTGTGTTTACGACCTGCGAGGAAATCGGAATGGTTGGCGTTACCGCGCTTGATTTTTCTGTGCTTTCGGCTAAACGATGCATAAATATCGACGAGGAGACAGAAGGGGAGTTTTTCGCGAGCTGCGCGGGCGGCGTGAGAGTTAATATAGAAATACCGCTGGAGTTTGAGGACGCGCCTTTGGGCGGGCGGTTTTTTGAAATCAGGATAGGCGGGCTGCAAGGCGGACATTCGGGGGCGATGATTCACGAACAACGCGCAAACGCGAACAGACTTCTGGCGCGTCTGCTTTTGGAACTGGGGGATATAGAACTTGCGCGTATAGAGGGCGGGGAGAAGGACAACGCGATACCGCGTGACGCGTCCGCCGTCATTTACGCAAAAGAGAAACCCGACCTAAGCGAATATGAAAAAACCTTCCGCAAGGAGTTTTCGGCGGTTGACCCATATATTACCATATCGATTACGGAAGTTAAAAGCGTAAGGAAAATATTGACATATGCCGCAAAAAGAAGTATACTAAACGCTATAAACTCTTTGCCAAACGGCGTTATATACCATACCGCGAAGAGAGAGGGCGAGGAGAGGCTTGCGGAGACCTCCGCGAATCTCGGCGTTGTAGCTTTTTTTGAAAAATCCGTAATTCTTGCCAGCGCCTTAAGAAGTTCCGTCGCGTCAAGAAAAAGGGAACTCCTTTCACAGTTCGCAAGCGTCGCGGAGTTGCATAGAGCGGGGTTTTCAACAGAGGGCGACTACCCCGAATGGGAACGCGCCGAAAAATCCGAACTCCGCGAACTCTTTTCACGGATATACAAGCGGACTTTCGGTAAAGACGCGAAAATAAGCGGGGTTCACGCGGGGCTTGAATGCGGGGTCTTTTCAAAGAGAATCCCGCAGGTTGACATAATCGCCTTCGGACCTACCATATTAGACGCGCATACCCCGAACGAACGCCTTGACCTTGCGTCGGCGGAGCGTATGTGGAAATTTTTGCGGGAGATTTTAAAATCGTTGACATAATTCAAGCGTTAGGGTATAATAAGGAGCGTATATGGAAAATATAAACGAACGCCCGAATCCTTTCCACGCGGTGGTGATTTTGGCGGTTTTTCTCCTTGTTATACTTATGATAATGCTGTCTCCGATATTCGCCCTCACCGACATTAAGATAGAAAACCCGCAAGGATTCGCCCACACCTCGCAATCGGAAATCGCGGACGCACTCGGGCTTTCCGATTCGCCGAACTTCTTTTTGATAACGGAGCGGCGGGCAAAGAAAGTTTTGCTTAAAAACCCTTACATCAAGGCGATACACGTCAAAAAAACCCTCCCCAACGCCGTCACGGTGACTGTCACCGAGCGGCGCGTATGCGGTTACATAGAGGATTCCGGAAACTACATTTATATAGATAACGAAGGGCGCGTCCTTGACGTGCGGACAAACGTCACCGAGTCTGTACCCTCAGTCTGGGGGCTTAAATTTTCGTCATACACAAGAGGAGAGCTTTTGAATGTCCCCGACAAATCGACCTT
>BNUF01000131.1 GCA_025997155.1 Clostridia bacterium
TCACCTGACCTTAATCCGATTGAAAAATTGTGGGCAAATGTTAAAAGAAGATTGAGATTTCATATGCACAAATTTGATTCTTTTTGGGATGCGTTGGCTAACGCTTTTAAATAGCCTCGACTATACGTTGGACCCGATGACGGCTTGCTCGGAGCGAACAAGTACAATAACCATTGGAATCAAGACAAACCCGATGGTCGGCAGGTCTGTGTCCACGGCTTCATTGGCAAGATGAAAGACGGCTCGGTGGCAACCTATCAGACGTTGCCGTGGACTATGCGCGGGTGGCACGGCGGGAGCGGCGCAAAAGGCTCTGTGAACGACACGCACATCGGTTTCGAGATTTGCGAGGACGGCTTGACCGACAAAGTCTACTTCGACAAGATTTACACCGAGGCGGTCGAGCTTTGCGCTATGCTGTGCAAGGAGTATAATATCAAGCCAGAATCGCCCTCGCTGATTTGTCAATCGGAGGGCAACAAACTCGGAATAGCAAGCAATCACGGCGATGTGATGCACTGGTTTCCGAAACACGGGAAGTCGATGGACACCTTCCGCGCCGATGTGAAAAAATTGCTCGGCGTGGGGACTGTTCCGACACCGCCAAGCGTTCCAACAACAGGCAAAACGCCGATTATGGGCAAATCTGTCTGCACCGCCGAGCAACTCGATGCCTACGCCAAAAAGAACAATCCCAACGCTCCTGAATTAGGAGCGATTTTTATTGAGGAGGGCAACGCCGAGGGCATTCGCGGGGACGTTGCGTTCTGCCAATCCATTCTCGAAACAGGGTGGTTCGCGTTCAAGGGCAGTTCGGTTTCGCCGTCGCAGAACAATTTCTGCGGGCTTGGAGCGACTGGTGGCGACCCGAGTCGGGCTGACAGCGCAAAAGGCGCGAGTTTCGCCACGGCGCGGGAGGGCGTTCGTGCGCAGATCCAACACCTCAAAGCCTATGCGAGCAAGGACGCTCTCGTCAATCCGTGCGTAGACCCGCGCTTCAAACTCGTCACGCGCGGCATAGCGCCAAACTGGGAAGACCTCAATGGTCGATGGGCTGTGCCAGGGACGGACTATGGCCAAAAAATCGTTAAGCTGTGGAATGGTGCGAAAGCAGTTGCTGTTCCCGTAACGCCGACCGCTCCGGTTACTCCTCCGACATCGCCAACTTTCACGCCGTACACAGTCAAGGTTACGGCGAGTGTCCTCAATTACCGAGTCGGCGCGGGGACGAATTTCAAGGTGAATGGCAATGTCAAGAAGGGCGCGGTCTACACCATTGTCGCCGAAGCTAAAGGGCAAGGAGCTACGCTGTGGGGGAAGCTGAAAAGCGGCGCGGGGTGGATTTCGCTTGACTATGTTGAAAAACGGTAATATCACACGCATAAAACTGCATATTTTCTTTCGCACGGTGTACAAATCGCCTCTTACTGCCCCTTGGAATAGTGAGGGGCGATTTTGTTTTCCCCCTCGGAATAGAGGGTCGCTATGGAAAAGAAAATGGAAAAGAAAACAGTCACCGAAACTCAAATAGGCAAAACCACTTATATCGTTATATCCGAATGTTCATCGCACGCCACGGAAACGGTCGAGAAGAAGTTGGAAAGATTGATTTTACGACACGTTTCAGACACAGAAAATTATCAGAAAAATCCCCAAATACAACTTGCTATGTGTTCAAAAAAGAGCGAATATGGTACTTACGATTAAGTAGGAGGTATCTGCGCTATGTACACAAAACAAGCTGAACAAGGCAAAATCACAGCCTTGTACTGCCGGTTGAGTAAAGAGGATTTCGACTCCGGAGAGTCAAACTCAATCGTGCATCAAAAGGAAATCCTCGCAAAGTATGCGAAAGACCGAGGCTTCGGCAACACGCGTTTTTTCGTGGATGATGGGGTCAGCGGAACCTTGTTCTCAAGGCCGGGGCTTGATGCTCTGCTGTCTGAGGTTAGGACAGGGAGCGTGTCTACAGTCATCATCAAAGACCAAAGTCGCATAGTCCGCGATGTGATTGAGGTTGGGCTTTTGAAGCGCACATTCGATGAATTCAATGTGTGCTTAATCGCCGCCAACGACAATCTCGACACAGCTAACGGCTTTGACATCATATCAATCTTCCGAGACGTGTTTAACGAGTGGTTTGTCGCCGACACATCAAAGAAGATACGCGCTGTTTTCAAGTCGAAAGCCTTGAATGGCAAGCATTCCAATTCGGTCGCGCCTTACGGTTATAAACCATCGGAGGCTGACAAATTCGTGTGGAACACATATGAGCCTGCCGCCGAGGTCGTAAGGGACATTTTTAAGATGTGTGTCGAGGGAATGGGTCCGCAGTATATCGCAAAGGAACTCAGCAGACGCGACTTGAAAATCCCGCAAATTTACAAAGCAGAGCGTGATGGCGTACCGCCAAAACACATACCTAAGCGTCCCGCCACCATGTGGCATACAAGTGTGGTCAGCGACATACTCTCAAACAGGGAATACACAGGCACGGCAGTCTTGAACCGTAAGACAAGCAAGTCATACAAAGACCACCGCAAGTATGTGAAACCCGAAGAAGAGTGGATAATCCACGAAAACGCGCACCCGCGTATCATCGACAACGAAACTTGGGAAACCGTCCAGCGCATTCGCTCGAACTGCCGTCAAGTTCAACGGAAAACATATGAAAAAGGTGCTCTTGAAGGAAGTGTTTATTGCCTTGGTTGCGGAGACCGGCTGTAAAACCGCATGAAGAATCAAAAAAATCCGCATGAAGAATGAGAAAAATAATTTGAGTAAAAAAAATTTGGGTGAATTGGTAAAAATGGAAAATAATAGGTATGAATATTTGTCAATAAAAGTAAAAAATCTCTCGTGAATGGAAAATATTCACAAGAGATTTTTTAAAGTTGTATAAAATTGGGAAATTATGGATTAAATTGACTTTGATTTTAATGACTTTTAGTATAAAAATACTTTTGAAAATTTATTAAATTCAATTGAACGATTTTTGAACAATAATTAAACGTCTATTAAATTTGTGTTTAAATGGCGTTTAATGAGAGTTAAATTTACTTTTTCTTACTTTTGGTTTTTGACTTGGTTTTTGGTTTGGGTTTCGGGATTACCTTCAGTACTGTTTCTATAACAAGTATAAGCTGCTCCTCCGTAAGTTGTTTTTTTAGCAGATACGGCATCATGTCGTAAATCAGCGCGTCTTCGGAAGACGGCAGATTGAGCTTTGTTAAGGCGTTATCGAATTTCACCTCGGCGGCAGCGTCATAGTTTTCAAGTATGTTTACGATGCGCGAGTAGTCCTCTGCGTTATAGGTGTCGGGTTTAGGAAAATCCGCGCCGTCAACTACATAATTTTCGTCGTTTTCGTAATCCTCGTGGGACAATAGGTATTCGTCTATTGCGTCTTCGATTGCGTCGCATATCCGCCACAGGTACGCGTCGTCTGTTTCGTAGGGTTTTTGGTTGTAGTCGCTTAACGCGCATAAACCGCCGACGGCGGAATATTTTTTAATTAAGCCACTTACATATTCGTCGATTTCTTTTTCATAAACTGTTTTAAGTTTTTCTAGGTTGTCGAACTCAATCATGATTTGCCCCCCTTTTTGCTTATTTGTAATATTTTACTACATGTAGCTAAGTTTTTCAAGTATAATTGTAATTTAAAGTAGTCTTGTATCGAAGTAGAGAGGCATATCGAGTTTCGCCGCGAAATCGTGCATAAAATCACACTCTTCAATGATTAAGTTGCGCCTCAATTGCGGCAATCTTCGCGATCAACGCCTGAACCGCACCCCAAAGGGTCGGGACTGCCTCCGTCATAGTGATTTCCTTGACATTCTCCATAAGGAAAGTTCTGGGCGTTTCGCCGTCATCTTCGTACAGTTGTTCACCGTCAGAATCAAGTAGCGGGAAAATCTTGTCGCATAAGCTTACCGATTTCGGGAACACCGCCGAAACGTCGTCCGCAAGCCACCCCGTAACATGCTCGTCCATGTGCGTCCCTGTGAAGTTCTTGTACTTATAACGCGCAACAGGCAAATTCATAACCGCGTCAAGGCACATAGACAAATCGGCGGGCGATATCTCTTCTTTGCCTCGAATCGGACAACGCCGTTATGGCAGTCACCTGGCACGACAATTTCGTAATACTGGAGTTGCCGAGGGTTATGCTGTTCGAGCCTTGACTTGCGGCGTTATACCCTATAACGATTGTGTTTGTCACGCCGTCCGAGGTTGCTCCGTGCGTCCTTGCCCCCAAGAAAACGGAATTGCTGACGTTTTCTTGGGGCGAGGCGTTGTCCGCCAATCTCCCGCCCGCGTCGTAACCTATCGCCTAGTTTTGCGAGCCGTTCCCTGTATTCGAGAGCGTATACCACCCTACTGCGGAGTTTCTGTCCCCGCCGTTTAATGTTTCTAAAGAGTGACTGCCTATGCCGACGTTGAGCTCAGAGTATGTCGATATTTTGAAAACCGAATCAGCCCCCGCCCTGGCGCATATCGTGCCGTACGCGTCCACATATATCGCTCTTGCCGCGTCAAGTTTTATCTCGGGCGAGTTTACGGTAAACAGCTCGACCCACGCCGTTAATGAAGTTCCGTTAAAACTTCGCATAAACGCTCTGGTTAAATCGGGGGAATACGCCAGTTGTACGTATTTGCCTGAATTTCCAAGTGCCTGCGTGACATATTTCATCTCACTTCCGTAATTCGGCAACGGTCCTCTTTCCGCGTCCGCCGGAGGTGTGGTCGGGACTGTGACGCTTCCGAACCCGCCTATATGCGGAAAAATCAACGCAGGAGTTCCGCCCGTGAACCACGTGCCTAACTCGCTATCGTCCGCAACCAGATAGGACGCGTTTTTAACGGTCTTGTCGAGGTCTGCGGTGTCGTCAACGCTCCCGAGTCCTATGTCCGCTTTAGTGAGAGTCACCTCGCCCGACTTGCCCGCGACGGAAGTCACCGCGTTCACCTGCGCCCCCGCCTCTATGCCGTCAAGTTTCGTTTTAATGTCCGTTAAATCAATTTTCAAACCCTTGCTTGTCGGGTCAATCCTCAGGCGGGTTTCGTTGCCGTCGATAACAACGCGGAACTCACCGTCGTCTTCCGCCAAGCCGTCGCCCGCCGTGTAAGTTTGGATTAAGCCCGATAAATCAACTTCCATATCTTCAATTCCGCTTTCGGTGTTCCACGAGAACGTCAAGATATTTGTAGTGTTATCAAATTCCGCTTTTTCAAGAAAACTCTCAAGCGGAAGATTTACAGTTGACAGTGCCTCGCCGTTTTTGCCCACAAGCATCATAATGCCAGTTTCGGTGTTGTGTTCAAGTGACAGACTGGATAAAAAACCGTTAGCGGAAGACGATAATATTTTATCGTTTCCGTCAATTAAGCCGCTGATATTTACGCCGAGCGGCGAACCCGCCGAGCCGTTGCCCGTAAGTGTACTGTCGTGGGTGACAGAACTTAAACCGCCGCCACCGTTCGTAATATTTCGCAATACCGCGCCGAAATCGGGATAAACAACGCCCCCATATTTTATAGGCTCTCCGTCTGCGTTTATAGCCATAAAATTCAACTCCTGTCTAAAGTTTGTAAGTATCGTATATCGAACGTTCCGCCGCGCTGTCAAACCCTATTCCGCAAAACGCGCTTTCATACGCGACGTCGACGTTGTACCATAGGAAGGTGTCTTGAACTGATACTATGATTCTGTACAGTCTGCAAAAGGCAACGCCGAATTCAAAGTTGCTGTTTTCGCCGACACCTGACGAGCCTAAGAAATACCTAGGGGAACATACTTTATCGTCAATAGTATGAGCTCTGTTTATTGCAAGATAACTACTTCTTTTCAGAGTTGATTTTTGCGTTGTGTCATATATGACGGGTTCATAGTGGCGTTCTGTCGGCGTAAAAGATATCGGGGCGGTGCATATAACAGCGTCGTCATATCTTGCGGAATTAGAAGCCGTCGATATCGTCAGCCCTCGGGTAGGTTTTAATATCCAGTCGCGGGGCATAGCAAACCCCCAAGTGTCGAGATTTGCGCCTAATCCCCCGAAATTACAGAACTCCATAAAATCTTCGGGCGTTGTCCCCGCGAAACGTATAATCGAACACCCGCCAGCGCGGAACATTCTGGTATCCCACGGCGGCAAAACCAGTAAACCGCTCATAATATCACCAGCCTTGTGAAAATGTCGCCGTCGTTTGCCAACCTGACGTTACCGTTATCGATTTGATTTGCAAGGCGTTAATATATTCGTCAACGGTCATTTTTATATTAGTGTTGGCGGCGGGACTAATCCACTGTCCGCAGCGAGACCCGCCCTTTGCCACCGTTCCGCCTTGACTTATGGTGTATATCGTGATAGGGAGTATTGGATAAGTCACGCTAGTTGAGCCATTAACTGAACCAAGACAGATAACAGGTACGCCGCTTGCGCCTGCCAAAGCGGAATTAATCCCCGATACGCTATAACCGCCGCTAATGGTTTGCCCGAGGGACATTCCAAAATTTACTATGGGGTCTTCGGGAGACGACGTGACAGTCAGCGAATAAGTACCCACAACGCCGCCGTTTCGCGTACTGGTAATCATATAGGTAGTTCTAGAAGTCGTTAAACTAACAAACTCCATCTTTAAATCTATCTTATCGCCGTTTTCCATTTCAATTTGATTGTATTCTTGAAGGATATAATTCAAACCGAATAACGCATAGGAATCGCCCGATTGAAACGTTAAACCGTTACCCTGCGCGTATAACA
>BNUF01000132.1 GCA_025997155.1 Clostridia bacterium
GACAACAAGCCTTATCAACCTAAACTCTGATTAGCTTGCTCATTTTTTACACATACATTTTGTCACTCGCCTTTTCTATGTCATTAGGTCTTTTTTTCGTGTTATTTTTTCATTTCTGTGGTTTTTGATTTTTTACTAAAATTTTTTTAAGTTACCTATTGACTTTTAATAGCTGGTCTTACCTATCCAACAACGGACTTCTCTTGACAGTTTGTACACGGTTTCCAAAAAGTGCATAGCGTGCTTGGTTTTTCTTGTGAAGATAAAATACAGTTCCAACAGTTTCGGATTAAGCCCGCGTTCGCCGCGTCCTAAAATCTGCTTAATTTCCAGCGTATACTGGTAAAACACGATATAGTCGCAGTCCAAATTTATACTTGTTGTGACGCTGATAATAACTACGTCCAACAGTCCGTCTTGAAATTCTTTCTGCACTCTATCCCGTTCACCTTGCGG
The DNA here is from genome assembly GCA_025997155.1 of Clostridia bacterium. Classification (GTDB taxonomy): domain Bacteria; phylum Bacillota; class Clostridia; order Lachnospirales; family WQUN01; genus BNUF01. The sequence goes on from BNUF01000132.1 coordinate 457, forward strand.
GGTGTCGCCGTGAATACAGCCGTACTTCACGCCAACCTCGTCAAGTCGCGGCAACAACCACTCTCGCGTGTCGTGGTAATAAACAAACACAATGCCTTTCTTTTCCTCCGCAATCTTCATGCGCAAAATCCGCAACAACTCCGCCAACTGATTCTCCGCGCCTTCGCCCATCATTTCTTGCAAAATGTGATTGCCCTTCAGTTTCAACTGAAAAGGGTGAGGGTCAACCCAACTGACGCGAATATCGTAAGTGTTTTCTATCCCCAACAGTTTTCTGTCGTAATTGTAAATCTGGAGCGGATAATCTAAATCCACTCGTCCACTGGTATTCAGTTTCTTAACTATCTTGTCTGTGCGTGCAAACGTCTCACCGTCCATAATGTTCAACAGTTCCGCGAATTGCTCGGGCTTGCTGATAAACGGCGTTGCCGTGAGAAACGCCACACGCTCAATCCTACTCAAAAACGCCGCCAACAAAACAACTCGGTCGCTCTCGTGAATGTTGGTTAAATAGTGTGCTTCATCAACAACGCAAATGTTGAAGTCCTTTGCGTACTGATACAGGAACAGCCCAAACCTGTCAATGTGCAAGGCTTCGTGGGTAATCATAAGAATGTCATACGAGCTCACATTGCGGTACAGTTTATTCGACAGTTCGTCCGCTTCCGCCGTACAAGTCACAACCCTCAACCCCGTGTACATACTAATGTCGTTCGACGTTTGAGTGATTTGCGCTTTCTTGATAAAGAAGATGCACTTCCTTTTCGGTTCCGCTAAGAACAACGACTTCAATCCCATAGCGATGGCATACGTCTTGCCCATTCCCGGGTCAAACATAAACAATCATTTCTTTGCGTAAAACCATAGCAACACACTCACACTCTGAAAGCTCGCCGCCTCAAATCCCTTACACAAATGGTTGAACGCGTCGAAAGTCCCCCGCCTTTTAATCGCCAACAGTTGTTCTTCCAATCTACTCAACGGGCATCTATCCTTTCTAACACAGTATCGACAAACCGTGAAACGGCGGGGTTTCTAAACTTCATAACGTGAAGTGCACAAACACACTTCTCGGCGTTGTCGTTTGCACATGCCAAGCGTGAAATTGCCTCGTCCTCGTCTCGTGGTGTTAATATAGTTCTGAACTGCAAGCCCTTGTCGCGGAATCGTACCAACAAGTTGTGTATCTTATTGCTGGTGTGTTCCACAAGGTATCAACAAATTCGTCTCCTAATAATCTCGCGCCGTTGTCGAAATTACCTGTTACATAGTTATCCAATACATCTACCACTTCCATAATCTCACCCCCATCAAAAAAGAGGCAAGCCCTAAAGCCGCCTCACACCTGATTGATTTAATTTATCTATAAAACAATGTGTCCCTACCTTGAGCGCATTGTGATAAATATCTAACTGAATTTATTCGGTTTCTTTTCAAAGCCAACCATATGAGAAACTCCAACATCCTCGTTACCATTCTTTGTTATCGCGTCGTCGGAAACTATGTTTGAGGTATCTCTATGTTCATTCGGAACTCCAACAAGCACCCTTACCGCATCTTCGTTAATACCGACATATCGACCGATTTTCTCCACAGGTTCTCCGCTAGCCCACATACGGTCAACAATGTCTAACCTAAGTTGAGCGACTGCCCTAGTATTTGGAATGCTACCCGTATTATTATATGAATAATTGTCTAAAGTGAATATATCATTACAAGCCAAACTAACAGAAATGCCACTATCAGCTAAATAATCTGAATAACCATGCTTATAATCGGCATCATATCTAAAATACGCTGAGTTATTCGAGGCTTTTACAGAATACTCAAAATAATTAAGGATATTCAACCCCAACACTTGATTACCATTTTTAATATCAAAAGGTACAGCCACAATTGCGCCAATAAGAACTTTACCAGCTAATCTGATAGCAGGTATTCTTATGATATCAGATAAAAGCTTATTTTTTCCAAAGCCGCTTAATTTCCAGTGACAAATTACTGGTAATTTATCAAAACCAAATTCTATTGCTGTATTTCGGCTTATCACGGTTAAAAATGCGCCAGTATCCATAATAAATGTTATCTTATCGTCTTCGTTCTCTTCTTCTTGTCCTTCATACAAGACAGGAATATCAATGTACAGATGTCCCTGCCTTCTATCAAGATTATATTCTACTCCATCGACAAGTTCCATAATCACACCACCTAAATAAATAACGAAGATACGAACCCATCGTGATGAACACGAGAATACGAATGACGCGGAGCGTATTCCTTGCACCGCCAACGAGCATATAAATTCCTATTGGTATCCACACCTTCAAAATCAAGGTCAGCAACTACGACAGGGATACCGCTTGTTAAAAGCGCAGTAGGTCCATTTGCATATTCGCAATTAACCAAATAAACCCACTTACCATCATACTCCTTATCAATTTCAGCCTTCGTCATTCTTGTCGGATTATCAATGATCTGATACATTTTTATCAACATCCTTCCCTAACTAAACTTCACGAGATAAACTTTCATATCGCAATCGTCGTTGCCCTTCAAGAATTCGTTAATCGCCCCAGTCGCAACGGCTTCAGCTTCTTCCTGCGGGTATCCGTAAATCCCCGACGAAATAAGCGGAAACGCAATCGACTTAACCCCATGCTCTTTCGCGAGCTTAAGTGAATTAGTATAACAACTTCGCAAGAGGGATTCCTCACCGTGGTCTCCGCCATACCAAATCGGTCCGACTGCGTGAATGACGTACTTACTCAAAGCATATCCACTTGTTATGACGGCGTTGCCTGGTTCGCACCAACCGAGTTTATCACACTCCTGTTGAAGTTCTCGTTCACCCGCCGCGCTAAATATCGCTCCGCAAACCCCGCCCCCACATTGAAGCGCGGAGTTTGCCGCGTTAACGACCGCTTCCGTCCCAATCGTTGTAATGTCGCCGTTAACAATCTCGAATGTCATAATAGCCAACCTCTCACCTTACAATATTTATCGTGCCTTCTTTCCTTGCAGGTACAGGAGGCTCACCAACACCGTATCCCACCACAACAGACGAGCAAATCACGTGGTCGGCGGGCATCCCCAATCCGCATAGATACGCACGAACGCCCGAATCATTTCTCAACCAATGCAACTGGTTAATATAACAACTCCCTAATCCAATTGACGTAGCCGCAAGGAATATGTTCTCCAACGCCAACGCGCAATCCGCCATAGCGTTTTCATAATTCGGTTTGTTGGTTGCCACAATCAGTGTCGGGGCATTACGGTAGAAATTAAAATCTTCTCTTGACGAATACGTTTTCATCGCCAACTTGCCTGGGTAGTCGTCATCGGGAATCCAAACCTGAAAACCATCGCGAACAAGATCATTCAGGCGGAGCAGTTTCTCCTTATCCTGAATCGCTGTAAATAGCCACGATTGATTGTTTCCTCCACTTGGTGCCCAAATTGCCGCGTCCAACAGGACGTTAAGCTGTTCGTCGCTTATCTGTCTTTCATCAAACTTTCTTGTGCTTCTTCGTGCGTGAATACAACGCAACACTTCGTTATCCATAATCTATCTCCAATACTTACTAAAGTTTCAGTTCCATATCCACAAGTTCAAACTCACCTTCGAAATAAGATGCACCGACTGGAACAAATCCGCATTTGCGGTAAAAGCCCTCGGCTTGTGTTTGTGCCTGAACGACAAGTTCCGAAAAGTTTTTCTCCTTTGCAAAATTGATTAGAGAGATAAGCGCGGCTTTGCCGTAACCCTTGCCACGTAAGTCTTTTGCCGTTGCAACCTGTCCAACCCTGTTACCCGTAAGCCGAGTTGTAGCAACTAATTGTTCATCGCTAAACACGGCACAGATTGTCGAGTTTTCGTCGTCCATCAGCACTCCGTCTGGGATACCTTGTTCGTCACAAAAAACGGCATCTCGCAATGGTGCTACAACTGCCCCAAGTTCCACAAACGTGCCGACTTTGATTGTTAGGTTATCGCTCATATTGTGCCTTCCTTGCCATCCGAAATCCGTTACCATACTCGTTCCTAATGTTTGTTAAACTTATCCACTAAATCGTCAAGCGTTGCCGCACATTCGTTGTCGATATATGACTTCACGTCGTTCGCGTATTGCAAGAATTGCTCGGCGAATTCTTTCGTGTAAATATCTCTGTTGCTATTGGAGTATCGGGATTCGTTAAAATACTTTCGGCACAACTTAATCTGCGATGCCATATTTTTTGTTGATTTGTAGGTATAGCGTAACTCGTTATAGATATTTATGACATCGTGAGAGAACTCCAAATCAGAGAGTGGAGCAATCAACAACAGTTTCGATTTTAAGAACTGTTCAACAGACAAACAAAAGTGAAATATTGCCTGTCTATATCTGCCGATTGCAATTAAATCGATTCCTGTTTCAAGTTCTTCAATAGCGTCATCATACAACCCCACTTATATCAATTCCTTCCCGTTCAATATGCCTTTGGACGTATCCAACGGTATCGATAAATTTATTGTAATCGGAATATGATATAGTTAGCATATCACACTCTACATATTCCTTTGCCCTATATTCAGGCAGGTAATCACAAATACGGATATAATCATCGTCCGTCATATTTTCACCAAGAACAGCGATATCCACATCACTTTTTGCCGTAGCAACACCACGAGCACAACTGCCAAACAATACAACATTTCCTATTTTCTTGTCGGATTTAGAATTACGCATGAAAGTTTCTAGAAAAGCCCTATGCTGTTCTGGTATATTTAATTCGTCCAATGAACTAATCTTACGCATACTAAACGACTCCATTCCCGTCCGACCTAAATATCATTACGTTGCCACCCACTTAACTGTTGGTATTAAACCAAACGTGTCTATCAAAGGGTGTGAGCGTGTGCGTCCATAAATTGCTTTGTTTTTATAAGGGAGATACACGCCGTCCTCAACTCCCTCAAATATGTTATCCGCCACAACAACAGGCATTCCCTTCAACAGTTCGTCGCCAGGAGCAAATTCACACTTCACAAGGTAAACCCACCTACCGTCATACTCCTTATCAATTTCCTCAGCGGTCATCATAACGGGATTTTCGATAATATGATACATAAAACCACATCCCTCTGCAACATACTAAACCGTTGCTTTATCATATGTACTGTAACGCTATGGTTTGATAAACCAAGTTTTTCCTCTATCCTTATATCCGTGTTTCAGTAAAGCGTTTCCGTCAAATTCGTTATGAGCTATCCACGCCATTTCTGTTACATCGTTTTGTTCAGTTCCTATAGCTTCAACATAACCCCGACCTGCGCTACTTCGAAAACCTTTGAGAGACAGTAATACCCACTTCCCGTCGAATTTCTCGTCAACCTCCACTTCTGTTAATACATACGGATTATCAACTCTTGTAATCATATGGGTTCACCCCCACCCTACGTCTTGAGGTAAGCAAGCCGTTTATACTCCAAATAGTCTGCTCTCAAATCCTCTTCTTGTTGGCAGGAATCCTGCCTTTCCCAACAATATCCTTTTCTTTCTCGCTGAGGGCGTTCTGGCAAAGGCGTTCCATTCTCAATTGCGTCGAAAAACCGTTCCTCTTTCAACAGCATCCATATGTGCTGGCGTTCAGTCGCTCGGCGGGAATCCCGTTTCGCCTCGGCGCGGGTATACCCCAAACGTCCTTTCCCTCAATTATACATGCTATGTCGTTAAAAATCAACGTCTTTCCAAAACCATATGTAAACACCTTACGCCAAGGCGGTTCTTGACGCAAGGTATATCTGATTCAGCACCAGCTTGGACAGCACAGACACATGCACGTAAGCTTTATACATAATCAACAGCAACAACATCTTCAGCAAGCGGTAAGGTAAGCCCACCTTAAACTCCACATGCTCGTCCGCAATATATGTCAGCAGGGCGATAAACTTCTTGTGCTCCGCCGTACTCATCAAACGCAAGTATTCGCCCTTCGTGAGTCTAAAGGCGAACTGTGCAACCTCCGCGGCGTTGGGGAAATTGTCAAACACCAAAATAGTCATATCGTAATAATAGACTCGGCTAACAAGGTAACTAAACTCTTTCATCACCTCGTCCGCCTTTGCGTTTATCAGCCCTAACTCCTCGTCAAAATGTTCTTCCTCAAAGGTGTCGAACAGGGCGAACAGATTCCCTATAGTCAAGGCTATTTAAAATATTGAATAGATGTGTTAAAATAAAAGTATGGCATATTCAATAGATTTAAGGGAAAAAGCGTTGAACGCATTGAAGAATGGTCATTTAAAAAGTGAAGTTAATGA
>BNUF01000133.1 GCA_025997155.1 Clostridia bacterium
GAAATCGGCGGAAGTAATGTCACGGTGTACGGCAAGGGCTTGCGCGGGCTTGTGAAGCCTGAATCCGCCCTTGACTGCGCGAACAGCGGCACGACGACGCGCCTTATTTCGGGGATACTTTGCGCCCAAAATTTTGACACGACGCTCACAGGCGACAAGTCTTTGCAGTCAAGACCTATGAATCGGGTCATATCCCCCCTTTCGCAAATGGGGGCAAAAATCGGGAGTACGGACGGAAAAGCTCCTCTTTATATCGAAAAGGCGGACAAAATCCGCGCCATAGACTACATAATGCCTGTCGCCAGCGCGCAGGTGAAGTCGGCGGTTATTTTGGCGGCGTTATACGCGGACGGCGTGAGCGGCATTACGGAAAAAACCCCCTCGCGCAACCATACCGAAACTATGCTCTCCGAATTCGGCGCGTCCGTTCTCTCAAAAGGGAACGTAATAACGGTTACGCCCCAAGACGAACTCTACGCCGCCGACATAAGAGTTCCGTCCGATATTTCCAGCGCGGCGTTTTTTATGGTACTCGGGCTTATCCTGCCCCATTCGGAAATCACAATAAAAAACGTCGGCATAAACCCCACACGCACGGGGATTATCGACGTTTTGCGAGCTATGGGCGGGGATATAGTTCTTTCCGCCGTATCGGGCGGGAGCGAACCTGTCGCCGATATCACAGTTAAATCGAGCGTCCTTTGCGCGACCGAAATAAGCGGGGATTTAATCCCGCGCCTAATCGACGAAATCCCGATTATAGCCGTCGCCGCCTGTTTCGCAAGCGGGCAAACCGTAATCAGGGACGCGGCGGAACTTAAGGTCAAGGAATCCAACCGAATCAAGACAATGACGGAACTTTTGACAAAAATGGGCGGCAATGTGACGGAGACGGAGGACGGAATGGTGATTGGCGGGACGGGGCGGCTTGCGGGGGGCGTTACCGTCTTTGCCCAAGACGACCACCGAATCGCTATGAGCGCGGCGGTCGCGGGGTGTGCGGCGGACTCCGAAACGATTATAGCGGACGCGGATTGCGTCGGCATATCGTTCCCGACATTTTTTGACATTCTTAACCGAATATAGCTTATCGCTGAATCATAGTCTTGACTTTGAGAAGTCGGACAAGGTTGCTCCTCTCGTTTTCGTCGAGTTTCATCTTGATATATTTGATGGTTTCCTTGAGCTGCGGGATAGTCATATATTCGAGGGCGTTCACGCGGCGGCGGGTTTTTTCGATTTCCTCCGTCATAAGGTTGCACGTCTTCTCGACTTCCCCCAGTTCAAGAAGTTTTGGGAGTATGTCGCAGAGGGTCGTAAGGGCGCGGTCTACCCCGCCCTCAGTGTTCGTGAATCCGTAGGGGAAGATGCCCGCGCCAGAGGATTCGTGACTAAAGGTCATTTTCGGGACGAGAACGCTCATAACGTTTTGTGTCGTCACCTCAAGGTAGGTTTTTTTGGTCGGGAACATAAGAGCTTCCTCCAAAAACTCGCTCGACTGGGGGGAGGCGGCAAGGAGGAAGTCTTTGTAGGCGTTGATTAACTCTTCTTCGACATTTTTGCGGAGTTCGTTGTTTTTGCGAACAAGTTCGATAAAACGGCGCATAAGTTCGTCCTGTTTGTCTTTGAGCAGTTTGTGCCCCCGCGCCGCGGTTTTCAGGCGCGTTTTTAGTTTGGTGAGCTCCATTCTGTTGGGGTTTACGTTTAGTTTGGCGATTTTTTACACCCCCTCTTTCGGCATATATTTTTCGATGAATTCGTCCTTGATTCTTTTTAGTTCGCCTCTCGGGAGGATTGTAAGAAGTTCCCAGCCTAGGTCGAGAGTTTCCTCAATCGTGCGGTTTGAGTCGAAGCCTTGGGCGACATATCGTTTCTCGAACTCGTCCGCGAATTTCGCGAAAAGTTTGTCGCTGTCGGAGAGGGCGGACTCGCCCAATATTACGGCGAGTTCCTTCGCCTGTTTGCCTTGGGCGTAGGCGGAAAAGAGCTGATTCATTGTGTTGGCGTGGTCTTCGCGGGTTTTGCCAGCGCCTATGCCCTTGTCCTTAAGGCGGGAGAGTGAGGGGAGAACGTCTATCGGCGGCATTATCCCTCGGCGGTAGAGTTCGCGGCTTAAGATAATTTGCCCCTCCGTGATATAGCCCGTGAGGTCGGGGATTGGGTGGGTCTTGTCGTCCTCGGGCATCGAGAGTATCGGGATTTGGGTGATTGAGCCGCCGCGTCCCTTGATACGCCCAGCGCGTTCGTATAGTGTGGCAAGGTCGGTGTAGAGGTAGCCTGGGTATCCGCGCCGCCCGGGGACTTCCTTGCGGGCGGCGGAAACTTCGCGCAGCGCCTCGCAGTAGTTCGTTATGTCGGTGATGATAACCAAAACGTGCATATCTTTTTCATACGCAAGGTACTCCGCGCAAGTCAACGCCATACGCGGGGTCGAGATACGCTCGACGGCGGGGTCGTTCGCAAGGTTTATAAAAAGCACGGCGCGGTTGATTGCTCCTGTGTTCTTGAAATCGTCTATAAAAAACTGGGCTTCCTCAAAGGTAATCCCCACCGCCGCGAAAACAACGGCGAAATTTGAGTCGGTGTTAAGCACCTTCGCCTGTCTTGCAATTTGGGCGGCAAGTTCGGCGTGGGGAAGCCCCGACGCGGAGAACACGGGAAGTTTTTGCCCGCGAACGAGGGTGTTAAGCCCGTCAATCGCTGAAATGCCCGTCTGGATAAATTCGGAGGGATAGTCGCGGGCGACGGGGTTTATCGGCACTCCGTTTATGTCGCTCCGCTTGTCGGGGATAATCCGAGGGCCGCCGTCCTTGACGCGTCCGAGTCCGTCAAACACTCGCCCCAGCATATCGGCGGACACGCCGAGCTCAAGCGGGCGGGCAAGAAATTTCGCCTTGCTCCCCTTCAGGTTAATCCCCTGCGCGCTCTCGAAAAGCTGAACGACCGCCTTGTCGCCGTTTATCTCAAGCACCTTGCCGCGCCGTATTTCGCCCGTCTGTATCTCGATTTCGACAAGTTCGTCAAATTTCACGCCGACAACGTTCTCGACGACCATAAGAGGTCCGACGACTTCCGAAACGGTTCTGTATTCTTTAAGCATCTTCTCCCGCCTCCTCGTCCGTAAGTTTTTTGATGTCTTTTAGCATTTCGCTCCGTATATTCTCGATTTTTGAGATTTCGCCCTCGGGGATAGACTTTGCGCGGGCGATTTGGTCGCGTACTTTAAGAGCGAGGATTTTTTTAAGATATACCCCCGCGTCAAGAGCCTTTTTCGCCTCGTCCCCGAACGCCAAAACAAGGTCGAGCATTTTGCACTGTTTAGCCAAAGACGTGTAGGAATCCGTTTCGTCAAAGGAGTTTTGCTGTAAATAGTCCTCACGCACGGATTTCGCAACCTCAAGCTTTAGCTGGTCGGGTTCAGACAGCGCGTCATAGCCCACAAGCCGCACGATTTCGTTTAGAGCTGACTCTTCCTGAAGAAGGGTCATAGCTTTAAGGCGGAGTTTGCTGAAGCGTCCGTCAATGTTTTTGTCAATCCACGCGCTTATTGTGTCAAGGTAAAGACTGTACGAGTTTAACCAGTTGATTGCGGGGAAGTGGCGGCGGTACGCCAAGTCCGCGTCAAGCCCCCAGAAAACTTTGACGATACGGAGTGTCGCCTGGGTGACGGGTTCGGAGAGGTCGCCGCCAGGCGGGGACACCGCGCCGATTGCCGTAAGCGTGCCGACGCGTTCGTCCGCGCCCTTGCAGCTGAATTTGCCCGCCCGCTCGTAAAATTCCGAAAGGCGCGACCCGAGATAGGCGGGGTAGCCCTCGTCGCCAGGCATTTCCTCGAGCCGCCCCGACATTTCGCGCAGCGCCTCCGCCCAGCGGGAGCTTGAATCCGCCATAAGCGCGACGGAATAGCCCATATCGCGGAAATACTCGCCGATTGTGATTCCTGTGTATATAGACGCCTCACGCGCCGCAACGGGCATATTCGAGGTGTTCGCGATAAGCACGGTGCGTTTCATAAGCGGTTCGCCCGATTTCGGGTCTTTGAGCTCGGGAAACTCGTTTAACACGTCCGTCATCTCGTTCCCGCGTTCGCCGCAACCCACATACACGACGATTTCAACGTCCGACCATTTCGCGAGCTGGTGCTGTATAACCGTCTTGCCGCTCCCGAAAGGTCCTGGGACGCAAGCCGTACCGCCCTTTGTCACGGGGAAAAAGGTATCGACGACGCGCTGTCCCGTAATCATAGGCGCGTCGGGGGACAACTTTTGTTTAGACGGACGCTGTTTGCGGACGGGCCACTTTTGCATAAGCGTAAGCCCGCGTTCGCCCTTGTCTGTCGCAACCGCCGCCACAGTCGAATCGACGGTATAGCTTCCGCCCGTTATATTCTTTAAAGTACCCTTAACCCCAATCGGCACGAGTATTTTATGCTCCATAACCGCGTTTTCCTGAACAGTCCCGATTATGTCGCCCTCTTCAACCGCGTCGCCGACGTTTTTCAGCGGGACAAACTCCCATTTTTTTTCGCGGTCAAGAGATTTGACGGAAACGCCGCGTTCGATAAAATCCCCCGCGGCGGCGCGGATTGCGTTGAGCGGGCGTTGAATCCCGTCAAACATACCCTCGAGCAAGCCTGGGCCAAGCTCGACGCTAAGCGGTTCGCCCGTCGTGACGACAGGCTCGCCCGGGCCAAGCATCGACGTTTCCTCATAAACCTGTATACTCGCCATATCCCCGCGCATTTCGATAATCTCGCCTATCAGCTGTTTTTCGGACACGCGTACAACGTCATATATCCTAGCGTGTCCCATACCCTCGGCGATAACGAGAGGACCTGACACCTTTACTATTCTTCCTGTTTCTTCCAAGTAGAATCCTCCTTAAAACGAGTCAAGTATATTCATTCCCACCGCTTTTTCAACGTTTCGGCGTATCCGCGCAAGCCCTATCCCAAGCGACCCCGTGCTGCCCGGTATCAGGATAATCGCGGGAAGAACACAGCGGTCGTAGCGGTCGATAGTCTCTGTGATAGTTTCGGCGATTTGCTCCGTGACAAAAATGATTCCGTAATCCTCACGCGCAAGTTTGTCAACGATTTTACGGCTTGCCTCCGAATCGGAGGCGACGGCGGGGAACACGGAAAGCCCGAACGCCTTGAACGCAAGTACAGAGTCTTTGTCGCCCACGACTCCTATTTTAGGCATAGTTATCACGCAGCCTTTCCCGCAGTATTTCGTTATCTATGTTGTTTATTTTACAAGTCAAAATGATACGGATTTGACGCGCCTCGTTTTCTTTTGAAAAGATATATGACAGCAAAATCTCTGGGCCGAAGGCGACATATTTTGATTTTTTGATATGCGCGGCTAACGCGCCGCCCTTAAGTTTCTCAAGCTCGCCGTAATCGTCAGCCTTGTCAAAATTTTGGGTGAAGTAGTCGTAACTCGTCCCCTCCCGCACAAGTGCTTCTTTGAGAAATCCCAGCTCACGCCCCATACTCTTGACGCGGATAAAGGTTTTTAGGTTGTAGAAATCTATACTAAGTTTAACGTATTCCATCAAAAATTCGCTGCCCGTTTTTTCGGCGAGTTCGCGCTGGTGCGCGAACATATGTTTATCGAGAGCTATATCTAGCTTTTGGGGGTCGTTTGAGTCGGTGAAAGTCTTCTCCCCCAAAACCAGCGCGGCAACGATATGCGCGGGGAGTTTGTCCGTCCATTCTTTTATATCGGCAGGGGAAATCCCTGTGTAATCGAGATACAGGCGGTCGTGGCTTTTGCCCAAAAATTTGGATTTGAGCGCGACTTTTACGTTATGGTAGTCGTATTTTGACAAAATTATTTCCACAACGGATTTGTCGGGAGCTAGGTTTGCCATTTCGGCGTATGCGCGTTTGAGCTCGGCGCGGATAACCTCCTCATAGTCCTCGGGACGCGTTAGGGAAGAGAAATCAAGCGTCGTGCTTGCGGCGAGGAGTTTAACGGTTTCCTCCGCGTCTTTGGCGTCTATGAGCCTTAGCGCGGCGTCGCTTTGCAGGAGTCTTTTTTCAAGAACGCGCAAATATCCCGTGATACTTGCGTACTCCGTATCTTTCATACATACCCCTCCTAACCGAATAATATTTTAATTACTTCTTGTTCCAAGTCGTTTTTTTGGAAATCTATAAGCGAGCTGAAAGTGTTGTTTTGTTCGATACCGCCCGAAATGACAATAAACCCGCCCGAAATTTCGCGGTCTCCTCCATTATAGTGAGTTGCGGGGGCATAGTCTTTTGCCGTCAGTTTATATTTTTCGGGGTACGCGATAAAGTCGCCTTTTTGCGCGTCTATACGCGCCTTGACGAACTTGACAAAATCCTCTTTCGGGAGGTTGTTAAGTTCCTCCAGAGCTTTTTCAAAAACTTTGTCTATTTGTTTTTGTTTCGCGCCGAGTTTTTTATTGCGCGCCTCGAGCCGCGCCGCCCCGATTGCCCGCTCCTTAAGCCGCTCCGCCTCGTGAGCCGAATCCAAAAGGAGAGCGGCCTTTTTTTCGTTTGCAGCTCCCAGTATCCGTTTCGCAAGGGCTGTACCTTCTCGCGGCAAGTTTGCCCGTCGGGTTCGTCGGGCTTATCTCGGCGGAGGCGCAAGGCAAAGTCGCGGGGGCGGGTCTTCAGATTTTGGCGAAAAACCCGGCGGAAACGACAAAGGGCATTATCTTTGCCGTAATCGTCGAAACCTACGCTATACTCGGCTTTGTTTCGTCAATCATACTCCTTTTC
>BNUF01000134.1 GCA_025997155.1 Clostridia bacterium
AAACATAATAAAAAGTGACTCTGCGCGCAAGAGTGTTTTGGAATTTCACGAGAACGGGATAGAACCCGCCGTCATAAGTCTCGCAATCGATGAAACGATTGACCGAAACAAAACGTGGTTATACGCGTCACGACTCGACCTCTGCGGATTCTTTTTCGTCAATTTCCCCGACAATGCAACACATCAATCACACTTTACGGAATGGAGATAGCGGAGCTTGATACTCTGCCCAGGGCGACGCTCGCCAACGTGATGAAAGCCATAATCGCGAAAACTCTCCGCGACGAGGACTTGGAACTCAGCGAAAGAGAATACGGAATCTTTGCAAAAACATACGCGCAGGTGTTGCGGGCTAAAAAAACAGCGCAAAATTTTTCCGAATTAGGCAAAAGAGGAGCGGACGCTCGCCGCGTAAAAAATAGCGACGGTATAACCGACGCTAATAACGACGGCGACAGCGACGGTAATAGCACAATAACACCTACAATAACAAATACAATAACAGAAACACCACAACCACTACCACCACAAAAAAACGAAAACGAAAAAAAATTCTGAAACAGGTGGTGGCGGTGAACCTATATCTAAAATTTTTGGAAAATTCAAAAACATAATAAAAAGTGACTCTGCGCGCAAGAGTGTTTTGGAATTTCACGAGAACGGGATAGAACCCGCCGTCATAAGTCTCGCAATCGATGAAACGATTGACCGAAACAAAACGTGGTTATACGCGAAGAAAATACTGGACCGCTGCCTCGAACAAAAAATCTTCACCGTCGCCGAATACGAAAAATCCAACGAAGAACACGCGAAACAAAGGGGGGAGTCCGCCCAAAATCAGGGAGATAAAAAGCGGAGCAAAAACAAGTTTATAAATTTTGACGGCGGCAAGACTGATTACAACGAGATTCGGCGGCAGGAAAAAGAATATATAAAGGGGATTGTTGCCGACGAGGACGAAGATAAGCCAAAACGAACGCCGAGAAAGAGAAGCCGATTTGCTAATTTTGATGGGCGAAAAATTGATTATGACTTGCTCGACAGACTAGAGGAGGAATATATAAAAGGCATTGTCGGGGAAATTGACGAAAAAGAATCCGCAGAGGTCGAGTCGTGACGCGTGATGACTTCAATCGGCGAAACAGAGAGACGCAAGAAAAGCTTATGTACGAACGTATAGACCTAGAACGCGAAAGAACGCTAACGGAGCGGGAGTGGGACATATACAAACTCAAAGAGATACGGTACAGCATTGGTTACGGTAGCCGTTGGTTTCGCTATGGGTACATTGCCGCACTCGACCGAGCAATTAAAATTCTTGAAAAAATGGAATGACAGGCTATTTTTTCCAAAAAAATAACCGCTTGATTTTTTGTGCCAAAGCGGTTATAATAAATATGTAGACACGACTAGTGTCTGCGAATTTCAAGCGACCTTTTAAGTTAAACTATAAAATAGCCGCGTTCCTTCGTCAGTTAGGCGGCTATTTTGCTGTAAGCTGCAAGAGTGCAGTCACCAAGGGCAAATTCAGTTGCACCCAAGGGAGTATATAAACGGTAACCAACCGAAGAGCGTTGTTGCAGTTGTTTATTATTTTCGTCACAGACATCACCTCCTTTGCGAAAAAGGAGGCTTCAAATATTCGCGCCGCTAATCGTGTTAGATATATATTACCACAATCCGACAAAGGACGCAACAGGGTATTGGGGGATACAGGGGGGAGTCTCGCGGGAGCGGGGCTTTTTTGTTGTTTTTTGTTGCGGGAGCGGGAAATGTGCCGAAATAATTCATGTATATATGTTATAATAATTGTTATAGTGCAATTGTTGAACGAAAGACGGGGAGATATGCGCGGGGGGGATTTTGTGAAAAGTTTATATAACCTCAAACAGGAAATCGAATTTTTAGGGAACAGGATAAGCAAGTTGAGAGCGGAGCAGACGGACGACGCGGACGCGGAGCTAGCGCAGCTTCGGAGGCACAAGAACGAAAACGCGGCGCGGTATGACGGCGAACTCGAACGCCGCACCGCCGCTATAAGAGCGTTCGGGGACAGTCAGCTGTATATTATTTTTTATAACCGCCTGATAGATTTTAAGTCGTGGGAGGAAATCGCGGGGCTTTTGGGCGGGAGAAACACGGGCAACGGCGTTAAACACAGGTATTATGACAATATCAGGAAATTGGAGGAGAAGCTTGCCAAAACGCGGAGAATTTGAGAACTGATAACCAAACCGCACAAAACCGCACGAAAAGGCACGAAATCGTACAGAACAGCAATTTTGAAACGCGCTATAATGGGAATGTGGTTGACGCCGAGGGCAAGAGCCTTGAAAGGACGTAGTACCTCCGCGCCGGCCGCCGATAATTCCCCTTTCGGACAAAAGGTTTCTTCCCGAGCGGGAGGAGACCTTTTTTTGACATAAATGTAAAAACGTTACTCTTCACATAATTCCTGAAAATTTACATATTTCAACATAAATGTAAATTGCTTGCTCTTCACATAATATTAATTATGTGAAGTCGTAACAGAACAACATTGCAATCGAGATGACTAACAGAACAATATGACGGCGGCGAAATTTGCCGAAATAGCGGCAAAAAATGAGGTGAAAATTATGTACGCGACGATTACGGACAAGAACGCCGACAAGATGATGTTTCGGTGTTTCGGGCAGTTTTCGATAGAATATCAAGGGGTATATCTAAATCTGCGGATAAAAAAATCGAGGGAAATATTAGCGTTTCTGCTTATGGAGCGCGGGCGGCCGATTGTCAAAAAGCGGGTCGCGGAAACTCTTTGGGCGGACAAAGAACCCGCGAAGGCGGCTGACTGCTTTTATAAAGCGTTATGCCGACTCGGCGAAGAGATAAAAGGTTACGGCGCGGCGTTTCCGCTTCGCTCAAGCGGAAACTTAATCTGGCTTGATATGCGCTGTATCGAGTCGGACGTGGCTCAATTCGAGGAGCTGTGCAAGAAAAATGACCCTGCCGCCTTCCGCGCCGCCGCTGCCCTCTACACGTCGCCGTTTCTTTCCAAAGAGGATTACGAATGGACGGAGCAAGGGCAAGCGTACTATGACTTTAAGTACGTCAGCGTAATCCAAAAGCTAATCGGCTATTATGAAACAGAGAACCCGCGCTTGGCGAACTATTATAAAAAAGTACAGTATAGAATTTAAAAGGAGCGAACAAAATGCCTGAACCGAAATATGAGCTGACGACATTATCCAAAACCGTTGCCGGGACGGAAACGACGGTGTACGCTATCCAGGCTCTTCGAGATATTGCGGGGGTCGTAACCGTGGGGGAAATAGGCGGATTCCTTGAAAAAGAAGAAAACTTAAGCCACGACGGCAATTCGTGGGTATATCCGAATTCCTGCGTATACGGCGACGCCGTGGTATCGGGTAACGCAAGGGTGCGAGGCGGCTCCATAGTATTCGGCAACGCGCAAATATCCGAGAAAGCGTCGGTTTCAGAAAACTCGCGAATATCCGGAAACGTGCAGTTATCCGGCTCAATGATGGTTTACGGCGGCGCGGAACTATCCGGAGATATTCAGCT
Source organism: Clostridia bacterium (assembly GCA_025997155.1). Classification (GTDB taxonomy): domain Bacteria; phylum Bacillota; class Clostridia; order Lachnospirales; family WQUN01; genus BNUF01. The sequence continues at coordinate 3,568 of BNUF01000134.1, forward strand.
GGAAGGCAATTTGCAGATATCCGGCGACGGCAGCATCTCATAATATGGAGGCGGATAAGCATAATGGAAAACGAATTAGTCCAATACGGTTACAAAGACGAGTCAGACGACGAGTTCATACCAGCGAATCCGCTTGCGGAAGATTTTACGGTTGGGGGAAATTTGCAGGACACGTCTTCGCATAAATCCGTTAAAGCGCATATGGAGGATACAGACCTTCACCATACCGGCGACGAAATAATCGGATTGATAAACGAAAACGCCAACGGCGCGACAGAACTGTCCGACGACGCGCCAAACGCGCCTGCCGAAGAGGGTTCGGCGGGCGTTTCCGAGACGGCGAGCCGAGCCGACCACGCGCATCCGAAACAACAAAATCCTCTTGCGACGACGACGAGTCCGGGTTATATGTCTCCTGAGGACAAGGGTAAAATCGATAAAATGTGGTGTCAGCTGAGTTTTGTTGATAATAACAAAGCGTACAAACTAGCTTTTATAAGAACCGAAACACCGGCGGTGTTTATAAAGACCCCGTGGTGGGAGCGGTAAAATATGGCGCGGTCGATAGACGAACGGTTTTACCATTCGAGCAATTGGACGGCTTGCAGAAACTCGTACATGTCGAGGGTTCGGGGTATATGCGAACGGTGCGGCGGCGTCGCCGAAATAGTACACCACAAGACGCGCCTCACGGAGGCGAACTATCGCAATCCGTCTATCGCGTACGGGAACGCTAACCTTGAGGCGTTGTGCCAGTCGTGCCATAACAAGGAACATTACGGCAATAGTGACAGGCGAGAACGCTATACGACAGACGGCGCGGGAAATATTATAACGTTTCCGTCCGCGGAGTGAGTAATATATACCCCCCATACATTTTTTGGCAAAAAAAGGGGACAGGGGCAACGGCATGGGGCTTCGAAAAACTCCGAAAGGTTTTCTATAAAAACTTAAAAATCAGCGAGGGGAAGGAGTATGACAGATAAAAAGATTGCGGGCGAAAAAGAAAAACTGATAAAAAAAGAGGTCAAGAGGATAACGACGATTTTGAGCGGCATTGACGAAAACAAACTCGCCGCCGTGCGTTCGGTAATCGAGAACGCCGCGTTCATGTCTGTATCGATGAAAGAACTTCAGACGCTGATAAACGAAAAAGGTTATACCTGCGAATACGACAGCGGGAAACAGACGGGGAAAAAGAAAACGCCCGAGTTTGACGCGTATATCGCCATGAGCAAAAACCACGCGGCGGCGATTAAACTGTTGTCGGACTTAGCGCCTCCCAAAGAAAGAAAAAGAAGTAGTTTGCAGGAAATGTTACTGCGTGGTGGTGAAGATTAACTATATAGCGGAATATCACAAAAAGATACAAAGCGGCGAAATTAACGTCGGGGCTTATATAAAGCAAGTGTACGCCTATGTAGTCAAGGGATTGGAAAAAGGAAACTTCGGGTTTGACGAGAAAAAAGCCCAATTGTATATAGATTTTATGCAAACTTTTTGCCGCCAGTACGAGGGTTCGACTGATTTGCTGAAACTGTCACTATGGCAAAAAGCCTTTATAAGCTGTGTTTTCGGGATAATGAATAAAGAGGGGTTTAGGCAGTTCAGCGAGGTGCTGCTTGTAGTTGCCAGAAAGAACGGGAAAACCTTCTTGTCGTCCGCGATAATGACGGCGATGGCGTTTTTAGACAACGAACCGGGCGCTAAGATGCACTGCGTCGCCCCGCTGCTTGACCAATCGGAGAAAGCTTTTGAGGGCGTTTTGAATATGATTAGGGCAGACGGTGAACTTAGGAATTATCTTGTAAAAAGAAGGGATAAACTTGAGATATACAAAACCGAATCCGCCGCCTTAGCCGCGAGGTCTCCTAAAATATTAAAGAAGTCGGACGAGGACGAGGAAAACTCCGCCAATAAAACCATAATCTCGCGAATTGCCATGAACTCGAAACATAACAACGGCTACAATCCGTATTTTTGCCTTTTTGACGAATTAGCCGAATGGGAGGGCAACAAGGGCGACCTTATGTATAAAGCTATGACAAGCGCTACGGGCGGACGCAATCAACCGTTGATGTTATCCGCCACAACGGGCGGATACGAACAACACGGAATTTACGACCAGCTTATTGAACAGTCAATCTCGTTTCTTAACGGTGAAAGCAAACTTAAGCGTTTTCTGCCGTTTCTGTATATGATAGAGGACGAGAACAAATGGGACGACCTGACGGAACTTGAAAAATCGAATCCGAACATGGGAATTTCTCCAAAAAGGCATTTCTACTACGAGCAGATTGAGAAAGCGCGGTTATCCCTGACGCAGAAAGCGGAGTTTATATCGAAATTCGCGAACTTGCAGCAGGCTAATGACAGCGCGTGGCTGAAGGCATCGCAAGTAAACGACATGTGCGACTGTAAGTATACGTTGGAACATTTTAGGGGCTTCGACGGGGTTGGAGGCGTGGACTTGTCAAAAACCACCGACTTGACTTGCGCTTGTGTTTTAATCGAGTACAAGGGGATAAAATATTGTTTCGCGAAATTCTTTATGCCCAACAAATATATACAAGAAGCCGAAATCCGCGACAATCTGCCTTACAGGGTTTACGCGGCGCAAGGGCTTGTAGAGTTGTGCGACGGAGCTATGGTTGATTTTAACAAGGTCGTAGAGTGGTTTTTGAAGATACGCGACGAATACAAGATAAACGTTCCGATAATAGGCTACGATAACGCAATGGCTGGTTATTTCGCGGACGAAATGCGGAAAAGACGCTATCTTATGGACGACGTGCGGCAAGGCTTCAATCTTTCGGCGGTTATGCGGGACTTTGAGGGCGAGATTCTAGAAAACAGGGTTAAGTTGTGCGATAATAATCTGCTGAAGGCTCATTTCTTGGACGTGGGCATAACGCACGACCTGACAAGCGACAAGATACGCCCTGTGAAAATAGAGGCGCGGAAACATATTGACGGCTTCGTGGCGGTTGTGGACGCCGTAACCATACGTCATAAACACGACAAGACATACGGCATGATGTTCCGAAACGAGGGAAAGGAACTAGTAAATGTTTCTTGATTTTATCTTTAAGAAGCCCAAAAAAGACGGCGGCAAAAATCCCCAAAAAGAGCGGTATTAT
>BNUF01000135.1 GCA_025997155.1 Clostridia bacterium
TTATATTGTTTCCATGATACGATATTAAAAGTAAAATAATCTCCCATTATTTTATTCGTCAACCTGAACAAGACTTCCGAATTCGTCAAACCTAACCTTTAAAACACAATTTGTCGGGGTATTTTAGCGTGCGTATCAACGAAAAAGACCGCCTTGTATATCGCGTTGTTGGCGACCACGTAGAAATCATTTCTTGCAAGGGGCATTACGAAGATTAATTAAGGGGAGAAATTCAAAATGAGTACTATTGTTATAAACGGCAGTCCGCGCGGGGTTAAAAGCAACTCTTTCAAACTGGCGGCGGCGTTTTTAGACGGGGCGGGCATAACCGATTATGAAGTTGTGGAATCGGCGAAACTAGACGTAAAGCCCTGCGCGGGCTGTTTCGGTTGCTGGAAGACCACGCCCGGCGTATGCGTCCTCAAAGACGATATGGCGGGCGTTCTAGGCAAACTCAAAGCCGCCGATTTGGTCGTGTGGGCGTTCCCGCTGTACTATTTCTCCGTGCCGGGCGGGCTTAAGAACCTTATAGACCGCCAGCTGCCGATGAATCTGCCGTTTATGACGGGCGAGGAGGGCGGCGGACACCCCGCGCGTTACGACACTTCGCGGCGGCGAAACGTCGTCGTTTCGACTTGCGGGTTTTACACCGCCGAAGGTAACTACACCTCCGTCGACGCAATGTTCACAAAATATTACGGCGATTTTGAAAAAATATACTGCGGGCAGGGCGAGTTGTTTTCCGTGCCTCAGCTGAGCTCCCGAACGGACGAGTACTTGTCGCACGTTAAGCGGGCGGGGGCGGAATACTTGCGCGGAGGAATAACGCCCGAGACGCGCCGAGGCTTGAACGAACTTCTGTACCCCAAGGACGCGTTTGAGAAAATGGCGGACGCGAGCTGGGGAGTGCAAAAAGCGGAGGACGGCGTTGTCGTCAAAGCGGACGAAAGTTTGACGTTTGTGCGGCAAATGGCCGCGTTATACAACAAGGCGAATTACGACAAAGACCGCGTAATTGAGATGAATTTCACCGACATAGGCAAACGGTATCAAATCACCCTAACGGCGGAGGACGCAAAGGTCGCGGAGGACAACCTCACCGCCGCCGACACGGTTATAACCACGCCCTTTGCCGTCTGGAAAGCCATATCAAAAGGCGAACTCCAAGGCTCGGAGGCTCTTATGCAAGGCAAGTACAGCGTCAAGGGCGACTTTTCGGCTATGCTTAAATGGGACGAGTTCTTTGGCGCGGGCAAAACGCCTAAACCACAGGAAACAAGCGGTTTCTCTAAACGCGCAAGTCTTTTAAACGGCGCGAATATCGCTGGCGCGGCGGCGGGAGCGGCGTTTTTGGTAAGCGGGGCGAACGACTGGTTTTTATTCGGGCTTGAGCTGTTTTTCGCGGCGTTTTGGGGTTCGTCCGTCTTCAAAAAAGTGCCGATTACCTGCTACTTCTCGGCGGGGAAATACGGCGGGGAGAAAATGCTCCAAAACCCGATTTTCACGCGAACAAACCGTATTCTGACGGCGTGTTGGGCGGTGGAATACCTGCTTATGGCGTCGGTCTTCGCCGTGCTTGAATTTTCGAACGCGCCGAGCTGGCTGGGTTCTCTGACATACCTGCCCGCGCCGATTTTGGGCGTGTTCACGGCGTGGTTCGCTAAATGGTATCCTGCAAGAATGGCGCGGGGGAGGGCATAAAATGGCGGCACTTTCGGGAAAAAGGGACGAAACGGCGACACAGAACGAGGAACGCATTAACAAAGCTCTGGAGGAAGTGACAAAGGGCAAGGAAGTAAAGGTCGATTTTGACGAAAACGGAAATATTATCTGGCTCGACAGCTGAAGTATTACCTGCTCTCGATAAAAAGAAGGACGATAGTTTTGCCCCAGTCCGCGCTGTCGTGTACGCCTATGCCGATTTTGTCGAATTTCGCGTTATACAGGTTGCCGCGCTTTGAGATACTGTCCATAATTTCAAGATACGCGTTTTCGACGGAGATGTTTTTGGCGATATTTTCGGACGCGCTCTTGTACTCTATGTCCATTTTCTTAAGCATCGCAAAGGGCGTTCCGTATACGGGCGAATTATGCCCGAAATAATCCTCCGTCACCATATCACGCGCCTTGATTTCGGCGGCTTTTGACAAAACGTCGTCTTGCGCAAAGGGCGTGAGGTTGTTTTCGGCGCGTGTGCGGTTAATCATATCAAAAAGTTTGTCCGCGTCGGTGATTTCGCCCGCGTCCTCGGAATCGTCCGCGCCTTGGGCGGTTTTCGCGGGGATTTTTCGGAGTTTCGACACCTTTACGAATTTATACGAAACGACGCCGACGGAACTATCGGGAAGAAGAACAATGTACCAGTCGTCAAGCATACCCACCACCCTGAGGGTATCCCCAAAACCCGCGTACCCGACAGAAGGAAACCCCTCGCCCGCACCCGTCCTTACATTCAGCTTGTCGGCGGTGACGATTACCTCGTCCTCAATGGTATTTTTACTAAGCTTGCCAGCGAATACCGTTTGGCACATAAGCAGCGAACTCAAAAACGACGCGAAAAATCTCCTCATATCATACCCACCTTTTTAATTTGTTAAATTTAGTATGATTAGTAAAAAAAATAATATTAAGGTAAATATTAGCATTATAATATATGGGTGATTATATTGACGGATATTATAATGCTGGTGGAACAGGCAATATCGGAAAAAACAGACGAGACGGCGTATATGCGTCTTTTGTCCGAAAAGATGAAAAACAAGAACGACAAAGAGATTGTGCGGGGGATTTCGGCGGACGGCGAAAAACACCGCCTTATGTTTTTGAAAATTTACGAAAATATTTCGGGCGAACGTTACGGCGGAGGTTTTTCGCCGACCCCTCCCGACGACACGATTTTACGCTCCTTTGAGGTAAATATCTTCAACCTTTCGAGTAACGTCGAATTTTATCGAAAAATTTATAACTTTGTAAAAGATGAGGAAATCAGGGATATTCTCTTCGAGATAATCACGGACGAACTCCTTAATATGCAAAAATTTTCCTACCTTTATTCTAAATATAAATAAATCATTTACAATCACCGAAATGCGGAGTATAATTAAATAAAAATCTTGTTTTTCGGCGTTAAGGCGGCAAGTTATGAAAAAAAAGGAACCCACACACAAGAAAAATCTCAAGATTTGGATACAGCAGCTAGTTGTCGTCCTTTCTTTTGCTATAATGACGGCGACAGGCACGCTCTACATAGCTTCCGACATAGAAAACCGCTCGGGCAACTACTACGATTTGATTTTTCAGGCGACCGAGGTGCGAATCCGCAACAACCTGATAGGCGCGGAAGCTTCCATAGCGAGTGCGGCGCTTAGCATCTCCGAAATGCTTGACGAGGGGGCGAACCGCGAAACTATCGAGAACGCCGTTATCACGCGCAAAAACTGGCTGGCGGAGAACTACAACGCTATTTTCCACGACAACAGCGGCGTGTACGGATATATCGGCGGACAATATATAGACGGCGCGGGGTGGAAACCGTCCTCCGACTATGACCCGACGACGCGTCCGTGGTACGTTGGCGCGGCCGCCTCACGCGGCGCGTACTATTACTGCGACCCGTATGTCGACAGAATGACGGGACGCGTCGTCGTCACCTTGTCGCGTGAATTTTTTGGCAGCGACGGCGAAAGTATGGGTGTTCTCGCAATCGACGTGCGGGACGAGTTTCTTGAAAGCCTTACGGAGGCAATCGCGCTCAATCTTAACGGACACGGGAGCGCCGTCCTTATGAGCGGCGACTTTGAGGTTATCGCCGCGAACGACAAGAATTTCACGGGACGCAACCTCCTTGTGACGCCGGAATTTGAAAAAATAATCAGGAATTTCAACACGGGAAACCGCGTAATCAGAGACTTGCGAATACGAAACTACGATAAATCAAAAGCCGTCGTGAACGCCGAAAAACTTTCTAACGGTTGGTATCTGCTCATAATCACGCCCGAGAGCTGGTATTATCAAAGCGTCCGAAACGGCGCGGGCGTTCTTTTCGCGGCGGCTCTGGCGCTTGCGTTCATAGCTAGCTATGCCCTCCGCCGAATCGAAGCGAACGGCGAAACTCACGAAATCGACAACATATCGAAAACGTCTTTCCTTGCGCGTATCAGCCACGAGATACGCACGCCGATGAACACGATTATCGGTATGAGCGAATTGATATTGCGAAAGACTAGCAACGACGAAATCCATTCGCAGGCGGCAAACATTAAGACGGCGTGTACGAATTTGCTGTCAATCATAAACGACATACTGGATTATTCCAAAATGGGCACGGGCGAGTTTAAGCTAAGCGTCGAGGAATACTCTTTCGCCGCGCTTATCAACGACATTTCGGGCATTATTTATGTACAAGTTATGGACACGCCGCTGACTTTCACGGTGAACGTCGACGCGAATATCCCGCCTAGCCTAATCGGCGACGAAGTTCACGTGCGTCAGGTTATCCTCCATTTGCTTAACAACGCCGTAAAATATACGAAGAACGGGTTCGTGTCCCTTGACGTGACCGCCGACGTTTTTGAGGAGGAGCAAATCGCCTATCTGCGCTTTGAAATCAAGGACAGCGGCATCGGCATCGCCCCCGAAAACATAGGCAAACTTTTCAACGACTTCACGAGACTTGACGACAACAGCACCACGAGAGGCACGGGGCTTGGGCTTTCGATTACAAAAAACATATGCGACGCTATGAACGCGGAAATATCGATACAAAGTGAAATCGGCAAGGGGTCGGAGTTCACCGTCGTCATTCCGCAAAGATACTTGAAGTACAGCAAACTCACGAAAGTCCCCGACAAAGAAATCAACAGCCTTGTGTATGTGGAAAATCACTACTACGCGTCCTCTCTCGCGAATTCCCTAAAGTCTTTGGGTACGGAAGTAAAATCCGTCGTGACATACAGTCAATACTATGAGGAAGTTCGCAAAGACGACTACAACGTCGTTTTCGTTTCGGCGACCCACTTCGAGAGCGCGAACGACGTTATCGGACGATTGCGCCTGAGCAACCACCTTGTCGCGGTGACGGACCAAAAAAACTATGTGCGAAAAGAAGGAATCCAGACTCTTGTTATGCCCTCAAACATTATAGAAATCGCGTCAATCCTAAACAAGGACATGACGGAAGAGGACGAGGACGACGACTTCACCGCCAGTTTTATTGCTCCTTCCGTTAAGGTGCTTGTCGTTGACGACATAAACACGAACCTCCTTGTAGCCGAGGGGCTTATGGAACCCTACGAAATGCAAATCGACACCTGCCTTTCGGGGGCGGAAGCTATTTCGCTCACAAGACACAACCGATATGACATAATCTTTATGGATCATATGATGCCCGAAATGGACGGAATCGAGGCGACAAAACGCATACGTTCTCTCGAGGACGGAAGCGGCTATTTCGCCCACGTTCCCGTAGTCGCGCTCACGGCGAACGCCATGGCGGGAATGAAGGCGCGGTTTATCCAAAACGACCTTGACGACTTCCTAGCAAAACCGATTGAGTTTGAGAAACTTGACGCGGTGCTGTCGGCGTGGATTCCCGCCGAAAAAAAACAGCCCTATGTCCGCAAGGAAAATTTTGACGAATTTGAGGAAGACGACGATTACGCCTTAGACGCCGCGGCGTCAGCAGAGCCGACCCTCCATATAGACGGGGTTAATGTCAAAAAAGGGATTGCTATGACGGGCGGCACAATGAAAACCTATATAAAAACTCTGTCGGTCTACTATGAAGACGCGAAACAAAAACTCACCCAGATAAACGAGGAGCTGGCGGAGGAGAACGCCGCTATGTACGCGACATATGTCCACGCCCTTAAGAGTGCGTCGGGGTCAATCGGAGCGGCGGAGCTTTCAAAACTCGCCGCCTTGCTTGAAGACGCCGCGAAAAGCAAAGATATGGCGTTTATCCACAAAAACAACAGCCGCTTTTTGGCAATGCTCGAAACGCTTGTGAGCGATATCCGCGTGAACGTCATAAGCAAACTTGACAAGGTTGAAAAATCGGACGGGGACGACGATATTCCGTTTTTGATTGAAACTTTGAAAACCCTTAAAACAGCCGTTGACGATATGGATATGGGAACTATTGACAAATTATTGGCGGAACTTGACGCGAAAACTTGGGACAGCAGTATCGGCGAAGTCCTTGAAGAAATTTCCAACAATATCCTTCTTTTTGAATACGATGAGGTAACGGCGGCAATCGAAAATCTAATCAGCGAATACTCCAAATGAGGCGTGATATGAATTACAGGACGAACCCAAAAAACGGCGACAAAATTTCGCCCCTAGCTTTCGGGTGTATGCGTTTCCCGAAGGACGATAACGAACTAAAAAAACAAATCGAATACGCAGTATCAAACGGTATTAATTATTTCGACACCGCGTACTCCTACCCGAAAAGCGAGGAACGCCTCGGGCGGGCGTTGTCCAAAGAAACGCGTGAAAAAATCAAAATCGCCACGAAATTACCGCTTTATATGGTACGCAAATATGAGGATTTTAACAAAATTTTCAACAAACAGCTTCAGCGTTTGCGGACGACGTATATCGACTACTACCTTATGCATATGATAACCGACCTGAACACGTGGGAAACTTTGGTATCTTTGGGGATAGTAAAGTGGATTTCGGAGAAGAAAAAA
>BNUF01000136.1 GCA_025997155.1 Clostridia bacterium
CATTTTCTTGGCTAAACCACTCGCGCCGCCTTTCCAAAGACTACGAGGTTAAAACAGCTTCCGAAAAAAATATGCTGATGATTTCTCATTTGCATACCTTGCTTAAACGTCTATGAGAACAGGTTCTTAGTAAGTACGGAGGAACGAAATGGATTTGCTGAAATTGATTACAACAGCTGGCTTGGTAATGGCAATGTCGTCCCCACTAACCCTAACACCAGACGACTTTGCCGCCACCTCATACATATCCGTAATTCCAGAAGATGTGAAATCAAACATGCTGGGAAAGACGATAAAAGAAGACTCTGTGGTTTTGTTGGACGATTTACGTTATCTGAAGATTGCGTATTGGGGATATGACGACGAGGAACACGTTGGAGAGTTGATTGTCAACAAACTTGTAGCGGACGAGGTTTTGGAGATTTTCGCGGAGTTGTATGATGCCCGATATCCCATAGAGAAAATGTGCCTGCCCGATGAGTACGGCGGGAATGACGAGGAAAGTATGCAAGACAACAATACGAGTGCGTTTAACGACCGCCCCATTTCGAAAAAATCACTGTCGTACCATCAGTTCGGATTGGCGATAGATGTGAACCCACTGTATAATCCGTACTATAACGCGAAGTCTAAATTGGTACAGCCGAAAGCAGGCAAACCATATTTAGATAGGACGGCTGAGGTGGCGCAATATATTCGGAAAGACGACATTTGTTATAACGCCTTTCTCAGTCGAGGTTGGAGTTGGGGCGGAGATTGGACTAACCCGAAAGACTATCAGCATTTTGAGAAAACTACAGTTATTGATATTAAAGCGTTGGCAAGATAGTGTGAGGGGGAGTGCTCTATGCAACCTCCTCTTTTCTTTTGAGGTGATTGTATTTGAAGATGTTTAGTATATGGATTTTGGTTACAACCTTAATCGTTTTGGCTGGACAAAGTAGAGCATGGAGCATTATGAGAAAATACGGATTTAAGCCGCTATCATTTAATGAGGGTAAGCTTCGTATAATGTCCGCAGGGGGAAGGCTAGTGTGGAGGTTCTCGCTGTTTGTTAGTGGAGTTTTAATTGCCAATCTTTGTACATTCCTGCCAGCTGCTTGCATATTATTTATAACGGATTCATCGTTGTTTCACGGACTGTACCATTATGACTGGATTAAAATAGAACCTTTTTGGTTGTATTATATTCCTTTGTATGGCGGTGATATATCATTGTTTTTAATGTTGTTCGCAACTATATACTCACCAATTTGGGTTGCTCTACATTTTATTGAACGTAACTATTTGTATTTGAGTGGGTATAGCATTTCGGTTTTTAAGGAATAGGCAGGAATTAGAAGTGCTTTTTATACTATACTATTTGAAAGGAAATGTCAACTATGGGCATAGAGGGTTTAGTAGTTTTTATTGTTTTTGCCGTGTATGTAACTGCTTTAGTTATGTTAAACCGAAAGCGTGCATTGCATTTGATGCAACTTGAAAACAAGAGTTCCTTAATTCATTTGAACAGCAATCTATTGTTCCCAGTTACTCTTTTTGCGGTTTGCTTGACTATGTTAGTTCCGCTATACTATTTTGAACTCTCGGCTGTTAATTCTAAATTTCAAGAATTGGCTATACACAAGGGCTGGTTAAATGTTATTATTGTGGCGGCGTATGTAACCATTCCGTTGTCAAGGGTTGCGTCTTATATTGTCAAGAGGATTTACTTTTATGCGTATGGGTACAGCGTTATTTGTACAGAGTAGAGGAAGCGTCGAAGCGTTTAGCGAGGTGAAGATATGAATTTGTTTTTGACCCAGGAGATAGACGAGCAAGGCAACAAAGTTTGTTTAGGTACGTTAAGCTGCTCTGATGGCGTTTACCATTTCCGTTATTCTGACGAGTACAACAACTCATCGTTTCCGCGTGAATTTTATATTGTACCTGGTTTTAAGGAGTTTGACGAAGAGTATGAATCAAAGAAGTTGTTCTGGTTCTTTGCCGACCGAATGATGCCAAAGAGTCGTCCAGATTTCAAAGAACATTTGGCTCGGTTAGGTATGACCGAATTTGATGAGTGGGAGTACCTAAAACGAACTGGCTCACGGTTGATGACAGATGGTTATGAGTTGGTTGAATCTTTGTAAGCAGTATGGAGAAAAGGGGTTACCGTCGATTGGCGGTAACCCCTTTTGTTTTGTGGGCGCAGAGGAGACAAAGAATCGGAAGTGACTGATAAACGACTTTATGCTATTTAATCGGTACTGACGGAACTCAACGAAGGAATGTCTCCGTGTCCTTCCTAAAATTACTCTATGCAATCACCATTGGCGGAACTTTAGTCCAAAGTTGGCATAGTTACATAAATTTTTCGATTTATTCCGCAAATAATATTTGACAAATCGTGATAAATATGGTATATATAATTAGTACAGTTAATCGTATCATATTAGGGGAGGTAATTATGGGATATTCAGGCAAAAATTTTCCGGGCAGTAACCCTACGTTTGACAAGGATTACGAAGTTTACGGCAATGTTCCTGTTAAGGGAATCGATTACGACAATTTTATTTTAACGTCGGACGGGCTTTCGGCAGACGTGCGGGAGCAGGCACTCGGGCAGCTGCGCGAATACGAAGCCGCGCAGAAATCACACTTTTTGGGCTATCAAGCCAACCAGTCCGGTAAATACGACGGTTTGTCCGAATACTTGGATATGCACGTCAACAATATCGGCGACCCTTTTGTTTCGGGTAACTTTACAACAAACAGCAAATTCGCCGAAAGGGCGGTGCTTGACTATTTCGCTTCTCTCTGGCACGCAAAATGGCCTTGCGAGGCACACTTCTCTGACGGGGAGAAGAGCAAGGACTGGCAGGACAGCTACTGGGGCTACGCGCTTTCAATGGGAAGCTCGGAGGGGAATATTTACGGTATGTGGAGCGCCCGCGATTACCTTGAGGGCAAGAAACTTACGGTAGACGACTCAGGCACGGGCAGAGCTCCGCGCTTACAGAGCGTCAAACCCCGCGCCAACGCGGCGAACGTGAACTCCTATACACCTATCGCGTTCTATTCGCAGGACACTCATTATTCAATAATAAAGAACACCCGTATTCTCGCTGTTACAAATTTCCACGAAGAGGCGCTTGCCAAAAAGTACAAATGCCCTCTCTCGTATCCGAGTGACTATCCTGACGGCTATTCGGAACACTACATTGAAAACGGCTGGCCAACTGAAGTTCCTTCCGACTTAGACGGGAACGTTTACCTCCCCGCTCTTGAAAAATTAGTCGATTTTTTTGCGAAAGAAGGATACCCGCCTCTAATTGTGTTTAACTACGGCACGACTTTCAAGGGTACGTATGACGACGTGGCAAAAGGCGTCGCGGCAATTATTGACATATTGAAAAAATACGGGCTTGACGAGCGCACGGTGGAATACGAGGACGGCAAAACCGACCTTCGCAACGGTTTTTGGATTCATATAGACAGCGCGCTCGGCGCGGCATACGCCCCTTATCTCAAAAAATTGGACGAGTTTAAGGATTTGCCCGTTTTCGATTTCTCTATAGACGGCGTACATTCGCTTACTATGAGCGGACACAAGTGGATAGGCGCGCCGTGGCCGTGCGGGATATTCCTGACCAAACTCAAGTATCAGCTGTACCCCGTTGACGACCCCGCGTATATAGGGTCGCCCGACACCACTTTCGCGGGTTCGCGCAACGGCTTTTCGGCGTTGATTCTTTGGGATTTCATTTCAAAAAATTCCGTAGAAGACCTTATCGCCCGTATTGAAAAAGGACTGACGCTGACCGATTACGCAATCACCAAACTTGAAGAGGTTCAGGCGTTCCGCGCGAAAGCCTACGGCGAACCAGCGGACGGGCTTTGGATTGAGCACTCAAAGTACGCACTGACCGTTCGTCTGCGTAAAGCGAACGACGACATTACTTTCAAATATTCCCTCTCGGGCGAGGAATTGTATGTGAAAGACAAGGTTAAACCTCTTAAATATTCGCACATATATCTTATGGACCACGTCACGAAAGAATTGCTTGACGAGTTCGCGGAGGATTTAAAGGCGGAGGACGCATTTGCGCCGCAGGACGCGGTTTCGGCGGTTGTAGGACGCGGGCGCGGATTTAGATAAGGAGTGGTATAATTGGCTTTTGAACAGAAAGACACACAGACACGCGCCGCACGCGCCAAATTTGGTGGCGAGGTTAGCGTAAAAAACGGCTGGTACGTGCTTAACTTAAAAGGTGGCAGCAAAGAAATCGGATACGACCACGGCGTTATTCTTGCCGAGGAAATCCGCGACTATATCGAGGAAACGAAGCGGTACGTCCTTGTTTGTATGGGAATTGATTACGAATACGCGAAAAATGATATTATAAGCCTTATTCAGGATAAAATTTCCGACGAAATCTCCGACGAGTTGGAAGCGATTGCGGCAGGCGTGAACATGGCTCTTGCTTTGAATTCCGGCAAGTCTTATGACAAGTGGGACATTGCGGTAATAAACTGGATGGAGGGTTGGTCGGGGTACGCCTACGACCCGCAAAAGGCGTATAAGCACTATTCCCAGTCCGAAAACGCAAACCTGACAACCCACATAACCGCGCCGATACGCGAAAGGCGCGACCATTGCTCGGCTTTTGCCGCAACGGGAAGCTACACGAAAGACGGTAAACCCGTAATGTTCCACAACTCTTTCAACGTGTTTGAAACAAGCGGATACGCTAACGTGATTATGAAGATAACCCCAAAAGACGGGCATACTTTCACAATGCAGACGCAATGCGGGTTTGTCCACTCTATGGCGGATTTCTATGTCGTTTCGGTCGGCGACAAACCGACCGACCGCGTTGCGATAACGGAAACGACAATCGGCGGATTCAACAAATACAACCCCGACAGCATACCCGAGTTCGACCGTATACGCCGCGCCGTTCAGCATTTCACCTCAATAAATTACGCGGGGGACGAGAGTTCATTTGTAAGTATCCTGCGAAAAGGAGAATCCGGCGACTACGCAAACACGTGGCTTATCGCCGACTATCGGGATAACTCAATTTGGGAAATCGAAGAAGGGTTAGAGTTTTTCAACATAGACCATAAATTAGCGGACGACCGCGAGTCGTATTTTATCGGCGCAAACTACCCGAAAGACCCGCGCATAAAGAATCTTGAATGTTCAAACGACGGCGGCGACGACATACGGCGGCATCAGGGTGCAAGGAGAGTACGCCTGCCTCAATTGCTTGAGGAATACAAGGCAAAAGGCGGCATTGACCTAAGCGCGGGCGAGAAGATAATCGCCGACCACTACGACGTTTACAACGAAGAGGAAACAAACGGCAACAGCCGCACCGTCTGCTCGCACTACAACTTAGACAAGCGCGAATACATGTCCGACCCGTCCCGCCCGAAACCGTATCAGCCTCGCGGCGCGATTGACGGAATGGGAATAGACGCGGAACTTGCGGTGAAATTACAGCTTGACGCAAGATTCGGGAGCAGTTGCGGCACGGCATGGTACGCCGCCGAGTTTTTGAAAGCTCATCCGCAATTCAGCCACTTAGAACCGTTTTTGCACGACAGACCCGCGCAGCCTTGGACTGTGTTGCCAGAATAACAATAAAAATAAGTCTCATCTGAAATGACATCTTATCGTCGTTCTCAATGAGGCTTATTTTTGTTGTTCGCTTTAGTCTTCGACAAACTCCGCCACGTCGGACAATTTGCAGTTTAGGAGTACGCACAAATCATTTAGCGTGTTTGTTGAAACGGGCATGTTTTTGCGTAGACGTTGTACAGTGCTACTGCTGATTTCGTGTTTTACGCGCAGCGTGTAGGTTGTGAAGTTCTTGCGTTTCATTGTTTCCCATAAGGGCGTGTAGACAATCATTTCGTCATCTCCTAAGTATTTACTGATTAAATTATGACTGTTATAATGAACATAGCATATGTTCTATAAAAAGACATAAGGAGGTTGAAAATGACGTTAGGATTTACAGGACACAGACCGTTGTCATTGCCTTGGAAGTATGACGAAACCCGTGAGGATTGCATTAGATTCAAAGAAGTTCTTACAGACACGTTGAGGAAGTATGGAGTTTCCCGCGTGATTGTAGGGTGCGCGGAGGGTTGCGACCTTTATGCGGCGGAGATAGCACTGAATCTTCGTGAAGCGGGGCAACCGCTTACGATAGAGTGTGCAATACTATTTGAAGAACAACCCGCAAAATGGAGTGAGGAACAACAGAGGCGTGGGAAGAATACAGTTCATTAAGTTCAACGCCTTAACAAAAGACGCTGCATCAGGCAATCTCCCAGATAAAGCAGTTATCTTCATAAGGGTTTATAAAGCTCCATATGGGATTACGGGGGAATGTGACGAGAACCGAGTGCTAACCCTCACGAAACAGAATAGGAAAAACTTGGTTCTGAAAAGTTTGGAAGAAGTCAACGCCAAACTGCCAGAGGACAAGCAACTTTTGAAATATGATTTTTATGCACTCACATCGGACATCGGGAGCGACGGCGGTGGGGCGATTTCGTTTGGTGATTTAGGAGCGGCGACGGGAGGCTTTAGTTCACCAACGCCGAAAACACCGAAGCCCACGAACGACAACGCGGCACCGCCTGAGAGCGTTGCCATGCCCACACCCGAGAGTGTT
>BNUF01000137.1 GCA_025997155.1 Clostridia bacterium
CGACGACGGACGTTGCGACCATATAATGAGGGATACCCATATCGACAAGACGCGAAACGGAAGACGGCGCGTCGTTGGTGTGGATTGTGCTCAAAACCAAGTGACCCGTGATAGCGGCGCGGGAGGCAATCTCCGCCGTCTCGCCGTCGCGGATTTCACCAATCATAATAATGTCGGGGTCCTGGCGCAAAATCGAACGCAAGCCGCTTGCGAAGGTGAGTCCTGCGCGAACGTTCACCTGAACTTGGCTAATGCCCGGGAGTTTAAACTCGACAGGGTCCTCCACCGTTATTACGTTTGTTTTCTCGTCGTTAAGTTCCGAGAGAACGCTGTACAAAGTCGTCGATTTACCCGACCCGGTAGGACCGCAGACAAGTATAACGCCGTTGGGGCTTTTTATAATTTTTTGGAAAAGTTCCATATTTTTGGGAGTAAAGCCGATACCCGAAACGGAATACTTGGCGTTTTTTCCCAAACCGAGAATACGGATAACTACCTTTTCGCCGTGAACAGTCGGAAGAATGGACACGCGCAAATCCACGTGCCGCCCCTCGACGTCCATTTCGACGCGTCCGTCCTGAGGGATACGCTTTTCGGAAATATCCAGACCGCTGATGATTTTGATACGCGTCACCATAGACCCGTGGGCAAGTTTCGGAGCTTTCATAACTTCCTTGAGCGACCCGTCAATACGGAAACGCACACGCACTTCTTTTTCCTGCGGCTCGATGTGAATATCGGACGCGCCTGTTTTTATGGCGTTTAGGATAGTCGAGTTGATGAGTTTAACGACGGGTGCGTTCGCGACTTCGTTTTCGGAAAGCAGCGCAAGTTCTTCCGTGTTGATTCCGTCATAGCTGCCTTGCAGAGCTTCAACGGCTCGCTCCGCGCTCTCCGTGCCGTAGTAACGCTCAATCGCGTTCGCGATATCCTCTTTCATAGCGATTACTTGCCGCACCTCAAGACGCGTCATACGCTTCACGTCGTCCACCGCGTAATAGTTAAGCGGGTCGTCCATAGCGAGCGTAATCGTGTCTTCCTCGCGCGAAATCGGAATAATCAGATACTTCCGCGCCAGACTCTCGTTTATGAGTGAAACGATTTCCTTATCAAGCGTCAGCTCCGAGATATCAATGTTCGGGATTCTGTACTGGAACTCAAGAACTCTTTTAATCTGTAATTCTGTTGTGAAATTCAGTTCCTGAAGAATCTCTCCCAGATATTTTTTTGAGTTGGTCTCTTTTTTAAATTTAAGAGCCTCCTGCAATTGTTCTTTTGTGATTACTTCGTTTTGTATAAGCAGCTCGCCGAGCGGCATATTATTTGGTACAGGCACAAACATCACCCCAACTGGTTTAATCTTTCCTATAATCGGTTGCTTTTCCCAAAAGAATGTCTAACATTTCTTTCGTGTACATTCGGTTGATTCCGAAAACAGACAAGGTCATAATTAAATCGTCCGTTTTTGAAACCATAAAATCTTTGCTCGAAACGTGAATAACCTCGGGGTCGATGCTTTCGACATCTTTTACCTCGTTCGGGTTCGCGAAATATACGGAAACCGATGAATCGTCGCAATTATCCACAATGGCAAAAAGTTTGAACATTATTTTGAGTAATTTGTTGCGCCGTTCAAAGACGACTTCCTGTATATCTTCGAGATAGTTCGTATATAGCGCGAATTTCTTTTGTTCAAGATGCAGATTCATATTGTGCAGTTTATGCCAGTTTAGAATTTTCCGCCGTATTTCGGGAGAATGTTGCTCCCAGAAGTCTTTTTCGCCGCCTTCTTTGAAAGACCCTGGCAGCCCCAGTTTTTGTATAAGAAGCAGGTTCACCTCTGTCGAATACTCAAGCGCGTCAAAGGATTCCATATAGTGTACAAACACTTCGTCGGGCAGTTTTTCGCTGACATTTATAAAATGGTACAAAAGCCCGAAGTTTTCCCGAATAGTGTCGGGCGTACTGTTCATAAACAAGTATGTCAAAAGGTCTCTCCAGTACGGGCTGTTCTCGATGATTCCGTATTCCTTGATAAACTCGCGTATATCCGCGTTTTTCGTCATATCAAGCACGGATTCAATCGGGTGTGTCAAAAAGTCCTCCGTGAAAATCAGATGCCCGTTTGAGATATCGAACAGATTCGCGTTGTATTTTCTGGAAATATCAGTCAACAGTAAAAGGACATATACATTCTTATAGTCATATTGGAAATACGCCCACAGAAGCCCCATTATGCGGTTCGTGACGCGGGCGGATAACGCCTTGACCACCGCGTCGGAGGGTTTGTCGCCAAGAGCCAAAATCAAGTCCTCGAGCTGGTATCCCGTGAGGGGACGCCCCTCGAATTTCTGAATATAATTGAGAGTGTCGTCTGGATTCCTCTTTTTTTTCGGAAATTCGGCTTTAAAATAAAACTTCTCCGTCACTTCTTCAAGGACTTCGGCAAGGTAAGCAGGTTTATATAAGATTTTTTCAGCCATAAAAACCTCCCCTTCAGGGCGTTATTTTGCGCGGATTGCCTCGGGCAACGCCTCGACCGCCTCTCGAACAGCCTCGATTGTCCCCGCCATACGTTTCGTGAAATCGGCGACTCCCTTATCAAATTCGACAAAGGTGCTAAGCACGCCCTTGTTCATCTCTTCGTTGAACAACGAAACGGACTCTTTCAAACCGCTTGAGAGATTCGCCACGTCGAGGTTGATTTCCTGCGCGTAAAGTCCCATATTTCTTGTCTGTTCGTCAAATTTCATCATAATGTCCTGCGAACTTTCCGCGTAGCTATCCGACGATTTTTCCATAAGTTCCGCGAACGAATCGACGACGACCTTGAGTTCGTCCGCCATATGCTGTATCGCGGAGGTAATCGTAACGTCCATATCCGTCATAAGGCTCGTCGTCGTGGTGTTGATTTTCGAGAAATATTCTTCGTATTCCGCGACGAGTTTATGCGTACCCTCTTTAAGGTTCTCGATAACGCTCTCGCTCTCTTTGTAGGCGGAGGAGATACTTTCGGCGATTTCCGTACCGATACCCTTCATCGCCTCGTTCATCTGCTCGGAGATACCCTCAATCATTTCGGACGCGACTTGCGACGCTTTTTCGAACTGCACAGACCCCGCGTTGTCAATCTTCACAACGGAGTCGGCAAGCATCTTCGCGGTATTGCTGTTGTTTTCCATAACGTCTCTTACGTTTTCGCTCATTTCCTTAGCGTACTTCTGGAACACTTCCTGTACCGCGCCGGTAGTGCCGCTTGCCAGTTTCGCGACTTCGGCGGAGATGCCGTCTATAATCTTCGACGCGACTTTTGCGGATTGCTCAAACTGTTCGTCTCCGATATTGTCGATTTTAAGCACGGACTGCGCCAGCGCGTTGCTAGTTTCGGCGTTGCTGTCGAGTATCTGCTTAATTCCATCGCCCATTTTATCGATGTATTTGTCAAACAATCCCTGAACGGAAACCGCCGCGTCCGCGGACGCGTTCGCGAGTTTCGCCGAAATATCGCCGTTGCTCTTCGCAATCTTGCTAAGGTTTTCTTCCATATATTTAATGTATTTGGCGAAAGTTCCGTCAACAGAGGAAACTGTGCTTGCCGCAACCCCCGCCGTCGTCTGCGAAACTTCCTCGAGCTGGGTTGTAAATTTGCCAAGTTCTGCGTTCATTCCGTCAATACGCTCGGCAAGATTCGACGACGTTTCGTTGTTGCTTCGGCTCATATTCTCAAGAGTCGCCGTGTTTTGAGTCGTAAGGGAAGTGAGTATGTTTACGGATTCTCCAATAGCCGCCGACGTTTCCGACGATTCTTTAAGGTAGTCAAGAACTTTCCCGTTCGCCTCCGTCGCGGCAATCATCGCGTCATACGCCTGTTTGCTCGCGTCAAAGTTCTGCCGCATAACGTCGCCGCTTTGCGTAATCACCTTGCCGTAATACTCGCCCGCCTGTTTAAACATTTCGCTGAGTTCCGACGTTTTTTGGTTGAGGGCGGATATGCTTGTGGAGGTCTGGTTAACCATTATGTCTGAAAACTGGTTGCACATCAGCTCTACTTGCCGTTCCTGCGCTATGCCCAATTTTCGGAAGGTGTCGTGGACGGAGTACAGGGTTTTCTCTATGGAGGGTCCGATATAGTCTTTGATGGTCTTGTCAAAAGTCGCGGTGATAGCGGGCGTCACCTCGTCCGAAATGAAACTGTTCATACGCGCCGTAAGAATCTCGACGGACTCTTTGTACGCGTTCATAGACTCCTTGTTTGAACGGAGAATCAAAGAGGTGTTATTAGGAGCTTCCGCCGAGTACAGACGGCTCGCGACGGAGGTTATTATGTCGCTCATACCCTTGCCGATTTCGTTCAGTTTTGAACGGTAGGAAAGAGTGACGAGCAAAAAGAACAAGAGGGATAGTAACATAGCAATAAGCCCAATGGCTATGCCTATGGGCAGTAATTTACTGTCTTCCGTGAGAAGAGGTATAATCGGACAGGTAATCATCGCGAAAAACGCGAGAAAAGTAATCAGAAACGATGCTTGCAAGTATGCCCATTTGATACGCAAATTCTCGATAAGGTTATCATAAGATAAGTAATTCGCGGGGGACGGCGCGGCCTCTCCCTCGTACACTTCGTTTACGTCTTTCATAAACCATTGCCACGATTCCAAAAGTTTTGAATCGGGAAGCTGGGCAAACGACTCTCTGATTGCTTTGTCGATTTGAGGGAGGTTTTTCATATCGCTGCCGCCCTTAAGCGACGTGATTCGCCCAAGCAGCGTCTTAAAAACTCCCGTAATTTTTGTTACCGTCGAAAATCGCATATAATGTATCGTAACAATAAGCGACGCGACGATACACAGAAGAGCTGACGCGCAAGTGGCGACTAGCGCTGTGGAAATAGTATTCAAGTCCATATATTCACCCATTTCTTTGTAAACTTATTATGATAATACACAATATATCGGGAAAAATCAAGTTAAATATTTCAGCGCGTTTCTGAGCTGTACCAACGGAATTTGCCCGGGTGCGGTGGGGTTCTTTCCTGACGCGAAAGTCATTTGAGAGCCGTATTTTTCGCCGAATATCCGGGTTTGCAGCCCGATTTCGTTCATTGACATAGTAATCGGCGGAGCTTTTTGCGCCTCGGGCATCTGGGAATATTTGTACGTCGCGGAAAGCAAAGTCAAAACGTCCTCGGGGCTTTTCGGCATTGCGGCATATTTGACAAAATCCGCTCCGAGTTTCGCCGACCTCTTCAAATGCCTGATTAATTCGTCCTCGGGCGGCGTACATTGGAAATTATGCCCCGATACTATGATTTTAACGTCCGCTTTTCTGTCGGCAATGTAGTATATAAACTCCAAATCGTTAGCCGCCTCGATATCCACGTAATCGACCAGATGTTCCTCTATTGCCGTGAGTATGATGCTTTTTCGCAAATCCAGCGGAATGTCGTTTCTGCTCATTCCGCCCTCGGCGCGTATCCTTGTCGTGAGCATCACGGGAAAACTCCATTTTATCATCTCAAGCGACTTGAGAACCTCGTCAACGTCGATATTAAAGATATAATCCGCGCGAAGTTCAATGACGTCGGGCGTTTCCGTCAAATTCCTTATGTAGTTAAGTTCCTCCGCGATATCCTCAAAACTATGACCTGTAATCGGAACGCATATTTTCATTTTACACACCTCTTTTTACAATATTCGCCATTATATTTATTCCTTTTTTTATTTCGTCGGTGGATACGGACGCAAAACTTATTTTTACAAAATTTGTCAAGTCGTCGTCAAGGTAAATGTTCCCCGGGGTAAGCAACACGTTTTCGGCGAGCAACGCCTTGCAAAGTTTCACGGCGGAAATCCCCCTCACGCAAAGCCAGACGCTGCAGCCGCCGTTTGGAGGCGAATACGAAACAGCGTCCCCCAAACCGTCAAGCGTCTTGATCAGAGTGAAATACCTCTTTGAAAACTCCGCCTTCATATTCTTGATATGTTTCCGCCACTTGCCGCTTTTCAAAAAAAGCTCGAGAGCGCGCTGGGTAAGCCCCGACGCCTCGATATCCGCGGCGTACTTCATCTGAAGCACCTGCGCGGACATATGTTTCGGCAAAATCATAAACCCGAGCCGCACCCCCGGCATCATAATCTTCGAGAAACTTTTTATATAGATTACGCGGTTTTTGTAGTCAAGAGCCTTGAGCGGAACAGCCTTTTCGTTCGTGTATATAAAATCACTCTGATTATCTTCTTCTATTATGTATGTATCGTATTTTTCGGCAAGATTAAGCAGAGCGCGTTTTTTTTCGAGGGAGTAGCTTACACCCGTCGGCGTCTGAAAATATGTCATAATGTATATAAATTTCGGCAGGTGAAGCTTGAGGTAAGCTTCAAGCGCGGCTAAATCCATTCCGTCCCGTTCGAGCGGAATGTCGAAAATCTTTGCTCCCCGCCCGAAAAACGCGCCGATTGCTCCGTAGTACGTCGGCTTTTCGACAAAAAGAATGTCGCCGTAAGTAAGTAGGGTTTTCGCGATTAAGTCAATCCCCTGCTGCGC
>BNUF01000138.1 GCA_025997155.1 Clostridia bacterium
TTCCAGAAAAAACTCGTTAGCGTTGATTTCGCCTTTGCATAGCCGCGCCATAGATTTTACGGTTGTGATTGCCGTTTGGATAATGTACGCGGGTGCGTTTGCTTTACCAAGGGAACGAAGGAGCTCGTTAGACGAATTCTTAAGTACACTCGCAAGCGCGGTGTTGGCGACGCCTGTACCGTAACTTGCGGCCCCCGCCCTGACGGTAGCTATAGCCGTGTCCGCAGCCGCTTCTTCCGCCTTTTTTTCTCCATTAAGGACGGCGACTGTGTTTGTAATCAACGCTATACCTCCGCCAACCGCCGCGCCGATTTTTGCCGCCTCTATACCCGCCTCGTGTGACGTTTTTCCGATTTCCTTCGCGGTCACTTTCTCGGGGTTTTTCCTCGCGTCAATCGCTTCCGCTTTTGAAACTTTAGATTTTTTGAGGTTTTTGTCAACTTTTTTCAAATACTCGAGCTGTTTTTGTTTTTCGGGTGTTAAATCTTGATTTTCAAGTTTTAATATCTTATCTTTCAAACTCGACTTTATCGCGTCATATTGGTCAGAGGGGACGCTGAACTTTCCGTCAGGATAATGTCCCGCGTATTCCTTGCCGCTAATTTTTGTAAAAAAAGCGTCCGAATCCGAGAGAAACTTAAGCTGAACTTCCGACCCGTCAATAACATTGCCAAATTTATCCAAAGTTACTTGGTCAGCCCGCGTGTCGTTTACTCTCCCCAAGTCGTCAGTTCGAAAAACGCGCTGTGAATTTCCGCTTTTAATATTTTCGGCGTTCTGTTTTGCCGTGTCCAATACTTCGGCGGAGTAACCCGCTTGTTGATTTATGTTTTGGTTGGCGTAATCGGGATTAACCTTGCTTTGAGATATGCCCTTAAGCCCTTGATGTAATTTCTTCCCCGTTTCTTGGTCTATTCCGTCATAAGCGACCTTGAACTGTTTTCCCGCGTCGCTGTAACGCCCGAGGGTTTCGGCGTTTACGCCCAAAGCCACAGCGTCGGCGAGATTTTTGTCGGAATCCGTAATATTTTCCATTGTCGTTCGCCTCCATTAAAAACCGTGGAATCTGTGGAACTGGTAATGGTAAATTAAATTCAAAGGCAAAGTCCAGTACAGATTTACGCGGGAATTATTTAGCCTCTTGAAGATATTGCCTATCTGATAAAACGATTTATTGACATACTGAAATCCGTTAAGCAACTCGTCAGGCGACATATGTTTCGGTTGAAACACCACGTCGGCGCGGCTGTTGTACTTCGCAAAATCCTCCGTCAGGATTCGTCCCTCGGCTTTTAGCCTGTTATACAGGGGCGTATTCGGGTACGGCGTTAGTATGTTAAAAGTCGCTTGCTGTATTCCGTTTTCGATTAAAAAAGACAAGGTTTTGTCGAATATGTCGGGGCAGTCGCTGTCGAACCCGAACACGACCCCCGCTTGCACCGAGATTCCGTGTGAGTGTATCCTCCGTATGATTTCGCGGTATTTCTCCACCTTATTAAAGGACTTGTTTGACTGGTCGAGAGACAACTGCGCTATACTCTCAAAACCGATAAAAAGGTGGCGGCAGCCGCTTTTGTAGGCAAGCGACAAAAATTCGTCATCTTCCCCCGCCTGTATGCTCGCTTGGGAAGTCCACCATTTTTTGTAGGGGGTAAGGGCGCGGAACAATTTTTTCGCGTATTCCAAATCGGCGGAAATATTGTCGTCCCAAAAAACGACGACTTTCCCTTTAAATGTGGAAAAATCCCGTACCACCTGTTCAATCGGGCGTGTGCGGAATTTTTTTTGGTACATACAGGCAATTGCGCAAAATTCGCAGGCGTGGGGACAACCGCGTGTCGCGAACATTGAACCCGCCGTGTGGTCTTTTCGGTGAAAATGTTCTTTTAGAAGTAACGGAGCGTCTTTGAGGTCAACCGTTTCGGTATCGGTATAGCGTTTTTGGCAAGTCCCTTTTTCAAAATCCGCCAAAAAAAGAGGAAGTGTGCGTTCTGATTCGCCGATAAAAATACTGTCGGCGTGTCGGAAGGCGTCCTCTGGGGCAAGCGTTACGTGAGGACCGCCCATAATCACGCATATGCCCTTTTTGCGGAAAATATCGGCGATTTCATAGGCGCGGACGGCACAAGGGGTATGAAAAGTCAACCCCACCAAATCATAATGTTTGGTGAAATCGACATCTTCCGTTTCTTCGTCAATATGCCGAACAATCCAGTTTTTGGGGAAAAGCCCTGCCAGATACGGCATTGTGCATTGCTGAAAACGAATGTACCGCGCTTTGCGGATTCTCTTCATATTTTCGCCCGAAACGGTAATCAGCAAAACCGTTCTCATAAATCACCGAAAACTTTACCTATATTTTCGTCAAACAGGAGTTCGGCGCGGGAATTCGCGGAAATCTGCGCCTTGTTGATTACGACGATATGCTTTCCGTGGAAATAATTGACAAGCCCCGCCGCAGGGTAAACCACAAGGGACGTTCCGCCGATAATCAGCGTGTCGGCTTGTTCAATCGCCTTAATCGACTTTTCCAAAATGTCTGGAGCTAGGGGTTCTTCATAGAGTACGACGTCGGGTTTTATAATGCCGCCGCAAGCGCAACGGGGAACGTCCTCCGCGTCAAGTATAACGTCGATTCCCGCAAACGCCCGCCCGCAATCCTGACAAAAATTCCTGTGTACGCTTCCGTGGAGTTCGAGGACGTTTTTCGACCCCGCCTCTTGGTGTAGGTTGTCGATATTTTGCGTAATCACGGCAAGGAGTTTCCCGTCCCGCTCAAGTTCCGCGAGTTTGATATGCGCGGGGTTCGGTCTAGCGCCTTTGTACAGCATTTTGTCTTTGTAAAACCGATAAAATTCGGAGGTGTTGCGGTAGAAAAAGGATTTGCTGATGATAGTTTCGGGAGAGTGTTTGTAACTTTGGTTATACAGCCCGTCCTGACTGCGGAAGTCGGGGATACCGCTTTCGGTGGAAACGCCCGCCCCTCCGAAAAAAACGATATTCTCCGAATTCGCCGCAATCTCTTTGAATTTTACTAACCGTTCGTGGTATTTTTCCATATATTTACTCCAATATCACATTATCGATACTTTCGCCCGGGGGAACCATCGGGAAAACCTTTTCGTCGCTGGAAATTTCGCAGTTTATGACGACGGGGCAACGCAAGCCCTCCGCCAGTTCAATCGCCTTTTTGATAGTTTCGTCCGTTTTGGCGGGGTCGCTTAGGTAAAGCCCCGCCGCGCCGTATGCCTCCGCAAGCCGCACAAAATCCGTGGAATTATTAAGAACGGTCTGCGAGTATCTGCCGTCATAAAAGAACGTCTGCCATTGGCGAACCATACCCAGCACGTGGTTGTTCATAATCACGTCAATCACGGGTATGTTGTATTCGACGGCAGTCGCCAATTCGATACAGTTCATACGAAACGACCCGTCGCCCGTAATGTTGAACACAAGTTCCTTGCCGCGTCCGATTGACGCGCCGATTGCCGCGCCAAGCCCGAATCCCATTGTGCCAAGCCCGCCGCTCGTGATAAAGCTGCGCGGGGAGTCGCACTTGATATATTGCCCCGCCCAAATCTGGTGCTGTCCGACGTCGGTTGAGATAAGAGCTTTGCCCTCTGAAATCTCGTTGATGCGTTCAAGAATATACTGGGGGTGCAGGGAGTTCGCGCTGACTTGTTTAAGCGGAAATTCCTGTTTAAGGTGGCGAATATGCGCAATCCAGCTTGAGTGCGACAACTGCGTAAGTTTCTCGTTAAGGATACGCAAAACCTCGCGAATGTCGCCGATTACCTGACTTTGCGCGAAAATGTTTTTGTTGATTTCCGCCGCGTCCACGTCAAGGTGTAAAATTTTGGCGTTTTTGGCGAATTTTGACACGTCGCTTATAACGCGGTCGGAAAACCGCGCCCCCGCCGCGATAAGCAAATCACATTCCATAACGGCGGTGTTTGACGTTTTTGTGCCGTGCATACCGACCATACCCGTGAAATTCGGGTGTGACGCGGGAAACGCGCCGAGTCCCATAAGAGTGAGTGCGACAGGCGCGTCGATTTTTCCCGCGAAAGCGCGGAGTTCCTGCGCCGCGTCCGAAAGGATTACCCCGCCGCCCGCGTATATCAGCGGGCGTTTCGCCTCTTTGATGAGTTCTATCGCCGCGTCAATGTCCGCGTCCGTAATCGTGTTTGTTTTGCGCGTAATCTCGCGGGGTTCTTGGCGTTCGTATTCGTACAACGCCCCTGTAACGTCTTTTGTAATGTCAATAAGCACGGGTCCGGGGCGGTCCTCACGCGCTATGTAAAAAGCGCGGCGTACCGTGTCCGCAAGGTATTCGATATCTTTTACGATAAAATTGTGCTTTGTAATCGGCATAGTGATACCTGCGGTATCGACTTCCTGAAAACTATCCTTGCCGAGAAGGCTTTTCGCGACGTTTCCCGTTATCGCCACCATAGGCGTGGAGTCCATATACGCCGTCGCGATTCCCGTGACAAGGTTCGTCGCCCCGGGGCCGCTTGTCGCGACACAAACGCCCGTCTTGCCAGTGGCTCTCGCGTATCCGTCGGCGGCGTGTGACGCGCCTTGCTCGTGTGACGTGAGGTAATGAGTTATTTTATCACGGTATTTATAGAACGCGTCATAAATGTTCAGCACCGCGCCGCCAGGATATCCGAAAACGGTGTCAACGTCCTGTTCGATTAGACATTCTATCAGAATTTCCGCACCTGTAAGTTTCATAAGGTACTCCTTTGCTTTTTAACCGTTATTCTAAAACCGCGCCTTTATCCGCTCCCGTTACAAGTCTCGCGTATCTTGCAAGCCAGCCCGTTTTGATTCTTGGAGCTTTCGGCGCGAAACTCGCACGGCGTTTGTCTAATTCTTCGTCTGAAACGTCAAGTTCAAGTTTGCCGCCGTTAATGTCAATCTGTATGGTGTCGCCCTCTTGTACGAGCGCTATAACGCCGCCCGCCGCCGCCTCGGGGGAGACGTGTCCGATACTCGCCCCGCGTGACGCGCCCGAAAAACGCCCGTCCGTAATCAGCGCGACTTCCTTGTCAAGTCCCATTCCCGCAAGCGCGGAGGTGGGGGACAGCATTTCGGGCATACCGGGACCGCCTTTCGGTCCGCAGTAGCGTATCACAACAACGTCGCCCGACTTTATCTCTCCGTTTATAATTGCGTCATACGCGCCGTCCTCGCCGTCAAAAACCCGCGCCTTGCCGCTGTGCGTAAGCATCTCCGGCGCGACAGCGGAACGTTTGACGACCGCCCCGTTTTGCGCGAGATTTCCTTTCAAAACGGCTATACCGCCCGTTTTGCTGTACGGGTCTTCCGCGTGTCTTATAACGTCGGGGTTTTTGTTGACGCAGTTTTCGATATTTTTACGCACGGTCTTGCCTGTTACAGTCATTAACGAAAGGTCAAGGAGATTAAGCTCCGAAAGCTCCCGCATAATAGCGCCGATGCCGCCCGCAAAGTAAAGGTCCTCGATATGGTGTGTTCCAGCGGGGGCTAATTTGCAGAGATTCGGGGTTTTCGCGCTTATTTCGTTCGCTGTTTCAAGGTTAAGGACGACGCCCGCCTCACGCGCAATCGCGGGGAGGTGGAGCATTGAGTTTGTCGAAGCGCCGATTGCCATATCGACTGTCAGCGCGTTTATAAACGCCGCCTCGGTCATTATGTCTAACGGGCGGATATTTCGCGTGATGAGTTCCATAATTTTCATACCCGCGTGTTTGGCAAGGCGTATTCTCTCGCTGTAAACGGCGGGGATTGTGCCGTTTCCGAGCAAACCCATACCAAGAGCCTCCGTGAGGCAGTTCATTGAGTTCGCCGTATACATTCCCGAGCAAGAGCCGCAAGTCGGGCAAGAATTGTCTTCGATATCATGAAAAGTAGCTCCGTCAATTTTTTCCGCAATGTACGCGCCGACTGCCTCAAAAGTCTTTGAAAGGCTGACTTTTTCGTTTGTGACAAGCCGCCCCGCAAGCATCGGCCCGCCGCTTATAACAAGAGCGGGGATATTGAGACGCGCCGCCGCCATAAGCATACCCGGAACGACTTTATCGCAGTTCGGGATAAGCACAAGCCCGTCAAACCCGTGTGCCGCCGCCATTGTCTCAACGGAGTCCGCGATAAGCTCGCGTGACGATAACGAATAGTTCATACCGATATGGTTCATCGCGATACCGTCGCAAACGGCGATTGCGGGGAACTCGAGCGGAGTCCCGCCCGCCATTCGTATGCCCGCCTTTACCGCTTCCGATATCTGGTCAAGGTGAATATGCCCCGGGATAATCTCGTTCTGCGCGTTCACAACGCCGATTATCGGGTGCGAAAGTTCCTCCTCCGTAAGCCCCGACGCTTTAAGAAGCGCGCGGTGCGGCATTCTGCTCGTGCCCGCCTTTATTCTGTTGCTTATAAAATCGCCCATAACTACCTCGTCTCTTCGTTTACGTCAACAACCCAGCCGAAAACGTCTTC